>DATHQH010000161.1:0-37413 GCA_035482895.1 Alloacidobacterium sp. | reverse complement strand
TTGACTGCCCTGAGCTCTTTGATCGCGAAGAACCCTACGGGACACAAGCCGGTGAGTACCCGGACAATTGGGAGCGATTCGGTCTCTTCTGCCGTTCCGTGCTCGAAGCGAGCAAGCAAATCGGAGTCCCCGATATCTTCCATCTTCACGACTGGCAGGCGGCGATGCTCTCCGTCTATCTGCGTACTATCTACTATTTCGATCCCGTGCTGCGCAAAGCAGGCACCGTCCTCACCATCCACAATGCGGGATATCAGGGATGGTTTCCGCCTGTTACCACTGAGCGGTTGTTGCTGCCATGGGATATTTTCACTGTGGACCGGCTGGAATACTACAACACCTTCAACTTTCTGAAGGGCGGGATCGTATACTCCGACGCGCTCACCACTGTCAGCCGTAAATATGCGGAAGAAATTCAAACATCCGAATTTGGCAATGGCCTTGAAGATCCACTGCGCAAGCGTTCAGCAGACCTTCACGGCATCCTGAACGGAGTGGATTATTCCAAATGGAATCCGGAAACCGACGGCAAAATCGCTGCACATTATTCCGCCAGGGATCTGAGCGGCAAAGCGGAATGCAAGCGCGACCTGCTTCATGCTTTCGGCGCTTCCCATGTGAATGAAGATGCCGCCGTGCTCGGTATTCTCTCCCGTTTCGCTACCCAGAAAGGCTTTGACCTCACCGCGCAGATTGTCGAACGTCTTACTTTCGAGAATATCTTTCTGATTGTGCTCGGCACTGGTGAACAGTATTACGAAAATCTCTTTCGTTCCCTGCATGACCGATTCCCGGATAAGATTTCCGTCCGCGTTACCTATGACGAAACGCTGGCACACAAGGTCGAGGCCGGTTCTGACATCTATCTCATGCCATCGCGTTATGAGCCCTGCGGTCTGAACCAGATTTACGGCCTCAAATACGGGACAGTACCGGTCGTTCGTGCAACAGGCGGCCTCGACGACACCATTCAGGAATGGGATCCAGAAACGCGCACCGGCACGGGCTTTAAATTTCATGGCTATTACGCCGACGACTATCTAAAGACCGTGCAGCACGCACTTGCCGTATTCCACGACAAGGATGCGTGGCATACGTTAATGCGTAACGGTATGGCGCAGGACTATTCCTGGACCAAGCCAGGCGAAGAATACATCAAGGTGTATGAAGAGGTTGCCACGCGGCGGAATTAAACCGGGTTCTTCGATACTGTCCAGGAATGCCGATTTACGCCTCTCAAAGGCTGTTTCCCGGGCAGATTTCTAGGTAAGCGGATACCGTTTGCGAATCATTACAAATAACGGAATGCCAGCCAGAATAATCAACGTGCCAATCAGTGAATTGCGCAGGTTCTCCGCATACGAGAAATAAAGCAGCACGGCGGAGGCAAGAACGAAGAGCGCTGGAAGCACAGGATATCCCCATACACGGTAGGGTCGCGGCGTATCCGGCTGGCGTTTCCGATACACGAAGATCGTCGTAGCCGTGATCATATAGAAAAGCCATTCTGCAAAGATGGCCAGCTCAAATAGCTGCTGAAAGCGTCCCACGACCAGCAACAGCAGAGAACTGAGTACGGCCTGCACGATGAGAGAAGTGGATGGGCTCTGAAATCGCGGATGAATATGCGCGATGCTGCGAAAGAATAGCTGGTCGCGAGCTGCGGCAAAAGGCACCCGTGCGCCGGACATGATTGTTCCGTTGAGAGTGACGAATATGCTCAACGCCATCGCTGCGGAGACCAGAACCGCCCCTGCATGCCCAGACACCACTGCCATGGCTGCGACTGCAGGACGCGGGGATGTGGCAATCTGCGTTGCCGGCAGAATGTACTGAATCGCCGCATTTGTCGCCATATACAGAGCGCCCACAATGAACAATCCGGCAATGAGCGCAAGCGGCAGGCTCCGCTCAGGGCGCTTCACCTCGCCCGCGACCATGGTGAGATCATTCCATCCGTCATAGGCCCACAGTACGGCGATCATCGCCACCATAAATCCACTGAATCCACCCTGCGAGCCGGTGAACGACGTTTTGAAATTCACAAGCGAGCCGGTATGCGACGTAAAGCAGAAGATCGCAATGACGACGATCAGCACGCCTTTCAGCCAGGTAAAGATCAGCTGAAAATCGCCTGCTTTTTTGATTCCCAGGTAGTTAAGCCCCGTAATCAGCCACGTCGCTGCAATCGCGAAAAGTTGTGACCAGTAGATGGCCGTCGATCCGTGAAAGACAGGGTGTTCCAGCCAGGCAAATACTCCAAAGATGGCGAGCGTGCGCGCCAGGCCGCTTGTAACACTGGCAATTGAGGCGGGCTTGGCCACGGCAAACCATGTCCACATATAGAGAAATGCCGGAAGATCGCCATAGGCCTTGCGGATGTACACATATTCGCCGCCGGCGTAGGGCATCATGGCGCCCAACTCGGCGTAAGTCATCGCTCCGAATAACGAGAGCAAACCGCCAACGATCCACGCCAGATAAACAAGGCCGGAGCTTCCAACCGCGCGCATCATCTCATGCGGTACGAGAAAGATGCCGCTGCCGATGATGGTTCCTACGACAATAGCGGTTGCGTGCGATGCACCAAGAACACGCGGCAGATCATGCGTTTGTGTGGCTTCTTGCGTTGACGGCAATGAATGGAACTCCTGATCGGCTTTTAGTGGTAAAGCTTGAGTTCTTTCCAGTCTGCCTGATATGACCTCTTTCTGCCACGGCATAAATAGATGGGGCGATGCTCATATGGCATCGAATAGGGATTGTCCATCTTGCCGACGACTTCACATGAGGCATAGAACCGAGCCATTTGCTCAGGTGTCGCGTCCACAATCACGATCATTTCGTCGCCGGTGTAGCCACGAGGCCCCCATATCCAATAATTCTGGTGTCCGCTGATGGCGGGTGGCAATCCATACTTCCGTCCCAGAACGTCGATGGCTCCCGCATCGCCATAATTCTGTCCATAAATGCCGGTGATCGCGCGCTCCTGCGGTGGCAGTGCATTGTAAATATGCCCCACTCTGTCAGCGAGCTCCTGCCACCCAAAACGGTCCGCATAGAACTGCGGCAGCAGCGGCTTGTCCTTCTCTACTTCTGAATCATGCGACGTATAGTGCAGCCTTTCCGCATAAGCAATCCATTGCTGCGGCGGCAGTACGGGAACGGAAAAAGGAAAGAAAGCGACGATGCCCACGACCAGCAAAGCCGTGTAGATGCCGATAAGCCCATTGCGCCACATTTTCTGTTTTGCCCAGGCAAACCACGCAACCGCTCCAGCAGCAAAAAAGACCGGGTAGGCCGGTGCGAGATAGTAGTCTTTTGCATGGAGCGCCATCATCAAGGCGAGAAAAAGAAGATAAAAGACGCCCAGAAATCGAAAGCTGCGTGCAGCCTTCGCAAAGAGTAGCCACAGAACACCCGTCGCCCAGAGCAAAAGATTATGCGGCGTAAGCATCATAATCTGCCCAAGAAAAAATGGAAGTGGAGGCAGTTTTACGTCCTTGCCCGTGGATTGCACGGCGCGAAGCCATTCCAGGGTAGGGAAGTGGTAATGTACCTGCCAAAGAAAATTCGGAAGCGCAAGAATGACAATCAGCAACACCGAAACGGCGAACCAGAGATTGGCCAGGATGCGCCGCTGCGGAGTGAGCAGCAATGCCACAAGCATGGCGACAAGAAAGAAAACAACGGAGTCCTTGTTTTCAAAGGCCAGTCCAGCGCTGACACCCATCACGATCCACCAATTACGAATTTCCGCAGGAGAATCGGACCGCACAATCCGGATCAAGGCCAGCGTGCAAAGCATCCAGAAAATGGGGTCGAAGGAATTCATCGATAAATAGCTATCGATACCCAGATAGACTCCGCCAGCTATCACCGCCAGCATCGCCAGCGCGGCGGCCTTGCGTCCCCCTCCAAGCGCCCAAACCAGCAGGCCAGTCAAAAAGACTTTCGCAGCGCCGGCGACACCGGAGATGAGCCGCAGCGTCCACATCGTTTCATGGCCGAAGAGCATGTCGCTCAGCCGTGCCTGCAAGGCAGTAAGCGGTGGCTGATCCACATATCCGAATGCAAGGTGCCTGCCGCAAACGAGGTAATACATCTCGTCGCGAAAGATGCCATAGCCGGCATGCTGAGCAAGGATATTGCCGACAATCTGGATGGCAAGCTTGAGAGCGGCAAAGATAAGACTGAGCCGGAGAATTAAACGCAATTCTGTGCGAACGGGCCCGCGGGGTGTCTTTGGCTGTGTAAGTTCCATGCGTCTGCTTGTGGGTGGAAGTGACTGCGTATACAGCATGCACTACGCAGAAAGGCATGGAAAGTTCCAAATGAAGCTACCGGTTATTGTTGCCCACGATGGGAAATGGGGAGCGGCCTCCAGCCGTCTCCGCCCGGAAGTAGGCATAGATTTCTTCCGCTGTTTTACGAGGCACGACGGCCGTCAGTGCTTCCAGATCGGCGCTCTGTACACTGCGCAGGCTGCCGAAGTGCTCCAGCAAACGAGTACGCGTGCGTGTACCCACACCGGGAATAGAAAGTAACTCGGAATCGCGATCGCGCATCTCTCTCCGTTTGCGGTGATAGCTGATGGCAAAGCGGTGTGACTCATCGCGAATCCGCTGCACCAGATGCAGAACTGGCGAACGACGATCGAGAACGATCGGGTCATTCTCTTGTCCGTAGAGGTAGATAATCTCTTCCCGCTTGGCAATAGACGCCAGCGGCTGGCTGGTGAGTCCGAGCTCTTCCAGTGCAGCCGCCGCCGCATGCAGCTGTCCAAGGCCCCCATCGATAAGGATAAGGCTCGGCATGGGCTTATTTTCTTCAGCTATCCTCTTGTAGCGACGCGTCAATACTTCGTGCATGGAAGCGAAATCATCGACGCCTTCCACCGTTTTGATCTGGAATTTCCGATAATCCGATTTCTTCATCGCGCCATCTTCCCAAACCACCAGGGAGGCGACTGTCTCTGCGCCTTGAATATGCGAAATATCGAAGCACTCAATGCGGCGTGGCAGCTCGGGCAGAACCAGTACATCCTGCAGCGCTTCCTGGATGGCCTTGTTGCTTGGCTGTAATACACGAAAACGCTGATCGAAACTCTGCTTTGCATTCTGCCCGGCGAGATCTACGAGAGAGCGCTTATCCCCACGCTGCGGTACGCTTAGATCGATTCTCCGGCCCGTCTGCTGGCCGAGCAGATCGGCAAGCGCTGCCCGATCTGCAAAATCCACCGGCACATAGATTGCGCGAGGGACATATTGTTGATCGATATAAAGCTGCTTCAGCAGGGCAGAGAAGAATGCGCCGGCCTCGAACGTGCCGGAGCCAGGCGACACTGACTTTTCTGCGCTTTCGTCGTCCGTCTCCAACAATTCCGGTAATTCTTCCCAGAAAAATTCGCGTCGGTCGACAATCTTTCCGCCGCGCATGTGAAAAAGATTTACCGCTAGCATACCACTTTCAAAGTGGTAACCGAAGACGTCCGCATCGTCGTTTTCCGCAGAAGCGATGCGTTGTTTCTCCTGTAAATCGGAAACTGTACGCAGCAGGTCACGATATTTGGCCGCGAGCTCAAACATCTCACTGTCTACCGCTGACTGCATTCGGTATTCCAGTGATTTGCCCAGCTCCGCACCGCGACCTTCGAGAAACATCTGCGTGTCGCGGACGGCCTCGCGATACGCTTCCGGCGTGGTCAAACCCTCAACACAAGGGCCGAGACACCGCTTGATGTAGTACTGCAGGCAAGGGCGCTGGTGATAACGCGAGAGGTCCACCTTGCAGCTGGGAATAAGAAAGCTGCGGTGAATTAAATCGACGATGCGGTGTGCCAGATTCCCCGGAAAATATGGCCCGTAATATGCGCTGCCGTCCTTGCGCAGGCGCCGTGTGACAAAGACCTTCGGGTACCGGTCGCCGAGGGTGAGCTTCACATAGGGATAAGTTTTGTCGTCCCGCAGCAGGATATTGAAGCGCGGCTTGCGCTGCTTGATCAGGTTGTTTTCTAGGGCGAGAGCCTCGTGCTCGTTGTCGACCAGGATGTAATCCAGGTCGACAGCTTCGCGCATCAGCGATCCGGTTTTGGCATTCGCCTGCGAGGCCTCCAGCAGGTAAGACCGCACCCGGGAGCGAAGATTCTTGGCCTTGCCGACGTAGATGACTTCGCCATCCGCGTTTTTGTACAAATACACGCCGGGCCGCGTCGGTAAGGTACGAATTTTCTCGTAAAAATCCATTGCTTAATCTTATTTTCCAGTTTACGGTTTCTTCGCCTTCCATCCGCCTGATTTGCATGCATCCGAGTAAAAGCTACCTGCTTTCAGGTTGCGGCTGCGACATTAACTGGACGCTAACTAACTCAATCCAAGGATGTTTGAGCATGGTTACGAGGTTTGGCAATGAGGTTGCAATGTATACCTCTGAAAAGCGGGAAAGTCATGTTCTCCGCAACTGGAAGCATGACACATGCGGGCATAAGCCGCAGATGAAGTAGAAGAAATGGAGTGAACATGATGACTCGTATCAGCAAGACATCTTTGCAAACAGTTTCAGCGCTTGGGGCGCTGTCGCTGCTCTTGGCTAGTGGGTGCTCCACGAAGAATTACGTGCGTAGTCAGACTACGCCAGTCATTCAAAAAACGAATGAGCTTGACGACGCGACGGCTACCAATAATCGGAATATCCACGATGTGGACCAACGCGCGCAGCAAGGTATCACCCAGGCGCAAAACAGTGCCAATCAGGCGAACCAGGCGGCCCAGGGCGCAGGAGCGGCGGCTTCGCAGGCAAATCAGGCCGCTCAGGATGCGGTCAATCAGGTCGATTCGCTGGCTAGCGTAGTTGGTAATCTGGATAATTTCAAACAGATTGCAGACGCTCGCATAAATTTCGGCTTCGATAAAGCGGATTTAACCCGTGCCGATCGACAACAGCTCGATGAATTTGCTTCACAGCTCAATTCGCAGAAGAGCTATATACTTGCCATCACCGGCGGGACTGACTCCGTGGGCTCGAGGGAATATAACTACGACCTCAGTCAGCGTCGGGCTCGGGCTGTAGTGCAGTATCTGGCTTCGAAGTACGGTGTGGCGCCGCGCAAGTTCTATCTCATCGGCATCGGGAAAGATCAGGCAGTGGCCTCGAACAGCACTGCTGCAGGCCGCGCCAAGAACCGCAGGGTTGAAATCCAGATGCTTTCCAATATGAGCGGCGGCCAAAGCGGTACGCAAACGACCGCGCAGGCGTCAGGCACGGTAAAACTGCCACAGGATGGGCAAGTGAACTCGCCGCAGCCGCGATAAATCCGAAATCAAAAACAAAAAAACGCGAACAGCACCGAGTCTGTTCGCGTTTTTGTTTTTTCGCCTTTTTTTATAGAGCCATTTGGCGGATGTGTGCCGCCCGCACATCATTTGCTGTGTAGAGAGAGAAGAAAGGCGCGCCCTGCGCCGCAGCTTCCACTGCAGGACGGCCATTCGCTTCTTCACGCTCCACCAGACAGGCAATACCGATCACCCTCATTCCCGATTCGCGTGCTGCTTCAATGGCTGTAATTGTCGAAGCGCCTGTAGTGCACACATCGTCCACAATCAATACTGGCGCATCTTTTTCAAAGAAGCCTTCAATGCGACGTCCGGTGCCATGCGCTTTCTCTGCTTTACGGACGAGAAATCCGTGAATCAGCGGAGCGCCATGATGCTCCTGCGCATACCATGCACTCGCTGTAGCCACGTTGGAAACGATGGGATCGGCGCCCATCGTAAGGCCGCCGACAGCCGCGGGCTTGATCTTCTGCTGGTGGAGCAGTTCTAGAATCGCCAGGCCTGTCAGGCGCCCGCCCTCTGCGTGCAGCGTCGTGGTGCGACAGTCAATGTAGTAGTCGCTCGTTCCTCCGGAGGAGAGCTTGAATTCCCCCAGCTTGAAGGAGATGCGTGAGAGCAGATGGAGCAGCGCACTGCGGTAATGGGTGGTCATGAGTATCTGAGGATGATTTTATAGCGGTTTGAAAGAGCGCAGATCATTCTCGTGGGTCCTAGCTGTTCAACCGCTCCAGATGCCGAAAGCCGTCGGTTTGCAGCAGCAGTCCGGAGAAAAGTGTGAAGTTATACGCAGCATGAACAACCGTGCTGGCTGCAACCGACTTTAACTGCAGGCGAATGATGCAAAGCACAGCACTGACAATTCCGATCAGCAGCAGAGGGGCCCATGCATGCGAGACTTGTGTGGCATGCAGCAGGGCAAAGGGAATTGTGGTTAAGACGATGGAAAGGGGAATCGTCATCCAGGAGAGCGCTTCGGGTGAAAGAATCTCTCGACGCATGAGCCAGCGGAATGCGTGGATTAGCCCCGGCAGCAGGAAGCCGCGAAAAGCCAGTTCTTCAAGCAGTGGCGCAAAAGTAATGCCGAAAAACAGCATCATCCATGCTCCCAGCGGAGATCCCATCATGTCCTGCATGATCGGCGGATCTTTCGGCATCGGCAGATAATTGCCCAGCATGGTGATGCCGAACCCCAGTCCCAACCCGAGAGCGAGCAGCCATAGAAACCTGGTCCTGGCCGCTCCCACATTCCAGTGGATACCTTGCAGGAAAGGCTGCTGCCAGAGCAGGGGAAAGACAACGACGGCAACAAGCGCCGTCAGCGCATAGGTGAGCATTTGCGCCGGAATCGCCAGCCGGGCGTCCGAGCCCATCATTTCGAAAATTGCATGATAGCTTCTGCCGCCGAAAAGATGCGATTGCTTCGCCAGGAAAAGGCTCAATGCTTCCCCGATGAACAGCATTGGCACGGTCAGGATAAAAAAAAGAACCGCATGGCCCAAATGCGGGAGATCAACCGGCTGCGGATACGCATACGGCTGATAGAGAGGCTCCGGCGGCACCAGTTCTGCAGGCTCCGCGGGCGGCACAGGTGTCAGCGAGACAGGATCGAGTGTCATTGAATCATTGCTTTCTTCGCTGACTTGCGCCGTTTTGGCGCGGCGTTGCCATTAGCGCTTGTCTCTGGCATAAGATGGTGCTCCGCGTAATACCGGTGGAGGAAATCGCCGGTATAGGACGTCCTGACGCGCGATACCTGTTCCGGTGTTCCTTCGGCAATAATCTGTCCACCATCTTCGCCGCCTTCCGGTCCCAGGTCAATGATCCAGTCGGCGTTGCGAATCACATCCAGATTGTGTTCGATAATTACGATGGTGTTCCCGAGATCGGTCAGCCGGTGCAACACCTCCAGTAGCTTACGGACATCATCGAAGTGCAGCCCGGTTGTCGGCTCGTCGAGCAGATAAAGTGTCCGGCCCGTCTGGCGCTTCGACAGTTCGCGTGCGAGTTTCATGCGCTGCGCCTCGCCGCCGCTCAGTGTCGTCGCAGCCTGTCCGAGATGGATATACCCAAGGCCGACATCGACAAGTGTTTGCAGCTTTTGCCGGACCTGTGGGATGTCGGCCAGCACCGGCAGTGCGTCTTCAATGGCAAGATCGAGTATGTCCGCAATGGAATAGCCATTGAACTTGACTGCCAGCGTCTCCTGATTGTAGCGGCGGCCATTACAGACTTCGCATTGCACGTAGACGTCCGGCAGAAAGTTCATTTCAATGCGCCGTTGACCTTCCCCCTGACATGCCTCGCAGCGACCGCCTGCCACATTGAAGGAGAACCGCCCGGCCTTATAGCCGCGCTCGCGCGACTCAGGCAGCATGGCGAATAGATCACGGATTGCCGAAAAAACGCCGGTATACGTTGCCGGATTCGAACGTGGTGTGCGGCCAATCGGCGACTGATCGATGCGGATGGCTTTGTCGATATTCTCAAATCCACTGATGCGGCCATGCTCGCCGGGTTCCTCGCGCGAGCCGTAGAGCTGCTTCGCCAGTGCGCGATAAAGAATATCATTCACCAGCGTGCTCTTTCCCGAGCCGGAGACGCCTGTCACAACCGTCATCACACCCAGTGGAAATTTCGCGGTTACATTGTGAAGGTTGTGGCTGCGCGCGCCTTCTACCGTGATCCACTTGCCATTTGTGGAGCGCGGTTCGAAGCGATGCAGGATCTTTATATCGCCAGCAAGATAGCGTCCCGTCAGAGAGCCTGGGGCGCGCATAATGTCCTGCGGTGTGCCTTCCGCCACGACGTGCCCGCCAAGCTTGCCTGCTCCGGGACCGAGATCGAGCACATAATCGGCATGACGGATCGTGTCCTCGTCGTGCTCGACAACCAGGACTGTATTTCCCAGATTTCGCAACGACTCCAATGCGTTGATCAGCCGTTGATTGTCGCGCTGGTGCAATCCGATGGATGGCTCATCAAGCACATAGAGCACGCCGCGCAGGCGTGAGCCAATCTGCGTGGCCAGGCGAATCCGCTGACCTTCGCCGCCGGAGAGCGTCGCCGCGCTGCGATCAAGCGCAAGGTATCCAAGCCCGACCGCATTGAGGAATTCAAGCCGCTCCACCACTTCCCGCCGCAGACGCTCGGCGATCAATCCTTCGCGTTGTGAAAATTGCAGATTGCGGGCTGCATCGACGGCGTGGCGCAGCCCAAGCGCCGTGAAGTCGGCAATCGACAAGTCGCCCACCTTGACGGCAAGCGATTCAGGCCGCAAACGCCTGCCTTTGCATACTGGGCAGGTCGAAGCGGACATGTAATTCAGCATCCACTCACGATACGTATCGGACTTCGACTCTTCCACTGCATCGCGTAGATAGGCGAGAATACCGTGAAAGCCAGTGCGGGGAGCTTCCGTCTTTCCGGGGCCGTAGAGCAGGATTTCCTGCTGTTTTTGAGGCAATTGCTCAAAAGGTTTCTTGAGGTCGATTTTGTACCGCTGGGCCGCAAGATGAATCAGCTTTAACAGATATTGCGAGGCCGAACCCGGGCCAAGTCCCCCATCCAGAAGAGGCTTTGACCAGTCCGTAATTACCTTCGCGGGATCGAAGTCGTAAATGCTGCCCAGCCCGTGGCATTCAGGGCATGCCCCATACGCGCTGTTGAAGGAGAAGCTGCGTGGCTCGAGTTTGGGCACATCAAGGCCGCAATCAGGGCATGCCATGGATGAAGAGTAAAGCTGTTCGCTTCCGCCCGAAACGCCGATCAGCACCAGTCCGTTCGCCATTTGCAGCGCTTTGGCGACCGACTCGGCCAACCGCTTTTCTACGCCCGGTTTCAGCACAACTCGATCGATGACCGCTTCGATTGTGTGATTTTTACGCTTTTCCAGATGAATGGACTCAGCCAGATCGCGCAGTTCGCCGTCGATTCGCGCGCGAAAGCCCTGCTGGTCCAATTCATCGAGCAGGTCTTTGAATTCGCCTTTGCGACCGCGTACCACTGGCGCGTAAATCGTTACGCGTTCACCCGGAGCGAGCGACAGGATGCGCTCCACAATCTGCTCGTGAGTCTGGCGCGAAATCGGACGCCCGCAATTTGGACAGTGAGGCACGCCCACCGAAGCGTAGAGCAGCCGGAGGTAGTCATAAATTTCCGTGATCGTGCCGACGGTCGAGCGCGGGCTGCGGCTTGTAGTCTTCTGCTCAATCGAAATCGCCGGGCTGAGCCCTTCGATCGAATCCACATCGGGCCGTTCGATTTGATCTAAGAATTGCCGCGCATATGCCGATAAGGTTTCCACATAGCGGCGTTGGCCCTCGGCATAAATTGTGTCGAAGGCGAGCGAGGACTTGCCGGAACCGGAAAGTCCGGTAACAACAGTCAGTGTATTGCGCGGAATCTGAACGCTGATGTCGCGTAGATTGTGTTGGCGCGCACCGCGCACGGTAATATGAGTGATCGACATGCAGGATGTGAATTCGGAAATATTGCACTTGCGGAGGGTTCCATTCCTTGCAAATGCGCTGGCGGCCGTTCAAAATCGAAACAAGAATCCTATAGGTATCTTAGTTGGCAACAGAAAAGTGGGTCAATGTGTGCTCGTTTTCTGCGAGAATGAGCATCGTAGTAGACATACGCTATCAGTAACGCTGGTATCAGGCAGGCTGCAGGGCCAGAAACAAAGAAGCAGCTGCTGGAAAAGAAATCAGGATGCAGGACGCATTAAATTTGGTGATGTTGATTTGCGCAGCAGTGGCTGCGCTCGCTTTTGGGGTACTGTCGGCATATGTCATTTGCCGGGTTGCATTTGCCGCGCTTAAGATGCACGCGCGCTCCTACGCGGCGCAGGCTCCGCAGCCTAAGCCAGAAATTGCACAGGTTATGTAGCCAAATTTTGAGGTAAAACGCGAAGGCCACCTGACTGGTGGCCTTTTTCTATTGCGGGTTAGCCTGCTGCTGCTGTTGCTGCAGTTGACGCATCTGTTGTAATTCCTGAAGCATCTGCTGCGGTGTCCTGACTTGTCCGGGCTGGTTTGCCGGCGGCGTCTGTTCCGGCTGCTGGTTCGCCTCAGGGGGATTTGGCTCCGGTCTGGGCGGCTGCGGGGTGTTGTCCGGCTGATCAGGCGTCGAATCATCATCATCGTCGCCATTATTGTTTTGCCGGGTTACCGGCATTTGACGATTGCCACTCGCGGCCGCGCTCGCACCCGTCCTTGCGGTAAGCACTAGTTGCCGCGGCGCGCCATTGTCAAGTGCGCCCACCATCAGAACGTTGTAGCCAAGGCCGTCCAGCAATGCCGACAGAACTTCTCGCGGGCTGGCTGGGCCATAATTGCCGAAAATTCGCTGGTCTCTTGATAGTCCATCGACCGTCATCCCGGTTTTGGCGGAAATGTCGTGGAGAATCCCTGACAAAGTGGAATTGTCTGCTTTTACAGAAAGCTTCCCTGCATCCACTTGTATTTGCGCCGGGTTAGCGGGCTGATCCAGAAGTGACAACGCACTCTGCGGCACTGCCTGAGCAGTGACGGCTGCCTGCTGAGAAACGTCTGCCGAGGGCTTCAATGCGGCTGGATTCCCATGGAGCTGCTGGCGCTGCGGAAACTGTTGCGGCACAGGCGCAACCTGAGCCTCTGTTATGGTTGCAGAGGCAACAGCGAGAAAGATGATTCCGGTTTGTAGCTGTAGCCGCATCAAAATCTGAAAGTAGCATGCACGAGTCTTTCAACGGGCATACTTCTATGTACTAGACTAGCAGTGGTTTGGATTTGCTCATTAAAAATTATTTGTTGCAATTTATGAATCGCTGGCGTTCATTACTACTATTCGCTGCTCTACTTTCTGGCAGGATGGCCGGTGCAGTCACCTGCACCACGCAATCGCAGCTGACAGAGACCCAGCGAGCCGCGTACGTGCAAGCCGCGCACAGCCTGGCTATCAATATACAGTCAGGCAATATAGCTGCGGTCAAGGCGAACACCGTTGCCAGCCTCGCCGGACAGTTTGACTCGATTGCAGGCACCATCCAGTCCATTTCTCCCGGCCTGCAGGGAGCAACATTGACTGTCGATTCGATTTACAGCCTGAAGGCCACCGATCTCAAAGCACCTGCCGACACGCAGTTTTTCTGCAGTATCCCCGGTTCGCAGTTGCTCATCACCATTTCGATTCCACAACTTCCTCCGGGTGACTACGCATTGGTTGTTGTGCACGCTACCGGCGTGCAGCAGCCGCAGCAACTGGCGATGATTCTGGCCAACGACCCCGCAGGCAGCACGCAGTGGAGACTGGCTGGATTTTTTGCTCGCCCTTTGACCTCAGCAGGACGTGACGGCGTCTGGTACTGGGCCAGAGCGCGGGAGTACGCAGCAAAGCACCAGCTATGGAACGCGTACTTCTATTATCAGACTGCCGTTTACCTGCTGACTCCCGTTGATTTCATCTCAAGCCCAAACCTTGAAAAGCTGCAAAAAGAGATGGCTGGCGTTCGCCCTGATGGCTTACCCGATAAGGAGCCCATGAAAGTTGAGGCAAACGGTCAAGTCTTTGATATTACGGATATTCATACCGACGGGTCGCTGGGCGGTCTCGACCTTGTCGTGAATTACAAATCGAGTGATGTTACTGATCCGGTGGCGACGCGCAGCCGCAATCTCGAAGTCATGAGGGCGTTATTGAAGCAGCATCCTGAATTACGCGGCAGTTTTCACGGCCTTTGGGTATACGCAAACGCGGAAAACCAGCGCCCCTTCGCGATTGAATTGCCGATGAGTCAAATTCAGTAGCATTCGACGACATCGCCTGGAAGAAAGAAGTTTTTTACACATGGCAAATGTAATGGAGAAAACCTTGTCTCAGGCGATTGCGCAGCGACGCGCGACGCCCAGCTTTGATGGTTCCCCCATTCCGGACAAAGACTTGCAGAAGATTCTGGATGCAGGACTACAGGCTCCAAGCGGTTACAATATGCAGCCTTGGCGTTTTATCGTTGTGCGCTCCGCTGAGCAGAAGCGGCGTTTGCGCGCAGCAAGTTTCAATCAAGCTAAGGTCGAAGAGGCCTCCGCAGTGATTGCGGCATGCGGCGACGCCGACGGTTGGCGTAATGGCGACCTGGAAGAGATGCTCCGTCTGGGGCGCGAAGGCGGCATGCCTGAAAACTACGCCGAGCAAGCCAAAATCAATATCCCTAACTACCTCTCGAATCATCCTGATTTTGCCATGTGGCTCAACCGCCACGTCATGATCGCCTTCACTACCATGATGCTCATGGCCGAGGTCCTGGGTTATGACACAGCCCCCATGGAAGGCTTCGAACAGGAGAAAGTGCGCGAAGTGTTGAAGCTGCCCCTCAGCTATCACGTCGTCGCTCTTCTGGGCATTGGACATTTGAAGGGCAATGATAAATTTCATGGCGGACGCTTCAATATGGCTCGTACCGTCTTCGCTGAAGAGTTCGGTAAGCCTCTGAAGCTTTAATCTCATGCGACGCGAATATCCAGAGGCTCCGATCATCGGTGTGGGAGCTGTCATCCTCCATGAAAATCAGGTGCTCCTCATCCAGCGCGGGCAGGAACCGCTCAAGGGCGAATGGTCTTTACCGGGTGGCGCGCTCGAATTGGGCGAGACGCTTGAGCAGGGCATACGCCGTGAAGTCCTGGAAGAAACCGGTCTCGAAGTCGAGCCGCTGCAGATCATCGAAGTCTTCGACCGCATCGTCCGCGACGAAGCAGGCGGTGTGCGATTCCACTACGTGCTGGTGGATTTCCTCTGCCGCGTGACCGGCGGCGCTTTATGCTGTGCCTCCGATGCCGCTGCTGCACAATGGCTCAATCACGAAGAGCTGAACTCGCACGGCAAATACCGCATCGCTCCGTTCACGATAGCTGTGATCGAAAAGGCATTTGGCCTCGCAGCCTAAGAAAGCTCAAAGAAAAACAAAGAAGAAAGCACAAATTAGGCCCTCGTCCGACGCTGTCAGACACCGATGAAGACAGTAAAGGACGGGATATGATGAAACGCATCCTGATTGTAGATAGCGACCCCAAAGTGTGTCAGGCAATTCAAAAAATACTTTCAGCGAAGGCCTATGCCATTTCTTTTGCTTTCGATGCTGTCGCCGCTGTGTCCGAGGCACGTAAACATAATCCTGACCTGATGATTGTGGACTTAAGCTTACCGGCCGGCAGTGGTTTGGTCGTCGTTGAACGTCTGCGTGCACTGCCGGCCTTCGTCCGGATGCCCATTATCATGATTGCAGAGCGCGGTGCCCGTCTGGAGACGGAGCGGGTTTTTCAGGCCGGCGCGAATGCCTTTTTGCCGAAGCCGTTGAACCCTCATTTGTTCCTGAACTATGTAGGCAGACTTCTGCCAACGGAGCCGACCCAAAGTGTCGGATTGGAAGCGGCGCGACCCCTGTAACGTTCTATCTGAATTGATGTTTCAACTGAGCGTGCCACTCCCGAGAGGAGCGACTGCATGCAGCCTGCGCGAAATCCCCGATTTCGGAAAGCGTTCCTGAATCGTCTCCGCAGCGCTGAGAACACCTCCGAGCCCAGTGAGGTAGGAGCGCTTCATCCATGTCTGCAGGCTATGCTTTCCTGATGTACAGGCGTCATCCACAAAACCTCGCCAGTTGGCGGGATGAAGTGAGTTGCAACAGATCGAGATCGAAACGCTCAACATTCGCGTGGAATGCCACCATCCGGCGGGAATCAAGATCATTTCTCCGGGCTTGAGCACATCGCGGTATTGAGTCGCTTTCACAAAGAGGGGAAATTTATTGAGGTCCGGATTTTCCAGGTCTGAAAGTTGAGATGTGTGCGGAGAGCCAGGCTGTGGATAGATGAATGGTGTCTGGTTCGGGCTGAAAAGCACAAATTCTTTTAGACCATAAAGCTCCGTGATCAGGGCATTCGCATTGTCGTTATCCCAGTGCATGACGGGGAATTTCGCTCCGACACCGCCGATCAGCAGCTTGAGGTAGCCGTCTGGACGTCTCAACCGTTGTGGCATGAGAGCACTCGAGTAGCGGCAAGGAAAAGTGAAGGGCACCTCCGGTTGAAGATCTTTGAGCAACTCCGGCATGTCGCGATGAGGAAAAACTTTGTGCAGGTAAGGGCCCGGTTTTTCCGGAGTGGAAGCTTCCACGGCATCGATTAGATCCGCAAAGGTCATGGTTACCGTATCGGACACCCTGACGATTTTGGATCCGTGCTGCTTTCTAAAGAAATCCGGCGTCCAGGTGCGAAGAGCGCTCCACCCCTCGATAGCATCGGTAATGATGACCGGACGATTTTTAATTACATAGTCTTCGGTATAGTCCCGATAGGAAAGCCCGCTTGCGCTCCTTCTCTCGATCGGCACCACTTTCATGCTGACGAGATTTGAACAGGGCACGGGAAGGGTTGCGACATCCATGAAGGTTCTCCTGATGACAATGAGTGACTCGCATGAAGCGTAATGACGTTTCATGATCCGGGTGACCTGCTTCAGTAAGAGCTACGACATGCATGAGCAGATTTTCCTGAGCTTTCAGCTCTAGCGATGCAATCAAAAGACTCCTCAAAGCAGTTTGCTGTTGTCCCTTGGATGGCAACTGGTGAAGTTCGGCAGGGGAGAGATGGCTCTCGAATTCGACAGTTACCCGCGTATTTCTAAAGTTACTTCTTGTGATTACTTATCTGTTTTTTGTAGGCACTTTTCATGTTATTCGACACATTAAGTCTGCCAAATTGAAGTACCTGCTCGGGTAGAGTATGCATGATGGGCCATGCGTGGCACAACCGTTTTTACTGCGGAGACGAAATAATTACAAGTAAATCAGAACACAGAATAGAAGCGCAATTCGCTTCAGCGATCTGCTTGTTACGCGTCGCCTTTCCAAACATATGCGTCTGATTGCGCCAATCCAATGTGGGAAAGCACACGCGCCACGAATTGCTTCGCCATCACTGTTGAATCGATTGGATGGTTATAAAGTGTAGGGATAACTGGAAAGATCGTAGCTCCCGCATCTGCCGCCAAAGTCATATTGCGCAGATGGATCTTGTTAAAAGGCGTTTCGCGCACGCATAGCACAAGTGGACGCCGCTCTTTCAGACAGACATCCGCTGCCCTCTCAATCAGATTCTGCGCAAGTCCGTTGGCAATGCCCGCCAATGTGCCCATACTACATGGAAGGATGATCATGCCACTCGATGGATAGCTGCCGCTGGCGATCGACGCCCCAATGTCGGATTCTGCATGCTGTTGAATCTTGGCAGAAGGATGTCCCAGCAGCTTTTCAACCAGGCCATTGCGGCCACTGAAGCGCAGCTCTTCAGCGAGAACGCGCAATGCGCTCTCAGAGGCAACAAAATGCACATGCGAAACCCGTGGATCGACATGCAATGCGTTTAGCAGGTGCTGGCCAAAGACGGCGCCGCTGGCCCCAGTCATAGCTACCGTCAGATTAAAGTGCTCGTGCGTCATCGTGTTTCAGTCCGTCTGCTCCTCAACGATTAAATCATCTCTGCAACCCATTCAAGGAGCATTGGCCGGCTTAGGCTTATACCATGCTGTGCGGATAAACTTCGCCAGCCATCGAACCGTAATCACCGCCAGCAGCAGAAATCCGCATGCGATGCCTGCGGCGATCAGGGGATGTCTCGTCGCTAGCCATGTAATACCTACCGCCATAAAATCTTCTCCCGTGCTAAGAACGATATTGGAAATCGGCTCAGGACTGGGAGTGATCGCGGCGCGGACCGCGGTTTTCGAGCTGTGCGCGACCATAGCGATGCCTGCTCCAGCCACTGCGGCCAGAATCTGCATCTCAGGCGAAAGCTGCTCGCTTGCATGGTAAGCCAGCAATGCCGCGACTGGGATACGCACAAACGTGTGCAGCGCGTTCCAGATCATGTCAAATGATGGAATCTTGTCGGCGATAAACTCAATGGCAAACATGAATCCGCTTACGCCGATCACCCACCAGTGCGTGAGAACATCCAGACCCACCGGCAATTCAACCCAGTGAGCGCGTGCCAGCAAACCCAATGTCAAAAGTGTGGCATAGACATTCAGTCCTGCGGCAAAGCTGGCGGCGATGACGAGTGCTGCAATCGTAGCTGGAGTAAATGCTTCCATCACATGCCCAAATGTTGGCAGCTCGCAGGATGCTGCTGACCGTTCACTACCACCCAGCCATGATCGGCACCGCGATGCGTAGAACAATGAATATCGTGAATGCCTGCTGCGAAACGACCGTGGGAGGGGAAAAACGCCTGTCCATATGCCAAGACCTGCGCGTTGACCGGAGCCGTTACCACACCATCGAGATCGTCGTTCGTAACAACCTCCACCAGACGTGTGTTTCCATCGGGAAAAGTGACGCGCAAGGGCAATATCTGATGGCTGCCATGCGGCCCTCCGCTCTGCGTGCGCGAAGAACTCACGGTGATGCCGCACACCATCACATTATCGACAGAATGTGTTTGTCCGGAGCTGAGCAATGCGCCCAGCTTTTGATTGACCTGCGGCGTGCAGCTCTGTGGCACTGGGACGGTATTCTGCGCCTGCGCCCCAGGCGCAGCAAGTGCAATCAGCAAAACAATGAACCAGCGTGATGGCATGAGTCGTCCCGGCAAGGCTTTTCAAAGCCGAGAGCATGGTAGCAGAGTTGTCAGGCGGCTTTATGGATTTCTAATGAGCCATCTGAAGCGAGGTAAGCGCGGGCTTCAGCCCACGCCCGAACCTAATTCTGCAGGACACGATCAAAAATCGCGTCCACATTCCGCAGTTGCCGGTTCAGATCAAAGGCACGCTCCAGCTTTTCGGCGCTAAGCTTCGCCGTTATCTCCGGGGCGGACTTGATCAGGTCGCGAAAGACGAGATCTTCCTTCCAGGCACGCATTGCATGGCCTTGCACCAGCCGGTACGCATCCTCACGCAACATTCCGGCCTCGGCCAGATCAAGCAACAGTTGCCCGCTGAATATCAGCCCGCCTGTGCTCTCAAGGTTTTTCAGCATCCGCTTTGGATACACAAGCAGCTTCTCGATCAGAGTGGCCGTCTTCGCCAACAGGTAATCGGTCAGAATCGTCGAGTCAGGGAAAATAACGCGCTCGACAGAAGAGTGTGAAATGTCCCGCTCATGCCAAAGCGCGACGTTTTCGTAAGCTGCCTGCGCATTCGCGCGTACAACACGCGCAAGCCCGCTGATTTGCTCTGTCGTAATCGGGTTCCGTTTGTGGGGCATCGCAGATGAGCCCTTTTGCTTTTCCGAGAAAAACTCTTCCGCCTCGCGCACTTCCGTGCGTTGCAGGTGGCGAATCTCAACCGCGATCTTGTCCAGCGTGGCCGTAATAATGGCTAGGGTGGAAATGTAATGTGCATGCCGGTCGCGTTGGATCACCTGCGTCGCCACAGGTGCTGGCGTGAGACCAAGTTTCTCGCAGATGCGCTCTTCATGCTTCGGGCTGAGATGCCCGAAAGTCCCCACTGCGCCCGAGAGTTTGCCGATACGAATCTGCTCCGCCGCTGCATCAAAGCGCTCCAGGTTGCGCCGCATCTCGGCATACCAGTTCAGCAGCTTCAATCCAAAGGTCGTTGGTTCCGCATGGATTCCATGCGTGCGTCCAATCGTCGGCGTGTGCTTGAATTCCAGCGCGCGCCTCTTCAGGACCTCGATCACAGCGAGCAGATCTTCCCGAATCAAGACCGAAGCTGCTTTGATCTGCAATGCTTGCGCCGTATCGACCACATCATTTGAGGTCAGCCCGTAGTGCAGCCAGCGCGATTCCGGGCCAATTTTTTCCGCGACCGCTGTTGTGAAGGCAATGACGTCGTGCTTTACTTCAGCTTCGATTTCCTGAATTCGTGCCACGCTGAAATCCCCGCGTTCACGAATGGCCTTGGCTGCTTCTACCGGGACAATGCCATCCTCAGCGAGCGTTTCGCTGGCAGCGGTTTCTACCTCAAGCCACATACGGTATTTATTCTCATCACTCCAGATTTGTCCCATTTGCGGGCGCGTGTAACGGGCGATCAATGAAGCACTCTCCTTAAGGAATAAGCTGTTGGCGGGTGAACTTCTTATTCTACCGTTTGCGCATCTCAAAGATCGTTGTCAGAAACAAAAGAAAGGAAATCATGGAAGAAGTCGTGACCGTTGCCAACTTTACGGAGCCAATGGAAGCAGAAATGGCGAAACTTCGTCTGGAATCTGCTGGAATTGAAACTTTTCTCTCGGGGGAAAACGCCCGCATTCTCGAACCCGGACTAGGGCCGCTTCAATTGCAGGTAAAGGCAATGGATGAGTCCGATGCCCGCGCTATTCTCGCCGATCCGGGCACAGCTCCCGAGGTAGATATATCGTAATGCGATCATATCGTGTTACGATATAAATATGAACCCAGTCGCGGAGAACATTGTTATCCGTTCTGAGCGGAAGCGGGCCTCCGCAACCGCTCAGAAACCAGATCTCGCCGAAGCCATCAGCGTCGAGCAATTTCGCAAGCTCGCCGAGTTCCGCTTTCAGCTCCGCAAATTTCTTCATTTCAGCCATGCCGCGGCGGAGAAATGCGGCTTACGCCCGCAGCAGTACCAACTGCTGCAATGCATCTACGGCATGCCTTCGGAACTGGACCCCACCATCGCGAATGTGGCCGCGCGCATGTTGCTCAAACACAACAGCGCCGTGGAGCTGGTGGACCGCACCATTGAGCAGGGCCTTTTACGCCGTAGTTCTGACCCAACAGACCATCGCCGCATTCTTCTCCGGGTTACGCCGCAGGGTGAACGCATCCTCGCTTCGCTGGCCGAATATCACATCGAGGAACTGGAGCAGGCCGGTCCCGAGCTGATCCGTGCATTGCGCCGCGTTCTGAGCATCAAGCCGTTGTCCGACCTGCAAAAGCAGGCAGCGGTATGAGCAAGGGAACCAATCCTGGCGCTCACTCGAAGTTTGAGTTGCACTCACATCTGCGCGACTTTACCGCCGATCCGCGCATGTTGATCCTGAGCGGCCTCGCTCTGGTGATCGGCTGCTCGGGTGCTGTGCTCGCCTATTTGCTGCTGCATTTGATCTATGCCGCGACCAATCTTTTCTACTTCCAGCGTCTGAGCTGGCAATATGTATCTCCTGCAACGCACACGTTGCACTGGTTTGCGGTTTTCGTTCCTATTGTGGGAGGACTGATCATCGGTGTTATGGCGCGATTCGGCACCGATAAAATTCGCGGGCACGGCATTCCCGAAGCGCTCGAAGCCATCCTGATGAACGGCGCGAAAGTCGATGCAAAAGTAGCCATCTACAAGCCGATATCGGCAGCGATTGCGATTGGTTCCGGTGGTCCTTTTGGCGCGGAAGGCCCCATCATCATGACCGCCGGCTCCGTCGGTTCTCTCTTTGGCCAGCTCTTCAAGCTCAGTGATGCGGAACGCACCACATTGCTTGTTGCGGGCGCAGCCGCAGGCATGGCTGGAGTATTTTCAACCCCGCTATCCGCCGTCTTGCTCGCCGTCGAACTGCTCCTCTTCGAATGGCGTCCGCGAAGCCTCGTTCCCGTGGCTATTGCGGCGACAACGGCGGGTGTACTGCGCCGCCATCTTCTTGGTGACGGCCCACTCTTTCCCATGCCGCAGCTCACGTCAGCCATTGAACCGCGCGCTGTTCTGGCCGCGCTCTTTCTGGGCGTGATTGCCGGCGTCGCAGCGCTGCTGCTAAGCCGCGCAGTCTACGCCAGCGAGGATCTTTTTGATGAGCACCTTCCCATCCACTGGATGTGGTGGCCCGCAATCGGCGGCGCTGTCGTCGGCCTTGGCGGCCTGATTTTCCCTCGCGCCCTCGGCACAGGATACGACGTGATTGCCTCGCTGATCGGCGGCAACACCACCTGGCAGCTCATTGCCGGAGTGCTCATCGTCAAGAGCATTATCTGGGCTTTTTCGCTTGGGTCGGGAACATCGGGCGGCATCCTGGCGCCGTTGCTGATGATCGGCGGTGCGCTCGGCGCGCTCGTCGGACATGACCTTCCGTTTATCCAGACAGGCGCATGGCCCCTGGTCGGCATGGCGGCAATCTTGTCCGGAGCCATTGGCTGCCCGCTCACGGCTGCCGTCTTGAGCATGGAGCTGACGCATAATTTCAGTCTCATGCTGCCGCTTCTGGCTGCCTCCGTAGCCGCGCACGCGTTCACTGTCTTATTCCAGAAACGCTCGATCCTCACCGAGCGGCTGAGCCGCCGTGGCTATCATTTGAGCCGCGAGTACGGCGTCGATCCACTGGAGACGGTGACCGTTGCACAGGTGATGCAAATAGACGGAGATTTACCGCAGCAGGCATCTGTCGCTGCCGGATCGGTCTTTGCCCATCCTGGCGAAACGCTGCGAGTTGTAGCGGAACGCATGGCATCAGCGCATATAACGGAGATGCCTGTCGTGGCATTCGGAACGGAAAACATAGCAGCCGTCATTCGCCTGGAAGATATGCTGCACGCCCGCGTGCGTTCGTATAATCGCGAAACCAAGCAGCAGCGGGTACGGCGCTTGCGCATGCCCTTTTCTCGGCCACGCACCGAGGCAGCGGAAGAAAGCTGTGAATCCATGCCCTAGACGGAAGACCGGCTGGTAATGCCGAGTAACTCGCTCATTTCTGCATAAAGAAAACCGCGCCCAGGCCGGTAAGGCTGCACCCACTTCCCGTCGATCACAAACTGAGGAATCGCCCGCTTTCCGACATTTCGCAGCAAATCCTCAGCAGCGCCCGGAGTGGTTTCGATATCGATCTCGATGTAGGCGATCCCGTGTTTGTCGAGAAAACGCTTGGCTTCACGGCAATCGCGGCACCATGCCGCAGTGTAGAGCAGTAGCTGCATGGCAGATATCATACCGGGCTGCATGCATCTTTGGCAGCCCGGTTTTTTGTGAAGATGTCACATACTTCACGAGAGGGAAGCGAGGGATAACAAACCCGCGATCCGTGGCTTCAACCCCCCAACGTAAACACCACGTTGATCGTCGTTTCTACGGCAACCGGTTCGCCATTGAGCATGAACGGACGATAGCGCGCCCGCTGAATCGCTTCTGTTGCCGCAGATTGCAGCATTGGCGGTCCGCTGATCACGCGCAGTTGTTCAATCTTTCCGTCTTTTGAAATGATGGCCTGCACCACCACCGTTCCTTGAATACGCGCGGCCTTTGCAATGGCGGGGTAGACAGGCTGAATCGGAGCGAGCAGCTGCCCGGTAGCCACGCCCGACGAAACGTGAAGAGGTCCTTTCGGCAGCGCTGGCTTTACCACCGGAGGGGAAGGTGCGCCGAAGGTACTGAACAGCCCGTTATCCGGCCCCGAGCCCGGTTTACCGAACCCCGTGTCGAGCGCCGGCGATGGAGGGGCGTCATTCACATTCATGGCCGCATGCTGCGGAATGCGAATCGGAGCCGCCAGCGGGTTGTCGATCATGATGGGCTGTGCGCGTGTCATAGTGGTTGTCGCGTGTTGCGGCAGGTTTGCCGGAGCCGGCGGCACAGGCGGGGCCGTCAGCAGCATCGTAAGCGCCTGCCTCGGCAGAGTCGCCGGATGCAGGAAGGGATAGAGTGCCAGCGCCGTCAGCAGCAGCGCCTGCAACACAAATGAACCGATCGCGAAATACCTGCTCCGCGTGCGGATGCGCCCAGTCGATTCAACCAGACTGTCTTCGAACATAGTGCCTCCATACCAATCGAGAGTTGGTGGGCGAGACACCTGAGCCAATAGACACCGCGATGGCAGAAAAAGAACCAGCCTTGTACAGAGAACAACCCTGATACGAGATCTTCGATCCGGTTATCATGGGCCTCATGACTGCCGACGAACTCAAGAAGCTGCTGAACCTGGAGCCGCACCCGTGCGAGGGCGGATGGTTCATCCAAACCTGGCGCACGGAAGAAACTATTCCGAAATCGGTTTTGCCTCAGCGGTACCCAGGAGAACGCGCAGCCGGAACAGCAATTTATTATTTGCTCGAACCGCACACCTTCTCTGAATTACATCGCCTCGCTTCCGACGAGATCTTTCACTTCTACCTCGGTGATCCGGTGGAGATGCTGCAACTCTGGCCGGACGGAACCACGCGAACAGAAATCCTGGGTAGCGATCTTGCCGCCGGAATGCACGTGCAGCTTCATGTCCCGAAACATGTGTGGCAAGGTTCGCGGCTGCTCCCCGGAGGCAGCTTCGCACTTCTCGGCTGCACCGTCAGCCCCGGCTTTGACTACGCGGATTATGAAACAGGGAAGCGCGATGTGCTCTTACAGGAATACCCGCAGGCAGAAGCAACGATCCGTGCGCTGACGCATGCTTAGCCGTGTGATCCGTAAGTTCACGCACAATGCAGCAACAGCTTCTGTCGTGAAAACGGCGAACGTCAGTCTCGCCGGGCCCGAAAAAATTCCCGCAGAATTGTGCCGCAAGGTTCAGCCAGGACTCCCGCGGTAACCGGCATCTGGTGGTTCAGCTTGGGGTGATTCAGCACTTCAATCACCGAGTGCACTGCGCCCGCCTTCGGATCGGAGGCCCCATACACAAGCCGCGCCAGCCGCGCATGTACCATTGCACCCGCGCACATCGCACATGGTTCAAGCGTCACGTACAGCTCACAGTCCGGCAGACGATAGTTGCCGATGGCATAGGCCGCCAACCGCATGGCCACAATCTCCGCGTGCGCCGTAGGGTCCACATCGCGCAACACACGGTTCTGTCCTCGCGCCACGATCTCGCCGTTGGCCACTACAACAGCGCCGATCGGGACCTCACCCGCAGCTGCGGCCAGATGCGCCTCATCCAGCGCGGCCTGCATAAAGATTTCATCCTGCATAGTATCTATGCTAACGTTTGGGGCTAACGTTAGCCTCAACAAAAGGCGCACATGCAAACATCTTCGCCTGCAATATCCTCCAGCTTCGTCGAGCCGCGAAATACTCGCACTGCATGCTTGCCGATAACCTCCAACCGGTCTCCATGTTGCAGCAGACGGGCCAGTTCGGTGCCTTCGCTGGACTGTAGGTCTTTCGGCTGATACGCGATCACGCCGTCGGAAAGCCGAGAGCGGAAAAGATGCAATCCACGATTCTCTGTATAGAGGACATTTGTCTGCTGTAATTCGACGAATCGTTTCGCCCAGTCTGCATCGCAATCCGCCAGCATGCGATGAGTTAGGTCAGCCACTGCGGCTGCAGCCGGACAGCGGAATGAGCACGGGAAAAAACTCAATAGCGAATATCCAAAATACTGTGCGATGTAGTTCAGTCGCCAATCATAGGGCATAGCGCCGCAGGTGTTGTCCAACACGTAAGGCACAAAGTCGTTTTGCTTCTCCGCTGCCGAAAGCCTGGATCGCTCAAAAGCCTCACGACAGCAGGCTGGTATGCCCAGCAATGCTCCGAACAGATCGTCTTCGCCTGCCTCATCAAGCATTCTGCCTGTCTCGGCCAAGGTTGTGTCGGACGCTATATATACGTTGTGAACGCCATCGGCCTCATCTGGCTCGGCCAGACGTTCCATCCGATTGGCCCAGCCGCCTTTGCCACAGTCGGCGCGAAGAATCCATCGATCCTTGCTTGTGATGATTTGAAATGCGTGGTGTTCGGCCACTGCTTCAAGCAGGTCAATTTTCTGTTTGCCTAAGCTGGTGCGAGAGATCTTGATATCTGCAGCAGCAAGTAGAATTTCTCTGATCAGGTTGTCATCAAATTGGCCGCACATCGCCAGGTACAAATCATGGTTGAGCCGTGTAGCCTCGTTCCAGGCGTTTTGCTCATCAAAAAATGTGCCCCATGGCCCTGACAATCGCCGCCGATGGCCATTTGCATCGATCGCTCCGGCATCGGAATGCAATTGCTCATCGAGTGTTTGCCGCAAGATATTGCGGAGCCTTTCTTTTCGAGCTTCGACACCCATGTCCCCGGCCCTCAAAAAACGTGCGTGCCCACTGCGTCGAGGTCAGGAACATGTTTCGCCGCAAGCTTTCGCCGGCGCTCATTCGTCTCTTCCACACTCACACCCATCCTGTTCCGCACATGAGCAAAGAGCTTGAGCAAGTCCGCGCACCAGACGCTTGGATTGTCGAAGCCTCGTGCGCTTGAATAACGATGAGGAAGATATCCACCACCGCATGTCCCCACTTCTGGACAATCGCGACAGGTCTTCGATAGAGGCATGCCCTCGAAGATCGCCTGGGAATGCATGGTTTCGGTCGTTAAGAGATCGAAGAAGTCTGAATGGCGCACGTTCAGCTTGATCCGCGAGAGTCCGTCGGCGCAGGCGCGTAGATTGTCCAGCCCTTCCATCTCCCCGTCTGGTTCGATGAACACATAGCCGGGAGGATCGTTGCCAATCGCCTCACTATGGCTCTGACCTCCCATAATCACTCTCGCCACATTTTTCAGGTCGTCGATTTGCACCTCCATGGTGCTCTCGAACCACCAGTCTTCGAAGATTGGGATTAAAAAATCTGCGCATGGTGTTGCGCCATAGCGCTCGCGGATTGGAGCAATCGTGTCGTGAGTGAAGTGCGGCATCAGATAAGTGATCTGGTCACAGCCGAGCCGCAGAAAATGATGATGCACGGTCAGAGGATCGGCTCCCAGTGGAATCACACAGCCGACACCATAAGGCACTTTGGCCGCCTGCAAGAGTTTCAACCCGCGCTCAACGCGCTCATACGAGCCTTGTTCCAGATGATCGATCCTCACAGCATCGTGAATCTCTTTAGGGCCATCCATGCTGATCCCGACGCTCACCTGGTGCTTCAGGAGTGAATCGATCCACTGCGAATCCAGCAGTGTTCCGTTCGTCTGAATGACCAGACTTAAATGGACAATCTCTCCCAGAACGGCGCGCGCTCTCCCACACCAGGCATCAAATGTGTCAGGACCAATGAGACATGGTTCGCCCCCATGGAAAGCTATGCGGAATCGATCCTGACCGGTGGCACGGCATTGCTGGGAAATGCGCTCCAGTGCGGCATCAAACACTTCATCCGACATGAGCGCTGGCCGCATCTTCCATGTGGAATCGGCCATGTTGTAGACATAGCAATACGAACAGTTCAGGTTGCAACGGGATGCGACCTTCAAAATGACCTGTGTAACATACCGCGTTTGCCAGGTATGTCGAAGATCGCTCATGCAATTTTCCTGCATGGCAGTCAGTCAGGTTGAACCAAAACGAGCATCCAGTATCTTCCTGATGGAAGGTTCTTGGGGGCCGGTAACGCGAGCGATGCTGGATGCTTGCGCCTAGGTTTTGTCGTATACGACGCTATAGTGCGTCACACTGAAGTGGTGAGAGGGTACCAAGCCGGGCGTTTTGAGTTCGGTTTCCAGCGAGCTTTTAAGCGCATTCTGCACTTTTGTTTTTAGTTCAGGAGGTAAGGGCTTGTCGTCGATTTTACCTTCGACAGTAATTTTCTGCGCCATTTTTCACCCCTTTAGGCACGGGATTCCAAAAGCACACGGAGCTTAGGTTCCTTTAAGGAGCTTTGTCAAGCGAGAAAACTGGAACTCCCCTTCTAAAGCCGCAATCCACTTTAAGCTGTAAGACTTCCAGGACTAAAGAACTCAACATCATTTTCCTAGTAAAATGATAAAGAACTTACAAAAGTGCGGAATATAAGAGCTTTAGCCTAAATCCTCGTCGTGCTCTGCGAAAAATTCAGTTGAGCGCGGACCGGGGAAGTTCCTCGCGATAAAACGAATCTGGTATTGTAAGCGACTTGCATGCGGCAACTTACGTCTCTACTAAGGGGACATAGGTTCCTTAACAAGCACATGGATCGCGGAGTTTGCTGTGCTTCGAAATGCAAACCGCAGAATTTGGATGAAGACCTGACTAGCAAGATGTACTTTTTGATGATTCCTCGCCGGATTGCATTGGCAATCTCGGTTTTTTTGCTATTGCCGAGCGCTACTGTGTTGCGTGCCCAGACCGAACATATCTCGTCTGTCAGCCAAAATGATATGCCGGATGCACCGTCGTTCTCCGGTCAACAGGAATCCCCGGCTTCTTCATCGTCCACGGCTCCGGCTGCCGCTACTCCTCCAGCCACAACGCAGAAAACACAGTCGCAGCAGCAGCACGATCAGGCAGCCGAGGACCTCAAGAAGGAAGAGAAACAGCGGATTCTGGGAGTCATGCCCGATTTCAACATGATAGATAATGCAGATGCGCCACCGTTGAGCCCGAAACAGAAATTTCATCTCATGTGGAAGAGCTCGACCGATCCTTTCATCTTCCTTACTGCCTCGATCAATGCCGGCATCGGCCAGGCAAAGGATAGTAATCCAGGATACGGACAGGGTGCGCAAGGATACTTCAAGCGTTTCGGCGCCTCCTATACTGATACATTCAGTGGTAATTTTTGGGGCAATGCGGTTCTGCCGATAGTACTTCATGAAGATCCAAGATATTTCCGCAAGGGAACGGGCAGTGTTGGGAGCCGCATGCTCCATGCGGCGTTATCGACCGTCTGGTGTCGGAGAGATGATGGCACATGGGGGCCGAACTATGCGAACGTATCGGGAAATATTATTGCGGGTGCAATTTCCAATGCGTACTATCCCGCCGAGGACCGTGGAGCCGGGCTCGTTTTCACCAATGCTTTAACAGTGACGGGAGAAGGAGCGATTGGAGCGCAGCTGATCGAATTCTGGCCGGATATCTCCCGCAGATTCCTGCACAAACGGAGTCATCAGACAGGGGTTCAGAATCTCCCGGCAACATCATCTCCGCAGAATTGAGTGCTGACCGTTAAAGGGTTATTCCCGTCTGGTGTCATGAATGCGATATCGTTATCATTCAACTGATATTCGATACGATGACTCATTTAATCCGTAAATATCTCTTTCCCATCTGCTGCCTTTTATTCGCTCTCTCTGCCCAGGCAGCTTCGCACACAGTTGTTTTCTTCGAGCCGGGTTTTCCTTCAGCTGATTCGCCAGCCGTAACGGAAGGCGCGCTGCATGCTGCATTTGCAAATGCCGAATTCGCGGGCGTCCAGCAGTTGTCTTCAGCACTAGAGAAGCCAGAGACCAATCTTTTGGTGATGCCATACGGCTCTGCTTATCCCGAGGCCGCATGGCCTGCGATTCTGCGCTATCTGGATCGCGGAGGCAACCTGCTCGTTTTGGGTGGCAAGCCCTTTACGCGTGCCGCGCATACGACAGGGGCAGGTTGGCAATTGCGCGCGCCAAGCGTGGCCGCATCGCTGGAGTTACTGATCCACGATTACCAGGAGACACCTGGATCGGACTCTCTCACATTCGAGCCAAACCATGATGTGCAGCCTGAAGTCTCAGCTTTCCACTGGAAGCGGGCCTTCAGTCCGGTGCTGCGGCTCTCAGTCGTTGAACAATATCACGATGGCGGTACGACTGGCGGCGAGGATGCCGACCTCACCACACTGGCATGGGGGTCGAAGGACGGCCACAAGCTGGCCGCGCCTGTTTTCGTGATCGATCACAACAACTATCGCTTCGTTGGCGGCCGATGGATCTTTGTGGCCAGCGAGCCTGACGCGGATTTCTTTTCCAACACGCAGATGCTTTCAAATCTGGCAGAGCTGGCGACACGCGCAAACGATCGATTTACGCTTCGCCCGCGGCTACCGCTCTTTTTGCCAGGAGAAGCTTTGGAGCTGCGCTACGAGCAGATGAGTTCCTCGAACGCCGGGCCTGCAGGCGATCAATTGAAAATCAGGGTGACTGCGGAAGAGGGTGGTCAGCCTGTTGAGATGACGGTTCCCGCAGATGCATTGCAGCCAATCCTGTTGGCACAGGACGCCTCCAGCGGGCGCGGCTTCCATACTATCGAAGCAACGCTCCTGCGGGATGGCAAACCCCTGCGCACCTATCGCAGCGGATTCTGGATGCGCGACTTAGAGTATCTCCGCTCCGGTCCCAGGCTCACGGTAAGCGCGGATTATTTTCAACTCAACGGAAAACCCATGCCTGTCGTCGGGACCACGTATATGGCCAGCGATGTGCAACGCATGTACCTGATCCGGCCCAATGCATATGTATGGGACCGCGATATGGCGCAGATTCACGGTGACGGGTTGAATATGATCCGCACTGGTCTATGGACGGCTTGGCAGCCTCTGCTCGGGCCGAACGGTGAGATGAGCGAGTCGGCGCTGCGCACCATTGAGGCGTTTCTGATGTGCGCGCGGCACAATCAGCTTCCAGTACAGTTCAATCTATTCTCTTTTTCTCCGCAAAATTTCGGCGGAGTGAATGGATATCTCGATCCAGCGGGCCTGCATGCCCAAACTCTCTTTGTGAGTTCCCTGACAAAGCGCTTTCACGATGTGCCTTTTCTTGCCTGGGATCTAATCAACGAGCCGAGCGCGAACGACAATCTGTGGAAGGAATTGCCGCAGGGGGATGCTTTTGAGCAGGCAGCATGGCGGAAATGGCTGTCAACGAGATATCCGGACCAGGCGGCGCTCCTTGATGCCTGGGCAGAGCCTTCGCTGGGCATCGGCCGCAATCTGCAGTTGCAGCCGACTACGACTTCGCCTGCAGTCGCGCCGCAGGATCCGCTGGCGCTCCCAAAAGCAGGCGCCTGGAATTTCGATCCGGTGCGTTCGGGCTTCAACCCTCTGAAGATTTATGACTACAACCTGTTTACGCAGCTTGTTTTCGTCGACTGGGTGCGGCAGATCAAAGGCGTAATTCGCGAGAGCGGCTCGCAGCAATTAATTACCGTCGGCCAGGAGGAAAACGGCGTCGGCAACCGCATTTCTCCGGCATTCTATTCACCGCTGATCGACTTCACCGCCGATCACACCTGGTGGGACTTCGATGCGATTCTGTGGGCTACCCTGGCGTCGAAGTTCCCCGGCAAGCCCATGCTGATTCAGGAGACTGGCGAGCAGCGCAGACTTACGCAAGACGACCATCTGCGCTTCAGCGCCGAAATAGAAGGCTGGCAGCTTGAGCGCAAGATCGCCGGTGCTTTTGCGCAAGGCGCAGGCGCGTTGGAATGGGTATGGAATGTAAATTCCTACATGGCCAACGACAATGAAATTACGATTGGCGCGGTTCGTCCTGACGGCACGGAGAAGCCGGAGGCCCGCGTTCTTGAGGGATACGCAACATTCGTCGCGAAGAGTCCCGAGAGCTTTACGCATATCGAACCTCCAGCCGTCACCGTCGTCACGTCGCAGGCCCTGCAGTATAGCGGTATGGACCCGCTGGCATTGGCGGTGCAGAAACATGCCCTGCGCGCGCTGTGTTATTACGATCACACCCCGACGCGCATGCTGCCGGAGAATCGACTGGACGAGCTGGGGCAGCCAAGGCTGGTTATCTTGCCCGCCTCGCAGGTGCTTACCGATGCAGCCTGGCAACAACTGCTGGCTTACGTAGACGCAGGTGGCACGTTGCTGGTCTCCGGGCCTGTCTCGCGGAACGAGCATTGGCAAATGGTGGATCGGCTCGGTGCCCTGGGGGTGAGGGCGAGACTGATGCCACTTTCTGTGAGGCAGTCCATCCTGATTTTGCCAGGACAAGCGCCGATACAGGTGACCTATCCAACGTTGGTGCAGCAGTCGCCGATCGAGGTGCTGCGTTTTGACGACGGCAAGTCAGTCGAGACGGTGAGCCGTGGAAGAGGGCACATTCTCTGGGCATCCGACCCGGTGGAGCTTGCCGAGGACTACACGCATACAGCGGCCCTCTACAGCTATGCGCTGAATGCAGCCGCCATAAAACCCTCGTTTACCGGAGCACTTTCGCCGGGTGTCCTCGCGTTTCCGACAATTCTGGATGACGCCGTTCTCTATAGCTTCTCGAATGAATCACTCGACGATCAGCCAGTAGATATTCGAGATGCCGTGAGCGGAGCGCATATGAAGTTCATGCTTCCGGCGCAGCGTGGCGCGATGATTCTACTAAATAAGAAAAAGGGTTCATCGCTGGCAGCGTATGGAGCAGCAATGGTGGCGAAATAAAAAGACCCGCAATGAGGCGGGTCTTCAGTTGCTGAACAGGCCCTAATATTTCACAATCTTCGAAAATGATTGTGGATCAAGACTGGCTCCCCCTACGAGTGCGCCATCAATTTCCGGCTGATTGAGCAGGACAATGGCATTATCTGGCTTGACGCTGCCTCCATAGAGAATGCGGATCGTGTCCGCGACATGACGGCCGAGGCGGCGCGCGATCTCGCTGCGGATGAGCAGGTGCGCTGAGGCTGCGATCTCGGGAGTGGCGGTTTTGCCGGTGCCGATGGCCCAGACTGGCTCGTAAGCGACGACGATGTTTTCCGCGTCTTCCGGGACGACTCCGACCAAGGCGAGCGAAATTTGCTTCCGCAGGACTTCATCCGTGTGGTTGGCTTCCCGCTCGGCCAGGACTTCTCCGATGCAGACAATCGGGGTGAGCTTGTGCTTGAGCGCCATGGCGAGCTTTTTGTTGACGGTTTCATCGGTTTCGTTGAAGTATTGGCGGCGCTCAGAGTGCCCGATGATGACATGCGTCGCTCCGATGGCCGTAAGCATCAGTGCCGAGGTCTCGCCGGTATAGGCGCCCTCTTCGGCGAAGTGCATGTTCTGGGCGCCGACGCCGACGTTGGAGCCGGCGACGGCGGGGATGACTGTGCCCAGGGATGTGTCGGAAGGGCAGAGGACGATCTCGTCCCGGTCATGGCCTGCGACAAGGGGCAGGAAGGCTTTGACGTATTCTTCGGCCTGGGCCGGAGTTTTATACATCTTCCAGTTGGCAACTATGAGTGGTTTGTGCATTGTGTTTTGTTTATGAGTCCTATTTCAATATTCCCGAATGTATTACAGGTTCTGTGTGAATCTCCGTCGGATGAAAAAGACACCACGGAACGCGATCATAGAAGCTGGCAGGCCCAAAGCCAAAAGCAAGAAAGCTCATACTTGTTTCTCATCGATACAGCTATTTATTGGTCAGCGCCTCCACACCAGGCAGCTTCTTGCCTTCCAAAAATTCCAATGAAGCGCCGCCGCCGGTGGAGATGTGGGTGATCTGGTCTGCAACTCCTGCCTGCTTGACTGCGGCTACCGAATCGCCGCCACCGATGATCGAGATGGCTTCGTTGTTCTTCGCGACCGCCTTGGCGATCTTCGTCGTGCCAGCAGCGAAGGCCGGCATCTCGAAGACACCCATGGGGCCGTTCCAGACGATGGTACGGGCTTCGGCGATTTCGTTCGCGAAGAGTTTGATTGTCTCGGGGCCGATGTCGAGTGCCATCCAATCAGCAGGGAAGGGACCGTCGCCGGAGAAGAGTTGTGTTTTAGCGTCAGGGGCGAACTTATCGGCTAAGACGTGATCGACAGGCAACAGGAAAAGCACGCCCTTTTCTTCAGCTTTCTTCAGCGCTTCTTTGGCGACGTCGATCTTGTCGGCTTCGACGAGCGACTTGCCGACTTCCTGTCCTTTCGCCTTGAGGAAGGTGTACGCCATGCCGCCGCCGATGAGGAGCGCATCGACTCTACCGAGCAGGTTATCGATGACTTCGATCTTGTCGGAGACTTTGGCTCCGCCGAGGATGGCGACAAAGGGCTTCGCCGGCTCGGTAAGCGCCTTGCCCATGTAGTTCAACTCTTTTTCCATCAGCAGGCCGGCAGCGGACTGCTTGACGAAGTGCGTGATGCCTTCTGTGGATGCGTGGGCGCGATGCGCGCTGCCGAAGGCGTCATTGATGTAGATTTCGCAGAGCGAGGCGAGTTCTTTCGCAAAATTCGCATCGTTGGCTTCTTCTTCGGCATGGAAGCGCAGGTTTTCAAGCAGAAGCACCTGGCTCGATTCGAGCTGGCGTGAAAGCTCCGTTGCCAGCTCGCCGACGCAATCAGGCGAGAAGGCTACATTAACGCTTTCTCCGAGATGGTGATCGAGCAGCACGCGCAGGCGATCGACTACAGGGCGAAGGCTATATTTTGGAGTCGGCTTGCCCTTGGGGCGCCCGAGGTGCGATGCAAGAATCAGCTTCGCTTTGTGGCGCAGCGCGTATTCAATGGTGGGCAGCGTTTCGCGGATACGGGTGTCGTCGGTGATTTCGCGACCGTCCTCGGTGAGCGGAACGTTGAAGTCGACACGCATGAGTACGTGTTTGTGCTGCAGCTCAAGATCGCGGATCGATAATTTCGACATAGTAAGGCTCACTGGCTTTCAGAGTTGGGGATGATGGCGTCGGCTTCGATTTCTATACGCCAGGATGGATTCAGGAGTTTTGCGACCACGACCATGGTAGCAGCCGGGCGGATCGTGCCGAAAAACTCACCATGGACGCGGCCGACAGCTTCCCAATCTTCTACGTGGGTCAGGTACATGCGGGTGCGGACGACGTCTTCGAGCTTTGCTCCCGCTTGCTTGAGCGCTTCCTTGATAATGAGAAGCGTGTGGTGTGTCTGAGCGGCGGCATCCGCGTTATCTGCACCGACTGGGCCTGTTCCGGAGACGTGAATCGTATCTCCGATACGAACTGCCCGAGAGAAGCCAATGATCGGCTCAAAAGGCGACGAGCCTGAGATATTCTGACGCATCGAAAATGCTCCGGATAAACAACGAACGCGCAGCGCGCGGCCTTTAATTCGATAAACCAGGATCTTCGATTACACGCTGCGCACTCCGTTCAGGATGACAACCTTGAACGGAGTGCGCGCACGTCGGAATCGCAGATTAGAGGCCCTTCTTCGCGAGGAAGAGAATGAGGTCGCGAACGCGGTTCGAGTAACCCCACTCGTTGTCGTACCAGCTGATGACCTTGACCGAGCTGCCGACGACCTTGGTTAGCGGCGAGTCGACGATCGAGGAGCGAGCATCGCCCTTGAAATCGCTCGATACCAGCTCGGCTGTTTCGTAGCCAAGAATGCCCTTCAGAGCGCCTTCGGAGGCTGCTTTCAGAGCCGCATTCACCGACTCAACTGTAACAGGCTTTTCAGCGATAAAGGTAAGGTCTACGACCGAGACGTTCGGGGTTGGGACGCGGATCGCGAAGCCGTCGAGCTTGCCGGCCATCTCGGGGATGACGAGCTTGAGGGCCTTGGCGGCGCCGGTGGAGCTGGGAATCATGTTGATGGCAGCGGCACGGGCGCGGCGGAGGTCCTTGTGCGGGAAGTCGAGGATGACCTGATCGTTGGTGTAGCTGTGGATCGTGGTCATGATGCCGGAGACTATGCCGAAGCTCTCATGCAGCACCTTGACGACGGGCGCGAGGCAGTTCGTCGTGCAGGAGGCATTCGAGATGATGTTGTGCTTCGCCGCGTCGTACTTGTTTTCGTTGACGCCGAGGACAACGGTGATGTCCTCGTTTGTGGCAGGGGCGGAGATGATGACCTTCTTGACCGATCCCTGAAGGTGGGCCTTGGCTTTGGTGGCGTCGGTGAAGATGCCGGTCGATTCGACGACGATTTCTGCGCCGACAGAGCTCCAGTCAAGCTTGGCAGGGTCGCGTTCCGCGAAGACCTTGATTTTCTTGCCGTCGACCGAAATATGATCTTCGCCCGCAACGATTTCATTCTTCAGGTTGCCCAGAATCGAATCGTACTTAAGCAGGTGGGCAAGGGTTGCCGGGCTGGTGAGGTCGTTTACGGCGACGATTTCCAATTCAGGGTTGCCAAGCGAGGCGCGGAATACGTTGCGTCCAATGCGGCCAAAACCGTTGATGCCAACCTTAACTGCCATTGAAACTTTTCTCCTTTGTTGTTTTGCTTGAAGGTTTTAGTGCGCGGGCTTTCTGTTCCAGAAAGCGATGGAGAGCACCGCCGGGTGCCACCAAATATCGATGCTAGCACTGTCGTCAATATCAAGAAAGTCTTTCAAGCGGATTAGTAAAATTTATTCGTATTTTCGGGGCTTTGGCAGGTTGGGTTTGCGGCGACCCGGACAACTGTGTTACATCCTCATCATGCGCGAATGGATGCGCGAACGCATGAGAAGACGCTCGAAGCGTGGACCGAACACCTCGGAATCCACAGGAAAGATTGGGCAGGAAATCCCTGTCAACCAACCCGCTCCTTTACGTCCGACTTACCCTGAGGCGCAGCCGACGGCAAGCCGTGATGCCGAGGAAGTTGTTGAACCGCACGAGGATGTTGCGGACGAACCGTCAGGCTTTTTTGCCGATGCTCCAGAACCGCAGGTGCTGGAACCGCATGAGCCGGTAGTATCGCCTGAAGTTTCTCTGGCCGAGCCGACAGGCAGGCTGGTTATGGAAACTCAGCCTGAGTCGCCCTCCACGCCGCCGCCTGAGCAGCAGGCAGCTGCGCAGCGTAGTCCGCGCGGGTTTGTTGTGCTGACGATTGGGCTGCCCGGGTCAGGCAAAACCACCTGGTTCAAACGCCGCGGCGTCACTCCATTGTCGAGTGACCTGCTGCGGACGATTTTGTTTGACGACATCACGGAGCAGCGCTATCAGGGCCTCGTTTTCTCGACGCTCCGCTCGCTGCTGCGGGCAAGGCTGATCGCTAAGATGCCGTGGAACTACGTGGACGCCACGAACCTTTCACCGCATGAGAGGCGGCAATGGATCAAGATGGCCAAGAGCTTCGGCTACGATGTGCAGGCTGTCTTTTTCGATGTGCCGTTTGAGGTATGCATGGAGCGTAATCGGCGGCGCGAACGCGTCGTCAGCGACGAAGTCATGCAGAAGATGGCCGAACGCCTGCGTCCGCCAAACTTTAAAGAAGGGTTCTCAAAGATCACTGTCGTGCGCGTGAAGGGCGCTCCGCAGCCGGAAGCAGCAGAGCCGCCAGTCGGTGAGTGATCCGAAACGAACGGAATGTGAGATAAAGGAAGCCGGGCAGTCCAGCCCGGCTTTTCTGTTTCCAATCAACGAGCTATGCCAACAGCCATCGAATTTCGCGACGTAAGCCTGAAGATGCCCGATGGCCGTTTACTGCTGGATGGAATCCATCTGCAGATCGAAGAAGGTACGACGACGGCGGTGCTTGGCCGCAGCGGGTCGGGCAAGACGACGCTGCTGCGCCTGGTGAACCGCATGCTCGATCCGACGGACGGGACGGTTTTCATTCGCGGCAAGGAGTGCGAGCAGCTGAATGTGATTACTCTGCGGCGTGGTATCGGATACGTG
>DATHQH010000160.1:0-7519 GCA_035482895.1 Alloacidobacterium sp. | reverse complement strand
TCCGTCACATCCTCAAATGTCCCATCGGCTTTCTGATGATAGAGACGGTTCCAATACTCAGGCCCTGTCTTCTGGGGAATTGTGCCCTTTGCGGTCGGATCGCTAAAAGGAGCGCCGTTGACCAGAAACAAGTCGAGCCGTCCATCATTATCGTAGTCAAAGAGAGCAACACCCGATCCCATCGTTTCAATCAGGTACTTTTTCGACGTATGCGGGGCCTGGTGCTGGAAGTGAACCCCAGCGGCATCGGTTATGTCTACAAAGTTTCCGGGAACCGCAGTTTCCGGTGTTGGAGTTTGCGCATGAATAACCGCAGAAAAAAGCAGGAGTGGAAAAAACGCGCCGGTTATAAACATTTTGCTGATCGCGCATCTCATGCGTTCTTTTTTTCGGCGATACTTCATCACTTTGCTTTTTGGCCTTTGCTCGACTTACCACAGGCAGTACACAATTCCCCGACGATGCCTTTATTTTCTTCCACCGTATAGATGCGATCGACTTTCGGCAACACCAGTTTCTCTACCGCACCGCTCGGCCAGTGAACTTCCACCTGATCGACCTTCGCGGCATCGCCTAAGCCAAAATGCACGCGCTGGTCATTCGACGAAAGATAACTCCCACCGCTCAACACATCTCCGCGCTGTCTGATGCCGTTTGCGGTCAGATAAACAGTCGCGCCTACCGCATCGCGAGGACTCTTCGGACCGCCAACCAGCTTTAAAGCCACCCAATGGTGCGTGTCCGAATTGACATTACGCAACAGCACAGGAGTACCGTCGACCACATTGATCACAACATCCATCTTGCCATCGTTGAAGAGGTCTCCAAAGGCCGCCCCGCGCCCCGCGATGACATCAGCAAGTCCCGTATCTTTCACCGGAGGAACGTACTCAAATTTCTTGCCGCCGAGGTTGTGATACAGCAATGGGCGTTCAGCAAAGCTTGTGCCCCAATCGTAGTGATCGACCTGCGGATATACATGCCCATTGATCATCATGATGTCTTTCCAGCCATCATTGTCATAGTCGATGAAGCCCACACCCCAGCCCAGGAAGGGAATGCTTTCCTGCGCGATTCCGGCGTGATAGCTGATATCCGTGAAACTGGCATTGCCATCGTTATGGAAGAGGACTTTGTAGTCATCAGAAAAGTCGGTAGTGATGATGTTGAGCAGGCCATTGTTCTGATAGTCACCAACATCAATGCCCATCGACGCGATCTCGCGCCCATCATTATTCAGGGCAAATCCTGAGGCGTAGCTGGCATCTTCAAAGGTGCCGTCCCCTTTGTTGATGTAGAGATAGTTTGGGGTAGAGTCGTCGGCAACAATCAGATCGACTTTGCCATCGTTGTTCAGGTCCACGAATATCGAGCTGAATCCATAATATGCATTCGGATCACTGACACCCGCTTTTTCACTCACATCCGTGAAGGTGCCGTCGCCATTGTTGTGGAAGAGGTGATCGTGTTCACCCTGAAGACCTCGTGGACCACACATCGTGTCCACACCGCGGAAATGGCATCCCACAAATCCAACAGCTTTCGTTCCCGGCACCGGCGGATTATGGATGTCGTAATGAATATAACCAGGAACGAAAAGATCGAGCCTGCCATCGCCGTCATAGTCGCCGAAGGTTCCGCCCGTAGACCAATTGCCGAGGGCAACTCCGGCTTTTTCGGCAACGTCTGTGAACGTGCCGTCGTGGTTGTTGCGGTAGAGGCGGTTCTTGCCGAAATTACCGACAAAAATATCCGGCCAGCCATCGTTGTCGTAGTCCCCAATGGCTACCCCAAAGCCCCAGCGATTGTTTGTGACCCCGGCTTTCTCGGCGACATTCGTAAACGTTCCATCATGGTTGTTATGGAAGAGCGCCGCGTGCGGTGCAGCGGCCTTGCCCTCTTCCGCTTCATAGGTTGAGCCATTCACCAGATAAATGTCGAGCCAGCCGTCGTTGTCGTAATCGATCAGCCCGACGCCCGAGCCATTGGTTTCAATGATGAACTGTTTGTTTGGCACTCCCATCTGGTGGTGCCAACTCGTCAGACCAGCCCTCTTGCTCACATCCTGAAAGATGATTTGGCCACTGTCTACAAACCCGCCTGCGGTAATGGGGCGATTCTCCGCATCATGTACAGGAGCATGCACTCCGCCCGTGCTGTTACCACCCATGGGAGCCTGTTCAGAAGCGGGCGCCTGGCCAAACAAAAACGGACCTAAGTAGAAGAAAAACAAAAGGGTCGCGAGCACACGACCCCCTTTGCATGGCAGATACATTTTGCTGCAATGGGACACGGGCTGACTATAGCAGATTTGCAGGATGATTCGTCTCCGGCAGAAAGTGTTGCGATAAAAGTTGCTATCTATTAGTTATATTGATCTGAGTCCTACATGGAAGCGATCACACATATCTACTGTCGGAAGCGATTATCTACTATGGATTAGGGTTTTCTTTTTACAGGAACGCGGTAGTTGCTAAATCGCAAATTTGATGAGTGCGCGAAATATCTTGCTTTTTTCTTTTGAACCCTCGGATACGACATGAACATTAAAGAAGTCGCCAGGCTCGCCAAAGTCTCCACCGCTACAGTGTCCCGCACAATTAACGGCTCGGACAAAGTCACGCCGGAAACAGCCGAGCGGGTGCGCCGCGCCATTGAGACATTGAAGTTCTATCCCAACACGAATGCCCGTGCGCTGGGTTCCGGTCGGAGTAGTCTCTACGGTCTGATCATTTCTGATATTACAAACCCCTTTTTCCCGGAGTTAGTGAAGAGCTTTGAAGACATTGCCGTGCAATACGGGCAGGAAGTTTTAATAGCAAACACAAATTACGATCCGCATCGCATGGAAGTCTGCGTAAGCCGCATGCTGCAGCGCAAAGTGGATGGTGTGGCCATCATGACATCCGAAATGGCAGAGCATCTGATCGATGAATTCAATAGCCGCCAGATTCCCCTGGCCTTTCTCGACACTGCAACCCCGCAAAAAGGTATCAGCAACATTCTCGTCGACTATGCTGCGGGCATTGACGCAGCGGTCGAGCATCTGACCGGTCTGGGGCACAGAGCCATCAGCTTTATTTCCGGCCCCATGACGCTCGCTTCCGCACGCATCCGCAAACGCGCTTTCATCAATTGCCTCAAACGTAATGGCATCAAGCTTGAAAAACACTTCCTGGAGGAAGGCAATCATCGCACGGATGGGGGACACGGAGCCATGTCCCGCCTGCTCGATCATAAGGTACGCCCTACGGCGGTTCTTGCATCGAATGACATGACAGCAATAGGCGCAATGGGCGCCATTTTCGAGCGAGGATTGAGTATTCCGAAAGATATCTCGCTGATCGGATTCGACGATATCGAATTGAGCGCATTCACTCAGCCTGCGCTCACTACTGTGCGGCTGTCTCGACAGGAAATTGCCAAGATGGCTTTTCGCGCGCTTTACAACACCTATCAATCAGGCGCGATCAAAGGAGTGGAATACACGATCCAGCCGACACTGATCGTCCGTAAATCCACAGGCCCGAAGCCTTCCGGCGAGATTGAATAGCAGTTTTACTCGACTTCGCAACATCCACGAGCGGATGCCACCGTCTCGACGATGATCTCGCATCCATGCCATATAACGGCTGCCACAAGTGCGTCGAAATCTTCCATGCGGCTGCGATGATTCGTATCCGCAATACGAATGACGTAGCTTCCATGCAGCACTGTACCCGAAACAACGAATTGGCCAGACTCCTGTAAACGAAGAACGATTTCGCGATTGACCTGATCCAGCTCTTCCTGATTCCAAAAATCCAGCGGGTGATAGCGGAAACAGACGATGTTCATGGATCGCGGCGTCATCAGCTCAAGCTCAGGATGCGCATAGATCAGCGACGCAAGATGCGCTGCTTGCTCCATGTTTTGCTCAATAAGCTGACCATGCATGGCTGCGCCATATGCCTTGAGTGACATCCAGACCTTCAGCGCCTTGAAGCCCCGCGACAATTCAATCCCACGATCGGCAAACGATAGACCATCAGCGAGCATGCCGCGGCTCGTCGTCTCCAGGTAGCTGGCTTGCGCTGCAAATGTAGCTTTGTGCATGTCTGCGTCGCGCACAAGCAGGCAGCCAACTTCAAAGGGCAGATACATCCATTTGTGCAGATCGAACGCAAGGGAATCTGCGCGCTCTATGCCTGCAACCAGATGCTCATACTTTGCCGAGAGCTTCAGGAGCGCGCCAAATGCACCATCTACATGGAACCAGAGATTTTTCTCACGGCAAATTTCACCCAGAGCCACCAGATCATCCACAGCACCAGTATTCACCGTGCCTGCATTGGCAATCAACGCAATAGGATGGAATCCGGCGGCGCGGTCGACCTGTATCTGTTGTTGTAGCGCTGTAAGGTTGATCCGGAAATCCTCATCGACGGGGATCTGGCGAAGAGAGTTCTGCCCAAAACCGAGAAACTCGACGCTCTTACGCGCCCACATATGCGTTTCAATCGAACAATAAACAATCAGAGGTTGACGCGCGCCTTGCAATCCCTCGCTGCGCACATCGAAACCAGCCTTCGCGTGGCGTGCAACCGCCAGCCCAAGTAGATTGGCCATGGTGCCGCCGCTGGTAAGGATTCCACCGGAACTCTTCGGCATGCCCATGATCTGCGTAAACCACGCAATCACCTGCTCTTCCACAAACGTCGCTGCCTGCTGGCCGCCCCCGGCATGAGTGTTGATCCCTGCGGCAAGCATCTCCGCAAGCATCGCAAACGGGGTGCCATTGCCGCGCACCCAACCCCACGCTCGCGGATGCCGATTGCCTGTGGTGTAAGGCAAAACATTGCGAAGAAAATCCCGATAAACCTTTTCTTCGCCCTGCGGCGCTATCGGCAAAGGCTCATGGATAGCTCGTCGCACAGGCTCTGGTAATGGCTGCCATGCAGGCTGATCGCGTAAGGTTTCAAGATGATTGAAGATGTCATCGAGCATGCGGTGACCAAGCTGCCGCAACTCATTCCAGTTTTCCGGATCAAGCGTCAGCTGATCTGCTGCCGCCTCGATAAGATGTGTCATTTCGACCTCAGCTGCCCCCTCATTCCGAGTGGAGCGCTTATCAATATCCTACTCCGTTTACTCAATCCTTTCATGTCGGTAGCAGGCCGCCGAAAGCACATTTTCTATCTCTCGAATATGCTCAGTTCCTCGCGTCTCGAGCGTGAAATCAATGACCGTATCGCCTAAATTCACGCCGTAATAAGCGCGGTCATGCGCTGTCTGCACGATGTTTGCCCTGACATCGGCCAGGATCTTTGTGAGCTGATGCAACGCCCCTGGCCTATCCGTGAGATGAATCCGCAGCCGCGTACGACGGCCATCTTTCACCAGGCCACGTTCGATAATCTTCGCCAGTAAACTGACATCGATATTGCCACCACAGACCAAAACAGCCGTACGCTGCCCATCCAGCGATGTCTTGTGTTGCAGTAATGACGCCAGCGCAACTGCACCCGCGCCTTCGGCAAGCGTCTTCTCTCGCTCCAGCAAAACCAGAATAGCCTTCGCGATTTCTTCCTCGTCCACTGTTACGATTTCGTCTACATAGCGCTGCACAAGAGGAAACGTGAGCTCGCCTGCACGCCTCACTGCGATACCGTCCGCAATCGTCGCTTCTGCCGGAACAGTGACCGGCTTGCCTGCTTCCGTCGCGCGCAGCATCGAGGGAAGGCGCTCTGTCTGCACTCCGATGACGCGGATATTCGGATTGCTTTCCTTGATCGCACAAGCCACACCGCTAATCAGTCCGCCGCCACCGATCGGGACAACGACCGCTTCAAGATCGGGCACCTGCTCAAGGAGCTCCAAGCCGATCGTTCCTTGTCCGGCAATCACGACGGCATCATCGAACGGATGCAAAAATGTCATACTGTCGGCTTCGCCTTGCCGCAACGCTTCCGCGCAGGCCTCGTCATAATTTGCGCCGTGAAGCACGACTTCTGCGCCAAATCCAGTTGTGGAAGATACTTTTACCAGAGGGGTCATCAACGGCATGACGATGCGTGCCTTGATGCCGCGCTGCGTTGCATGAAAGGCGACTGCCTGTGCATGATTCCCTGCGCTGGCGGCGATGACGCCGCGCTGCTTTTCATCGTCGGTGAGAGTAAGAATTTTATTGAGCGCACCGCGCTCTTTGAAAGCCCCTGTGCGCTGGAGGTTGTCGAGCTTCAGAAAAACCTGCTGTCCCGTCATCTGCGACAACTCCGCAGAGTGCGGGGCAGGCGAGCAATATATGAACCCGCGAATCCTCTGCCGTGCCGCTTGCACATCACTGAAAGAAACGTCCATCCTCAATCACTTCCTTCTGGCCGAAAATAAAAAAGCCACCAGCCCTCTGCGGGTGGTGGCTTGATATTGCTTCTAAAGTCTCGTCGCCTCACACACCCGCATGTTGTTCGAAGCTAATTCGAATCATGCCAATGCGAATGGAAAACACGATCGCGCACGCCTGTGTTCCAGGAGAAAATGGCGCACGACAATCCTTGCAGAATTCCATAGCGATTGACCTATCAGTATCAGAGAGAAAGGACTACGTCAAACTCTCACGCCTCCCGCAAAGACGGCATGCGCTCGATGACCACCGAAGAAGTAGGCGAGTTCGCGATAGTCTTCCGCATCATGCACAACAAAATCGGCGACCTTGCCCGGCTCAAGGCTGCCAATCTCCTGTCCGCGATTGAGACTCCACGCAGCGTTTATGGTGGCCGCAGTCACAGCTTCTGCAGGAGTCATCTTCATCTGCGTGCAAGCTAATGACAAGATCATCGGCATCGAAGCCGTGGGTGATGAGCCAGGATTGAAATCCGTAGCAATGACTACAGGAAGCCCGGCTTCGATCATTGCGCGCGCAGGGGCATACTTCTGCGAACCGATCGCATAGACAGAACCGGGAAGCAGTACCGGCTGCACTCCTGCTTGCTTCATCACTTCTATCGATTCGGCCGTGGTTTGCTCCAGGTGATCGACCGTCTTGGCATGGAGTGAAGCGGCAAGCTCGACCGCACCGCCAGACGTAAATTGATCGGCGTGTACGCGCAACTCTAAACCGTATTGCTTCGCAGCAGCCAACACACGCTTCGCCTGTTCTACGCTGAACACTTTCGACTCACAGAAGACATCGCAAAATTCCGCCAGATGCTCTCTGGCGACGCGTGGAAGCATTTCGTCTACGACCAGATCTACATACGCATCAGGTCGTTCTCTGTATTCATCGGGAATTTCGTGTGCCCCCAGAAATGTAGTGATGCAGCGTAATGGGGTGGTTTGCGACATGGCGCGGATCGCGCGCAGTATCTTCACCTCATCTTCAACAGTCAATCCATATCCAGATTTTGCTTCGATCGTAGTCGTTCCGCCTTGAAGAAACCATTGGGCGTGCTTCCGGCCAGAAGCAATCAATTCGTCTTCTGTTGCTGCACGCGTACGACGGACAGTGGAACGAATGCCTCCGCCTCGTTCCGCAATTTGC
>DATHQH010000159.1:0-15030 GCA_035482895.1 Alloacidobacterium sp. | reverse complement strand
GGCATGCCCTTGGTAAAGTCGATAGCCCGGTTCTGGGCAAAAGCGCTGCCCGCAGTAAAAACGGCGACAATCGCGGCCAAAAACAGGCTACGCTTCGCCATCGACAGGTAATCCCTCTTCATCGTTCGGTCTCCTGGGTTTGTGGAATAACAGATTCTCTCACTTCTCATTCGTTTCGACATCACTGTGTCTTTGCGCTGCAACTATTCATAGCGCAGGATGGTTTGGGGGTCGACCCTGGCGGCACGGCGTGCCGGGAGCCAACTGGCCAGAAGGGCAACAACAGACAGAAAGATCGGCACAAAGGTGAAGGTGACGATGTCGTGGGGGCGAATTCCATAGAGGAAGCTATTGAAGAGTTTTGCGACGGCAAGAGCCGCAGGCAGCCCGAGAGCGAGTGCGATAAGCGTGAGCAGGATTCCCTGACGCAGGATGAGTTGCCGAACGGCGCTGAGTTGCGCACCGAGCGCGATGCGGATGCCGATTTCACGCGTGCGGCGGCTGACGGCATAGCTCATAACGCCATAGAGGCCGACGGTAGCCAGGATGAGGCCGATAAAGCCGAAGACTCCGAAGAGCGTTCCAGCAAGACGCGGCAGGAAGAGCGCGCTCCGGAGATGTTCTTCAATAGTTTCGACGTTGTAGACGGCCATGGCCGGGTCAAGAGAGTGGATTTCGTGGCGGACAGCGGAGAGCAGGTTCGCCGTGTTGTTTTCGGAATGGATGACGAGGGTGTAACCGAGGAAGGCCGGGTCGCTGGCGGTGTTCTGTGCGAGGGAGCGGAAGAGGACTGGACGGTCGTCTTCATTAATGAAACGCGACTTGATGTTTTTGGTGACGCCGATGATTTCGTAAGTGACTCCGCCGCCGCTGACGCGCCGGCCGATGGGATTCTCACCCGGAAAGAGCTGCTGGACAAAGGCCTGGTTCACGACGGCGACTTTGGGTGCGGTAGGCGATTCATTGGCAAAATCCCGGCCTGCAATGCGGGGGATGCCGAGGGTTTCGAAGTATCCCGGCGTGGCCATGTAGAGTTCTGCGCTCGGGACAGACCTGGAACTTTTCTGGCCTTCGACCTGCATGCCGTCGCTGCGGTTGCCTCCGGAGAGTGGCACGCTGTCGGTTGCGGCGACAGAGATGACGCCGGGGATGGCGGCGACGCGGTCGCGAAGTTCATTCAGGAATTGCGTGGTGTGTTCAGGTGTGTAGCCGTGCACACGCGGGTCGACGGAAACCATGAGAACGTTGCGCGAACGGAAGCCGATGTCGATGGTGGAGGCGTGTTCGAGGCTGCGCAGGAAGAGGCCCGTTGCCGAAAGCAGGACAATCGACATGGCGATCTGCGCTATCACCAGAATGTTACGAAGGGTGATGCGGCGGCCTGGGCGTGCGAGCACGTCTTCGCCTTTGAGCGCGCTGGTCAGGACTGGGCGCGAGGCGATCCATGCTGGGATGAGGCCGAAGAGCAGGCCTGTGCCGACACTGAGAACAAAGGTGTAAAGCAGCACGCGCCAATCGACGCTGAGCGTCAGGTCGAGCGGGACCGGAGCAGGCACGTGGAATGCGGCGAGAGCCGATGTGGCCCAAAGCGAAAGCGCGGTACCGACGACACCCCCGCCGAGTGCGAGTAGGACGCTTTCGAGGAGCATCTGACGCAGGAGCTGGCCGCGTTTTGCTCCGAGGGCAATGCGGACGGCCATTTCACGCTGACGGCCGGCAGCATGGGCCAGGAGCAGATTGACGACATTGGCACTGGCGATGGCAAGAACGAGCAGTACGACGATGGAGAGCGCGGCCAGGAAGAGCAGGATGGTTGATTTGTCACGCGGAGGCAGGGAGTCAGCCTGATCGAGGTAGAAGCCGTTGCCTTTGTCGGTTGTGGGATAAGCCTTGGCATAGTGTTGCGAGAGGGTGCTGAGCTCAGCGGCTGCCTGCGATTGCGTGACGCCGGGCTTGAGGCGTCCTATGACGTCGAGCCAGTGGAAGACTCGGGAATCACGGCTGGGAACGCTGGGCGCGAGAGCTTCAACATTGCCGAGGGGAATCCAGAACTGCGGGTCGAGGATGACGTCGAGTCCACGAAAGCCTTGGGGTGCGATGCCGACGACGGTGAAGGGGTGCCCTGAGAGTGTGATGGATTTACCGATGATCGCCGGGTCGGCGGCAAAGCGGCGCTGCCAGAGGCGATGACCCAGGACGATGACCTGCGCGTGTTCTTCACTTGCCAGAAAGCCCCGGCCGAGGGCCATGTGGAGCTGGGTTACGTCGAAATAATTTGCTGTGGCAGACTGGCCCCAGATGCGCTCCGGCTCTCCATTGCCGCCAATCGAGGCAGGCAACAGTTCATAATAAGCCGCGAGGCCGGAGAAGGATTTGGACTGATCGCGCACATCGGTATAAAGCGGCCAGGGGAAATTGTTGCAGCATTGGTCGCCGTCGTGCGTGGTGTGGAGGGCGATGAGTGTGCCAGGGTTGCCGACAGGCGCGGGCTTTAGCACGAATCGGCTGACCATAGAAAAGATGGTGGAATTGGCGGCAATACCGAGGGCGATGGAGATAACAACAGCGAGCACGAAGCCCGGCGATTTTGAGAGACGCCGAAAAGCGTAGGACAGGTCTTGCCGCATGGCTGCCATAAGGAGATCCTCCGTTAGGCAAGGACTACGCTACGGTGGCCGTGAGGGTTCCAGAGATTCCGGAAATTTATGAAGAATCCGTGTCAACCCGACCATCTTTGCCCAACATTTTTTTTAAACCATAAGGCCTGTTCCTTCATGCAAATAGAAGCTTCCTCCACACCAGACCCTCGACTCTTGCCTGTGGTGTAAGTATGATTGTTTAATGGCTATTTCTGTGCTCGAGAAGAAACCTGCTCTTTCTCGACGCCAATTTATTAAATTTTCTGGACTTTCGGCGCTAGGTCTCGGCCTCTATGCGAGCGAAATCGCGCGGCACGAGATCGACATCGTCCATCGAACGATTGTCATCAATCGGCTGCCGGAGGCATTTAAGGGCTTCCGGATTGTGCAGGTATCGGATTTCCATTTCAAGGAATTCACGGAAGCTTTCTTCATCAAGTTAGTGATCCATGAAGTAAATGCATTAAAGCCCGATCTGGTGGCGTTGACCGGAGATTTTGTGAGCTTCGGGCCGATTGAACGGCACAGGTCAGTGGCATGGGCCTATGAATCCGCAGCATTGCTGACGCGGATTCAATGTCCGCAGCGCTATGCTGTGCTGGGAAATCACGACTGTATTGTGAACGAGCCCGCGGCTATCGATGCGTTGACGACGCACGGGATTCCGGTGCTGAATAACCGGTCGATTCCGTTGGAACACAACGGAAAGCGGATATGGCTGGCGGGTTTGTCGGATGCGCTCAATGGCAACCCCCGTCCGGATTTCAACAAGGCAATTCCCAAAACCGCGCACGCGGACGGCGAGCCGGTGATTCTGCTGGCGCATGAGCCGGATGTTGCGCCGGAAGCGGCGAAGCATAACGTTGACCTGATGCTTTCCGGGCATACGCACGGGGGGCAGGTCCGGATTCCGTTTTTGCCGCCTTTGATGTTACCCCCATTAGGTCAGAACTTTGTGGATGGGCATTTTCAGGTTGGGCCGACGCAGTTATATGTGAACCGAGGCATTGGTACAGTCGGGCTGCCTCTCCGCCTCAATTGCCCGCCGGAGATTACGGTGATTACGCTGGCATGAGGTGGCGCTTTGTCGGGATGGCACCCTTTTTCGCGCCAATCAATGCTGATTTATAATAAAAGAGTTCCTGATAAGCAGGAGAAGCCGCTTTTCCGCAAGCCGGAAAGTCTGCAAAGCGCCAGATCGAAAAGGTCATTACCCATCTCATGATTCGTTTTCTTCAGAAAGACAGCCGCACGGTGAAGGCAATCTTCGTCGTGATTATTGCCGTTGCCTGCATCACAATGGTCATCACGCTCGTTCCGGGCATCTTCAGTGACCAGGCTTCCAGCGCCGATACCTATGCGACCATCCACGGCGGTGGTTATCTCGGCCGTTTCTTCGGTTCGGGCGACGAAGTTTCCACGCAGGAAGTGCAGCAGCTTGCCCAGCGCATGATGCAGCGCCAGCAATTGCCCGATTTCGTACTGCCTTTCATGATGCAGCGTGTGGGCCAGGGACTGATACAGCAGCATATCGAGTTGCAGGAAGCGAACCGCATGGGCGTGACCGTGACGGATGACGATCTTCGTGCGTTCTTAAAGACAGGTACGTGGGGTCAGGTGCTTTTCCCGAATGGCCACTATATCGGTGATGAACAGTACGCGAGCCTGGTGTCGCAGAACTTTGGCATCTCACGCGAGCAGTTTGAGAAAGAGCTGAAGAAAGAAATTCAGGAAAACCGGTTGCGGTCATTTATAACCGCCGGTGTTACAGTTTCCGATCAACAGGTTCGGGATGCTTTCACGCAGCAGGCGACAAAGATCAAGTTCGATTACGCGGTGTTGAGCGCGGACGATCTGCGCAAGACTATCAATCCGACGGATGCCGAACTCCAGACATTTTTCAAGCAAAACGCGGCGCGGTATGCAAAGGCCATTCCGGAGACGCGCAAGATTCAGTACATCGCGTTTACGACGGCGAATCTTCCAGGCGGCGTTCCGCAGGTGACCGATCAGGAAGTGCAGCAATATTACACGCAGCACCAAAAGGACTATCAGGTCGAAGACCAGGTGAAGGTGCGGCACATTTTGATCAAGGTTGACCAGAATGCCGATGCCAAGGCGGATGCGGCAGCGAGACAAAAGGCCGAGGACATCTTGAAGCAGCTTCACAATGGCGGCAACTTTGCCGAGTTGGCAAAGAAGAACTCGGATGACCCAGGCAGCAAAGAACAAGGCGGTGAGCTTGGCTTCATCAAGCACGGTGTGACGGTACCGGAGTTCGACAAGGCTGCCTTTGCGCTACAGCCGGGACAAATTTCGGACCTGGTGCGCACCAAGTTCGGCTACCACATCATTCAGGCGGAAGAAAAACAGACGGCGCACACGCGCTCCCTGGAAGAAGTGAAGCCGACGATCGTCTCGGTTCTGACGCGTCAAAGGGAAGCGCAGGCACAGCAGGCATTTGCCCAGCAACTGGCGAATGAAGCCCAAAAGAATGGACTTGCGCAAACTGCTGCGGCTCACCATCTGCAGGTCGTGACGACGGATTTTCTGGCCCAGAATGCAATCATCCCCACGCTGGCCGACGGATCGCAGATGCTGACGAATGCATTTACAGCCAAGCCGGGCGCTGCGCCGCAGGTTGCTTCAACAGGTGACGGCTACGCGGTCTTCCAGGTGCAGGATATACATGCCGCCCATGCTCCTACATTTGAGGAATATAAGGCACATATCCTCGACGACTTCCGTGAGCAGCAATTGCCGCAATTGCTGACGCGCAAAACGAATGAACTTGCCGACAAGGCGCACGCAGAGAACGATCTTGCCAAGGCTGCGAAGGAAGTGGGAGCCACGATCAAGAGCAGCGATCTGGTTGGACGCGATGCGCAGGTTCCGGATATTGGCCAGTTGTCGACCGCAGCGCCGGCGTTGTTTGACCTGAAAGTAGGACAGATCAGCCAGGCAATCAACAGCGGTCGCACCGGTGTAGTTGCGAAACTAACGGATAGGCAGCAGCCGACCGCCGAAGAGATCGAGAAGAATCTCGATCAGACGCGGGATTCGATTTTGAATCAGAAGCGGGAAGAGATGTTCGCGGTTTTCGTGACGAATCTGACGGAGAGGTATCAGAAAGAAGGCCGGATTCGCATGAATAAGCGTGCTCAGCAGCCTGGATTACCGGGAGGAGCACCGGGTGGAGCGCCGCAGTCGTAACTATATAGCAACAATGAAATGAGCAACCGGGGCCCGTGGTTTGGAATCTTTCGAATCACGGGCCTTTTTGCAGGCTTTGCGCGGAAAGCATATCTATGTCTTTTGAGCGGTCTTCCGGACTACTACTGCACATTACTTCGCTGCCTTCTTATGGTGGCATTGGGGACCTTGGTCCCGCCGCGTATGAGTTTGCCGACTTTCTTGCTGCCGGAAAACAACGGCTATGGCAGGTGCTGCCGCTCAGTCCGACGGGATACGGAAATTCGCCCTATGCGGCGCTGTCTGCGTTTGCGGGTAATCCGCTGCTGGTGAGTCTGGAAAAGCTTTCCGACTGGGGCTGGATTGATCGTAAGCGAATTGCTGGCCTGCCGGGACGGTCAGGCAATATCCGGTTTGAAGAAGTCGTGCAGAAGAAGATGCCGCTGTTGGTTGAGGCCGCGCGCAATTTTCTACATCGGCGGACCGAACCGCAGTTTGCAGAGCAATGGTCGCGATTTGAAGGCTATTGCACGATCAATCGTTCGTGGCTGAATGCCTATGCCCGCTACAATGTGCTGCGGCGCAAATTCGACTCGCAGTGTTGGAATGTATGGACGAAGGCATATGCATATCGAGACGCGGATGCATTTGCCCAACTGGAAAAAGAGCAAGGCGAAGACCTGGCCATCGAACAGGTGATTCAATTCGTTTTCGATGAGCAATGGACAGAGCTTCGGCGTTATTGTGCGGAACGGGACATCCGATTTATCGGCGATGTCGCCATTTTTGTTAATTACGACAGCGCGGATGTCTGGACGCACCGTGACATCTTTGAATTGAACGAAGATCTTTCACCGATCCGCGTTTCCGGAGTACCTCCCGACTACTTCAGCGAGACGGGACAGCGGTGGGGTAATCCTCTCTATCGGTGGGATGTACTCGAACAGCGTGGTTTCGATTGGTGGGTGGATCGTATTCGCCGCGCGCATTCGCTCTATGACGTAATTCGCCTGGATCACTTCCGCGGGTTCGAGGCGTACTGGTCGATTCCAGCGGAAGACGATACCGCCGTCAATGGGGAATGGGTGAAGGCGCCGGGTGCGGCGCTGTTTTCAAAACTGCATGAGGCGCTGGGTGAGCTTCCGTTCATTGCCGAAGATCTTGGATTGATTACGGCGGAAGTGGATGCCTTGCGGGAACAGTTTATTCTGCCAGGCATGCGAATTCTGCAGTTCGGATTTTCCAACCGGGGCGCGCACAATTATCTGCCGCATCGATATGAAAAAAACACCGTCGTCTACACAGGCACGCACGATAACGACACAACGCGCGGATGGTGGGAGAACGGAGCAACTAAAGTGGAAAAAGCAGCTGTAAATGCGTATGTGCATCCAGGTAAAGAAGGCGCGGTGTGGCCGCTGATTCGCGCTGCATCGACTTCGGTTGCGGATATCTGTCTTTTTCCGGTGCAGGACATCCTTGAACTCGGTTCAGAGGCTCGCATGAACGTGCCGTCGCGGTCGGGGGACAACTGGGGCTGGCGCTGCGCTGAAGGAGTGCTTGTGCCGAAGCTGGCTGAGAAGCTGGCTGCGCTTACGGAAATTACGGATCGGGACCGCGTGCCTGAAGACGTAAGGCAAAAAGCAGTTGAGCAGGCATAAAGCTTTAGGCTGTCAGTATGACAATCCATATGTTTACTGTCGCCTATTTGTCGATACCACCTAGTGTTTGCCAACCAGCATAGCTACAGGGAAATCAGCCAGGATATCGTGGAGTTTCAATCTTCCACCTTCGTCAGTCCGTAGATGCTTACCGGTGAAGATATTCACAAATTGTGCAGGGGTTTGATCCGGGAGTGAGAGTAACGCCTTGCCCCAGATGTCTGCCAAAGGCAGGTGAGGCTTTGCTTGGGCTAATGAGCAGGCAAAGCGAGGGGCGACGACAAGTACGGATTGTTTTGTGGTTCTGTCCTGCCGCAGAAAGGCGAGCGCGTTCTGATGTTTTTCCAGCTCAATATTCAGCGGAATATATTCGCCGTGGCGGAAGATGGAATGCAATTCGCCGCGGGTTGTGAGAGCACGGTGCATGGTCCATAGCTTGATGCGTCCGTCGGGCAGGGTCCGCAATACCTCGGTGCAGACTGCAGCTGGTCCTGCATGATCGCTTTGCTCGCGTAGTGCATGCAGTAGCTGCGCGCGTAGGGCATAGTCGACCGGCCGGCGATTGTCAGGGTCTACCATGCTCAAATCCCATAGATCGGTGCCCTGATAAAAATCCGGGACACCGGGAGAGGCGATCTTCAGCACGAGTTGGGAGAGCGAATTAATGGCGCCGAACATCTGGACTGCCGGCAGGAAAGATTTCAGCGTTTCCACAAAGCGAGTTTCCCGCTCGCGCGGTTGATGCGCAAGAATGCTCGTGAGGAACGCATCTACTGCTTTCAGGTACTCAGAGTCTGGATTGATCCAGCTCAGATTGATCTTCGCTTCACTGAGTGCTTTTGCGCAGTATTGCTTCATGCGCTCGAGAAACTGGTTGCGGTCCTCCAGCGTTTCCATTTGCCAGGGCCACGCGCCGACAATGGTTTGATAGATCAGATACTCTTCGTTGGGATCGGGAGCGATGCGGCCATCCGCCAGTTTCTGCTTGTACCGTAAATTCATTCGAATCCATCGGCGGACGATGGACGCCCATTGCGTGGGCATTTCAGACAGTACATTGAGGCGGTTGCGTATGTCCTCGCTGCGTTTGGTGTCGTGCGTCGATGTGGCCAGCATGGTGTCCGGCGATATCTGCACGCGATCCTGATTGCTGGCGTGGAAGAAATCAGTGGAAATGCCGAAGGCTTTGAGCGAGCTGCCTACTTCGTTGGATGAGAGAAAGCGCGTATAGACATAAAATGACGTGTCTTCTACGCCTTTCGCCATGATGGGACCTGTGAGCTGCTGAAACTTCAGTGCGAAATAGAGCCGCGCATCATATTTTTCATCGTTTTTGTCGCCCAGCAAAAGCGTGTCCTGGAGAAATTCGAAGGCTGAACCGTCGATTTCCGGATTGCGATATTTTGCGCGCCAGATGGCTTGTGCGATAAATGCAATGTCACGATCTGTGTACTGACCGCGATCGTCAATATAGGTGCGATATACAGGAAAGTATGCAATGGTTTCGCGAATCACGACTTCGAGGATGCTTTCTGTGAAATCGCGTGCACGGCGGTCGGCGTTGGCCAGCTGATTGAGCAGATTGGTGAGCACGTAGACTTCGCTGGAAAGAGCAGACTGCATGACTTGTAGTTTGGAGCGGTAGATCAGCTCGTCCGGGTCTACCTCGCGTCCGAGAATCTTTGCGTAAAGAGCGGTGAATCGGCCTTCATTCTGCGGTTGGATAAACACCTGATTCACGAGGTGCAGGAAGTCATAGCCCGTGGTTCCACGCACAGGCCATTCGCGGGGAAGGGCCTCACGCGGTTCCAGAATTTTTTCGACGACTGTATAAAGGGGCCCTTCGCTACGCGCCCAGTCGTAACGGCGCAACGTATCGCGTATTTCGAGCTCGATGCCGTTCGCTGCGACCGGCTCTTTTGCCGTTTCTCCGGCACACTGACTGGCGACATAGAGCAACTGCAGGCGGATGAGGTATTGACGCGGATTGAACATCCCGTCACAGTGATCGATACGCAATCCTGTGATCTGATGTTTTGCAAGGAGTTTGCGGACGAGGCAGTGGGTTTGCGCAAAGGCTGCCGGGTCTTCCATCCGCAGGCCGACCAGATTATTGATATCGAAAAAGCGGCGGTAATTGATTTCTTCGGAAGACACGCGCCAGTAGGCAAGGCGGTAAGGTTGCACCTCCAATAACGCATGGAGATGATCGAAGCTTTTCGGATCTTTCTCGACCCCGTTTACGCGGTGGACCGCTCGCTGCAGAATTGGCTGAAGTTCGGATGAAAGCAGTGCATTGCGCAATCGTGGATTGAGTTCTTTTAACTGCTCTCTCCGTTGTGCGGCGAGGCTAGGGTCGGACGTATCATGAGGAGGGATATGCGCCAACTCTTTGAGCAGGTCACGGAATGATTGCGGAACACCATCCACGGCATCATCTTCTTCCGGAAAGAGAAGCGGGATGGTGCGTGGCGCTACGGGAAGAGAGTGATCGTAGTAGTGAATGCGAGCACGACCATCTTCGAACGCAAGCTGGATTTTCTTCCCTTCCAGTTCCGCTCCATATTGATTCCCGAGAATCGGTAAGAGCAGCTTCCCGCGCAGATCGGGCTTGAGAGGATCCCAATCAATATCAAAGAAGGTGGCATACACAGAGGCGCGGCCATTCTCAAGAACATCCTGCCACCAGATAGAGTCATTGCCCACGCCCATGTGGTTAGGTACGATGTCGAGCAGCAGACCCATGCCTGCCTCGTGCAAGGACGCTGAAAGGCGGTCGAAGCCTTCGGTGCCGCCGAGTTCCTGATTCAGACGGTCGTGCCGGCTAACATCGTACCCGTGCTGACTGCCGGCACGCGCTTCAAAAATGGGGGAAGTGTAAAGATCACTGATGCCTAGCTGTGCAAGGTAGGGAAGGATCTTTTGCGCATCGGCAAACGTGAATTCAGAGTGCATTTGCACGCGATAAGTCGATATGGGAGCGCGTGCGTCGCTGTGCACAACCCGGTCAATGCATTCTTGTAATTCAGACATAAATAAATTGTGGTGCGGATACATCCTTTTGGATGCAGAAATGAACCCGATAGTTTTCACGCCTGCGACTTTACGAAAGCCGGTGTCGCGCAGACAATAGGAGAAGAAATCAGAACTCCGAGGAACCGATGCCACTTTCCGGCGAAGCAATTCGATTAATGAACTATGTGGACGATGTCAGCGTTACTTTACGGCGCGTCCTTGCGCTGGCGCAGACACTGACTCCTGAAGAACGCAAGCGCGTAAGCGACTACCTGAAGAATGCGCAGCCGAGTGTGGAAACGGTGGTCAGTTCACTTCAGAGCAAGTAGGTTCCGGTCTGCCATTTCCGGGTAATACGCATCCCAGGCTCGCTTGGGATGAGGGGACCTCTTTTGGTCCCGGCTGACCTGGACAGCATGGCTCTTGGGGGTCCATGCCGATTTTATTTCCGGTACGTCTAAACGTTGGGAACCGGAGGGGAGCCGGATACGTATTTCCGGTTAAGCATGCAGAACGTCGGCGATATCTTCGGCCAGGTCTTTCGCGCCATCTGGGCGAGTAAACTTCGTTCGTTCCTCACCATGTTCGGCATTGCGTGGGGTGTCGGTTCCATGCTGCTGTTGATCAGCGTGGGCGAAGGCTTTCGCTCAGGACAGCGGCGCGAACTAGCGACGCTGGGCAACGACCTCATTATGATGTGGGGCGGAACAATTCCGGCGGTGGCGAACCAGCATACCGGCATGCGCCCTTATAATCTCACGCTGTCCGATACTGAAGCGATTCGCACGCAAGCCGATGAGGTGCGCGCTGCGACGGCGTTTATTAACCGCAATGACATCAAGCAGCAGAGTGCTTATGAGAGTGCCGGAGGCCAGGTGATTGGCGCGGAGCCGAATTACAGCGGCATCCGCTTTCTTCCGCTCAAAGAAGGCCGGTTCCTGAACGATGCAGATCTGCATGACCGAAGACGTGTGGTTGTGCTCGGTGAGAAAAGCGCAAAGCTGTTGTTTCCGGGCCGTCCGGCGATGGGCGAGATTGTTCTGTTGAATGGTGCACGATTTCAGGTGATCGGTGTCGCGGATAAATCGGGCCGGGGCAACAACGACAACGAGAACCAGAAAATCTATATCCCTCTTACGACCATGCTGGAGATGTTTCCGCTCAAGGGCGAAAATATTCCCGCGGATTCTGTGACTTCGATTCAGTATCAGCCGCGCATTCGCGGCGATAACGCCCTGGCTACGGTGCAGGTCCACAAGATCATTGCGCAGCGCCACGGGTTCGATCACAATTCAAAAGACGCTTTTAACGAATGGGACACCATCAAGGGCGAGCAGATGGTGGGAAAAATCTGGACAGCGATGGATGTCTTTCTTGGCGGCGTAGGGGTTGTTACGCTCGCGCTGGGTGCGGTCGGCATCATCAATATCATGCTCGTCTCTGTCTCCGAGCGCACGCGGGAGATTGGCTTACGCAAAGCTCTAGGTGCGACTTCACGAAGTATTCTTACGCAATTCTTTCTTGAGGGATTGGTCCTGACCGGAGTAAGCGGTCTTATTGGGATTGGCGGGGCCGCCTTTTTTATGTATCTGCTGAATGCCGCGCTGGGAAATAGTGTGCAGGGGTTCGATCCGCCCAAGCTGGTGCCGTGGTCTGCGGCGCTGGCGATTGTTTCGCTCAGCGTGAGCGGGATTATTGCCGGATTGTATCCGGCAGGCAAAGCCGCAGCGCTGGAGCCGGTGGAAGCGCTGCGGCGCGAATAAGGGAGCTACTATGCTGCGCGATTTGTGGGGACAGGCTTATGAGGCGATGGTTTATAACCGCCGCCGCACCACGATCACCATCGTCGGCATGGCGTGGGGCATCGCCACGGTCGTGCTGCTGCTCGCTTATGGCGCGGGATTCGGACGCGCGATCGAAGCCATTTTTGCGCAGTGGGGCACGCAGTTGATCGGGGTCTTTCCCGGGCGCACGGGCGAACAGGTTGGAGGCACGAAGGCTGGCGTTCAAGTGCGTTTCACGCAGGACGATATCGACCGTTTATGGAATACGGTGCCAAACCTTCAATACATCTCGCCCATGCTGAATAAGGATGTTCCGGTTGCCAACGATCTGCATACTTACACGTGGACAGTGAACGGCTACCGCGCGGATATTCAGGACATTCTCAAGCTCGACATTGATTCCGGGCGATTCTTTACCGATCTTGACGATCAGCAACGCAACCATGTTGCTGTAATCGGCTCCGAAGCCAAGTCAAAGCTGTTTTCTGGTCAATACGCCATCGGCCAGCGTATCCGTTTGAATGGGATCGGTTTCACGATCATCGGGGTACTGAAGCCCAAGATGCAGGAAAGCGATGACGATGTGAATCGGCAGATTTATGTGCCGTTCAACACAATGGGTGACATCAAGGACACGAAATATTTCGATGGCATATGGCTCAACTATCGCGGTGACCACATGATTGTGGAACAGGCGATTCGCAATACTTTAGCCGCCACGCACGACTTCCGGCCCTCCGACCACAATGCCATTTTTGTCGCCAATCTAATGGAGCAGTTGAAGCAGTTCCGCATCATCATCATCGCACTACAGGTGCTCTTGCTGTTTATCGGGGGACTTACGCTGGGTATCGCCGGTATCGGCCTGATGAACATCATGTTGGTTGCGGTCCAGCAGCGTACACGTGAGATCGGCATTGAAAAGGCTTTAGGCGCGCGCAAGAAGCACATCCTGATTCAGTTTCTCGCCGAGGCGCTGGTGATTACCGGCGTTGGCGGGGCAATCGGAATTGTGCTGGCCTACGCCGTGGCGATCGGAGTGGGACGCATTACGTTTTACAGCGCTCTGGCTGCGAATGCGGAGGCTGCCGATATTCGCCTGCTGATCTCACCGGCTATAGTTTTTATAGCAACGGGAATTCTCATTGTTGTGGGAATGGTGAGCGGGATGATTCCCGCTATCAAAGCAGCGAATCTCAATCCCATTGAAGCGCTGCGATACGAATAAAAGCGTCCGGAATCTAAAGACAGGGCAGGCGACGCGGTTTTAAAAAGCCCGCGTCGTTATTCAGATGATTTCACACGACGAAAGTCGTACTCTCACAAACTCGGCACCTCATTTACGAGGCACGAGCAGATATACGTAAACAAGCAGCGCGATGCCTATCAAGAGCGGGATGAGTCCGACCAGATAGACGGGTTTCCCATGGGTGATGGCACCTAAAAACGCCATCAGTGCAATGCCGATTGCCGCGTTGATGAGTCCGCCTAATATAAAGCCTTCTCGCTTCTTTTCTTCGTCTTTTACTCTTTTGGCACGCTGCTCTTCATTCAGATATTCAATGGTTGCGACAGCCCCTGAACTCTGCGATTCGGCTAGTTTTTTCAGCATATCGTTTCTATAGTAGCTTTCTCTCTCCAACTGCCTGGCGGAAGACCAGGCGGCTACGGCAAGAAAACCGAAGAGAGCGACTGCACCGACGCTCAAGAAAATAAATAAAAAGGCTGGTCCTTGTACCATTACATCCTCCTTGACGCTGGGTAAGACATGCTCTTGGGCGAAGCGGTTTCATTTTTATTTCGAAAAAGAAAATGCAACGATGGATGTGAAAAAGCGGTCGTACGCTGTGAGGGTAATAAAAGCGGGTGAGCGCGACAGAGGATCTGGCGGACGTAGAGCGGGTGCTGGCGGGAGATGTCTCATCTTTCGAAGGCATCGTGCGCCGCTGGCAAGGTCCGCTTATCAATATGGCGTATCGCTTCTGCAACGACCGTGGTCGTGCCGAGGAGATGGCGCAGGAAGCCTTTCTGCGCGCATATCGTGCATTGGCAGGCTGGCGGCGGGATGCGGCGTTTTCTACGTGGCTGTTTGCCCTGGCGGCGAATCTGTACCGGTCGGAGTTGAAACGGATGCCGGGACAGAGTGTTTCTCTCGATGATATTGCGGAATTAATGGATAAGCGCTCCCATCAGACCGATTTTGAAGAGGAAGATCGCGACCGGGTGATTCGGGGCGCTGTGATGGCCCTTCCGCCCAAGTACCGCGATGCCATGATTCTGTATTACTTTCATGAGATGGATGTACCAGCGGCGTCAAAGAGTCTGGGATTGCCGGAAGGTACCGTGAAAGCAAGACTTTTTCGCGGAAGAGAGATTTTGCGCGGCAAGTTGCCGCAATTACTCGCAGTGCCGCGGCTGAAGGAGGCATGATGGAAGACGATTTGGATCGTATGCTTTCCACGCGAGATGAAATTGTACCGTCATCGGGCTTTGTGGCATCAGTGATGGATGCCGTGCAACAGGAAGCAGCTACGCCAAAGCCAATTCCGTTTCCATGGATGCGTGCGCTGCCCGTATTTGTGGCGCTTGCTGCAGTGCTGGTGATGCTGGTAGTCGGATTGGTGAAGTTGTTCCGCATGCCCGTTGCTGCAGTGCAGGAACCAGTGTGGATGGCAGAGACAGCGCGATTGCTTGGGCAGGCAAATGCCGGCTGGATTGCTTTTGCGTTTTTGTTGACCT
>DATHQH010000158.1:0-39958 GCA_035482895.1 Alloacidobacterium sp. | reverse complement strand
CGGGGATAATGTTTGGCCCTTTCACGAAGGCAATCCTGCGATGGCCCAGATCGTAGAGATGCCGCAGGGCCAGTTCCGCGGCCTTCATATGATCGAGAACGATGTTTGTCACGCCGGGCGAGTTGTTGTGCGCGGAGATGGCGACGGTTGGCAGCGGGCTGCGAATCTCGGAAGGCGTGTTGAGAAGCAGAAAGCCGTCGACGGCGCGATCGACGAGCAAGCGCGGATACTCCTGCATCAACTCCTGGTTCCAGTAGTGGCTGGCCGTGAAATAGAAATACTGCGCGCGCAACAGATATTCTTCCACACCATTCATGACCATGGTGAAGTAGCCTTCGCTGAGATCGGGCGCAAGGACGCCGATGGACATACTTCGGTTTCTGCGCAGGGAGCGGGCGAAATAATTCGGACGGTAGCGGAACTTTCTTGCGGCATGCAGGATACGCTCACGCGTGTGAGCCGGAATGGATTTGGCGGCCGGCGAATCATTGAGGACAAGAGACACGGTGGTCTGCGAAAGCTGAAGGATAGCGGCAAGCTGCTTCAGGTTGATCGGTTCGCCGTTGTGAGGCGCGTCTGGCCGGTCTTTCGGGTCGTCGCTCATAGGCGATTTGTAGCACGTTTTTCAGCCGGAATGCGAATGGGAGCCGTTTTTTTCAGGCAACGCCAACCTCTTCGTAGGTGCCCATGACTCTCTTGAGCGCATTCGAGATTTCACCGATGGTCGCATAGGCCTTCACGCAATCGAGCAGGTAGGGCATCGTATTCGCGGGCGATATGCCATTTTTAACCGGAGAAGGATCTTTTTCGGCGGCGCGGCTGAGTGCGAGGAGCGAGCGAGCGACGGCATCGTTCGAGCGCTGCTGCCGCAGCCTTCTCAACTTGATCGTTTGCGCCTCCCGGACCGATTCTCCGATGTAGAGAATCTCGGGCGCTGCCTCGTCTATTGCATATTCATTGACGCCGACGATGATTTTTTCATGCGCTTCGACCGCCTTCTGATAGGCATAGCTGGCTTCGGCGATCTCCTTTTGCGGGAAGCCATGCTCGATGGCACGTACCATGCCTCCCATGGCGTCGAGTTTTTCAAAGTAATCGAAGGCAGCTTTTTCCATGTCGAGCGTAAGACGTTCCACAAAGTAAGAACCGCCGAGCGGGTCGGCTACGCCGGCGACCCCGGATTCGTATGCGAGGATTTGCTGTGTGCGCAATGCGATGCGAGCGGCGTCTTCTGTGGGAAGAGCGAGCGCCTCATCATAGGCATCGGTGTGCAGCGATTGCGTTCCGCCCAACACGGCCGCGAGCGCCTGGATGGCGACCCGGGCGATATTGTTTTTCGGCTGCTGCGCGGTGAGGGAGACACCTGCGGTCTGCGTGTGGAAACGCATCCAGGTAGATCGCGGATTTGTGGCGCCAAAGCGCTCGGTCATCACACGATACCAGACTTTGCGCGCCGCTCTGAACTTGGCAATCTCCTCGAAAAAGTCATTGTGCGCGTTGAAGAAGAAGCTGAGACGTGGGGCAAAGTCGTCAATGGCGAGCCCGCGGCGGAGTGCCCATTCGACATATTCAATGCCGTCGTAGAGGGTAAATGCCAGCTCCTGCTGAGCCGTCGAACCGGCCTCGCGGATGTGATAGCCGGAGATGGAAATGGGGTTGAAGCGTGGTGTAAAGAGCGAGCCAAATTCGAAAGTGTCGATGACCAGACGCATCGAAGGCGCGGGCGGATAGATGTACTCCTTTTGCGCGATGTATTCCTTGAGAATGTCGTTCTGCAGCGTGCCGGAAATTTTCTTCCAGTCAGCACCCTGGCGCTCGGCGACGGCGAGATACATGGCCCAGATGAGGCTTGCGGGCGAGTTGATGGTCATGGAGACGGAGGTCTGTTCCAGATCGATGCCGGAGAAAAGCGTCTCCATGTCTTCCAGCGAATCGATGGCGACACCGCATTTACCGACCTCACCTTCGCTCTGGGGGTCGTCGGAGTCGCAGCCCATGAGCGTGGGCAGATCGAAGGCGACGGAGAGGCCGCTGCCGCCGTTGGCGAGCAGATATTTGTAGCGCTGATTGGTCTCTTCGGGCGAGGCAAAGCCGGAGAACTGGCGCATCGTCCAGAGCTTGCCACGGTAGCCTGTGGGATGAATGCCGCGCGTGTACGGCGGCTCGCCGGGAGCAGTGAGATCGGCTTCCCAATCTTCGGGCAGATCTGCTTCCGTATACAGACGTTCGACAGGAACGCCGGAGATGGTGGTGAAGCGGGGCTGCCCGCTTTTGTCAAGGTTGATCCCGGAGACTGCGCCGATGGGCTTTTCTGGGTTTTTTTCAAGGGCGGGTGCGAGCGTGTTTTCTTTCCAGCGGTCCTTTTCAGCGGATGCAGTGAGTGAGAGCGGGTTAATTAGCGGCGCATCCGCCATGGTGTTTACCTCGGTTTGCGAAACTCTCCAGCATAGGGGAAGGCGAGTACCTTCAGCAAGGCCTGGCTGTCGGCTAAAAATCTTCGTCGTCACCGATAGGCTGGCCTGGCGGAGCTTCAAGGACGTCCGCAGTGGCGAATTTTGCGGGATCCTTGCTGAAGGCTTCGATTTCGTTCTGGGCGGCCAGCCAATGCGCGTGGAGAAGTGCCGGAGCGCTTGCGTCGGCAACCTTGCCCTTGAGCCACTCTTTGAGCTGATCAACTGTGGAGCCGGCGATAGAGCGGGCTTCCGGCGAAGTGGATTGCGATGCGGCCAGGGTAAGCAGATGGCGCAGGATGACATCTTCGACGGTGAGCTGTGTATAGAGCGTGATGGTTACCTGGCGAGGCGCGTACCAGGTTGCCTTCAGAGTCTGGTTGATCAAGTCTTCGAGTCCGAGCAGTGAGTTATCACGGAGTTTATATTCGACAATGCGGCTGGCGCGAGTCGGCTCAAAGAGCAAGCTTGCGGTGAGGTTGGCTGAGGATTCGACTGCTCCCTGCGGGTCGAAGGTGAGGCCGGTGCGTCCGGGAAACGACTCGCGGGTGCGTGGATAACCGGGAGGGCGCGGCGGCAGAATTTCAAGCAGGGATTGAGGCAATGTCAGCGTGAACGGGTCGAGCGTGTGCAGCACGGCGTCTAATGCCTTCTGCTGATCGGTGGCAGGGACGATGCGGGTGATCAGTTGGCCGTCGCCGCGCAGCGCATACCGGTAGTCGAGGCCACCGATCTCTTTGCTGGCTGCTTCCGTCTGATAGCGGTGCAGCAGGTAGAGAGGCACGAGTGTGTCCTCAAGCTGCGCCATTGGCTGGCCCGGCTGGATGGCGTTTTCGCCAAAACGCTTCAACGCGGCGGCGCGGATCGTGAGAATACGGTTGAGCTCGTCGGCCGGATCGGGGCCATTGTCCCATAAATGCGAGTGCGGATGCGCGCTGCCGATCGGCCGCGAGTCTTCATCGGTGATAAAAAATAGACCGCTGTCAGTGGCGTTCTTCAGGATGGCGTCAAGAGCCTTGTGCTCGTCCGTTCCCTGCGGGAAATCGGAATATCCGTAAGCGATCGCTGTCTTATCCCATGCTCCGATGCCGGTGGTGTAGGCGTGTGAGAGATCGGGTGTGCCGTCCGGCTTCAGTGTAATCCACGGATGCGGGTAGTCCATGACGGAGGTTCCGGGGGCGATAGAGCTAGCGGCAAAGTTATGCGCGAGGCCAAGGGTGTGCCCTACTTCATGCGCGGCGAGCTGGCGGATGCGCGCGAGAACCATCTCCTTCATCGCGTCGGGGATGGGCTTGCCTTGCTCATAGGGCGAGAGCAGCGCTTCGGCGATGAGGTAATCCTGGCGTGCGCGCAGGGAGCCGAGCGTAACCTGACCTTTGATGATTTCTCCTGTACGCGGATCGGTGACACCTTCGCCATAAGACCAGCCGCGTGTGGAACGATGCACCCACTGGATGACGTTATAGCGCACATCCATGGGATCGGCGCCCTCCGGCAGGACTTTGACTTGGAACGCATTTTTGAATCCAGCAGCTTCAAAAGCCTGATTCCACCAGCTTGCGCCTTCGACCAATGCGCTGCGGATTGGCTCGGGAGCGCCGCGATCGACGTAATAGACGATGGGCTTAACCGGCTCGCTAATGGCCGCGCCGGGGTCCTTTTTCTGAAGACGATGGCGTGATATGAGGTGAATGTCCATCGGCTGGCCCAGAGGTGCGGAATAGTCACGATAACTGACGTCGAAATAGCCGGCGCGTGGGTCAAAGGCGCGCGGCCTATATCCCTCATCGGGTAGCTGGATGAAAGAATAGTGCTGATGCACAGTTACAGCATGGGGATCGGGTGTCACAGATGCTACAAGGGCAGCATGCAACGGACCTTCTGCGGTGAAAGTAAGCACCGATTCAACTTCCGTGTTCAGCGGAAAGTTTTTGGCGTTTTCCATGGAGATGGCGCTGCGGGATGCGTCGAGACGGTAGCTGCCTTGCTTGGCTTCCTGCAGGCGCTCGGCGATTCCGTGGGCATCCTGGAGGAAGAAGTCTGTGGCATCGACAAGCACCTTGTTTCCGTCTTCGGCCTCCACTTTGAATCCCCAGAGAACCGACTCGGCGAAGGACTGGGCAACGTCCAACTGCTCTTCCGGGTGGGGCGAACTGGAGCGATAGTCAAGATTACGCTCGATCAGCAGCACCTTGGGTCCGCTGCGGTAGAAGCGAACGACACGCCCCTTGCCTAGCTGGCCGCGATCGAGGGCAAGGTCGTTGGAGCCGACGCCGTAGGGAAGCGAGTCGAGAAACAGAAAGTCTTTGCCGAATGTATCGATCTCAAGATAAAGCTTGCCTGTCTTGGTATCCCAGACGATGGGGAAGAAGCCATCCAGCCTTTGCATGCCGGCGGTTTTTTGCGCAATGGACTGCGTTTCCGCCAGACAGGGCAGATACATCGTAAAGAACAAAAGAACTAGAAATGCAGACAGGCGGCGTACAAGGAGCATGGATTGACCTTATGAGGAGATAGACGGAGCGTATCGCGTTCATCAAATAGAAGCCAGAGCTTTGCAGCCTGCGCTTCGTTTTTTATCCTGCGAAGGATGTGAACTTGGTGTTTTCAGACTGCCATGCTTTTGCATATTTCCAGCTTGTGTAGGCGGAATGGTAGAGATGCAGGAGCAGCCCCTCGCGGCCATCGAGGAAACCGAGGCGGAGGATGTAATTGTAAAAAAAGGTGGCGAGAGGATTGAGCAGGACGTTCCACAAAAATGCTGGCAGGCTCCGGCTGCCTTTGCCATTTGCCGCGGCCTGGCCAGCGCCCAGCGTACTGTAGGTGTTCATATGCTCGATGTAGCTTTCGAGCGTGGGATAGGCATGATGGATGAGGCCGCCGTGCAGGACGCGCGCTGCACCCACATGCTGCAGCGTTTCATGTACTGCGCGTTCTTCAAATTGCGCTGTACCTTTGCGAAAGAGCCGGAGCTTCGGATCGGGATAGTAACCGCCATGCCTGATCCAGCGGTCAAGAAAAAGATTGCGGCGAGGCAGGAGATAAGCGTCGACATCCGGTGTTCCCGCGAGCAGCGCTTCGATTTCCTCCGCCAGCGCTTCGCTGACCTCCTCATCGGCATCCAGAGAGAGAATCCATTCGCCAGAGCACTGTTCGATGGCAAGATTTTTCTGCTTTCCGAAGCCATGCCAGCTCTCCTGAATGATCTTCGCTCCAAACCTCCAGGCGATCTCTACGGTTCCATCGGTTGAGCCGGAATCGACGATAACCACCTCATCGGCCCAGCGTACGCTTTCGAGCGTTCGGGGCAGATTGGTCTCTTCGTTTCTGGTGATGATGGCGACGGAGAGGATTTTTTCCATCGGGCGAGCCTGCTATACGAGGGTAATCGAGTCTATGCCTAAATGCTCATTGATAAGTCGTGCCACGAGCGGTTTCAGAGGGGTGCCGTCTTTAGGCAGGATGAACGCCTGCGCTTCGTCGGACCAATCGAGCTTGAAGCTGGTTGAGAGGGCGGAGATCCAGATCTGACGTACCGGGGTATTGGGAGTGATGACGAATTTTGCGGGCGGCTCGTCAAAAACGATATTGAGCACACCATTTTGTTCCTCGGCGTCGAAATCATTCTCTTCTTCAGCGGCAATCAAGCTCTTTTTTAGAGACTCTATGGCAGCATCCGCATAATTGCGGAAAGTGAGCTCATCTAACATGGCATCAGTGTAGCAAGCGGAGACTCCCCTGTGGGGGGACTCGTGACCGATGAGCCGGAGGAGATAATTTTTACATGGCATACAGGATGTATGCGGCAAAATCAGAGCATCCAAGTGCAGAGGAAATGATGATGCGTTTTTTCACGACTATTGTGCGTCTCGCAGCCTGTTTCGTGGTGTTTACCTCAATGGTCCACGCACAAACGTCCACTCCTTCGCCTATACAGCAACTCATCAAGGATGTTGCATATAACGAGCTTCAGGATCGTGAGAACGATAGTTTTTGGGCCTACCGTATCAACCAGAAGATCGGTCAGGTGAGCTATATCAAGCATCAGGTGGAAACAAAGCAGGGGCCGATCTTCCGCATTCTGCAAGAGAACGACAAGCCGCTGACGGGCAGGGAAGAGCGCAAGGAAAATGCGCGGTTGAACGCTCTATTGAGTAACCCCAGCGCACTCGCAAGGAATCGCGAGGATCACCTTCAGGACGAAGAGCGGTTGCAGAGATTGACTAAGCTCATGCCTGATGCATTCTTTTTTGAACCGGATGGGCCGCCGTCGGGCGATCTCATCACATTCCGCTTCACACCGAATCCAAACTTCAAGCCTCCTACCTTTGAGGCGCGGATATTTCATGGCATGGCGGGCACGGTTGAGATCGATCAGCGGCTGAAACGGTTCGTGGCCATGCATGGTACGGTTATCAACCGCATCGATTTCGGCTATGGGTTGCTGGGCTATGTTGATAAAGGCGGAGAATTTTCCGTTCATCGTGAACAGGTGAGTCCGACCCGATGGAAGACCAATCTGGTGGATGTACATGTCGCAGGGCACGTGATTTTATTCAAGAGCGTGAGCAAGGATCATCACGAAGAGCGGTCGAAATTCCAACCCGTGCCGACAGGTATTAGTCTGGATGAGGCAAAGCGGCTGCTCGATCAGGCTTCATCACAAGATCAGACTTCCCTGCGCGCAGGCTCGAACTATTAGCTGATAAGCTTTTCTGAGATTCTTTTCCGGCTTTGTATTTCCTATTCAATGGTGCTTCTTTGCACCTTGAAACATAGGGAGAATATCCATGGCAAAGAAAGTTGCTGAGGTAATGGTTGAGTCGCTGCTTGCGGCCAACGTGAAGCGGATCTATGGAATTGTCGGTGATTCGCTGAATGGCTTCACCGATGCCCTGCGCAAATCCAAGACAATCGATTGGGTACATATGCGCAATGAGGAAGCGGCGGCCTTTGCTGCCGGAGCCGAGGCGCATCTGACCGGTGAGCTGGCCGTCTGCGCCGGGAGTTGTGGGCCGGGCAACCTGCACCTGATCAACGGATTGTTTGATTGTCACCGCAACCGAACGCCTGTTCTTGCCATTGCCGCACATATTCCCAGCCCTGAAATCGGCAGCAACTACTTTCAGGAGACGCACCCGCAGAATCTGTTTCGAGAATGCAGCCACTATTGCGAGATGGTGGGTATCCCTGAGCAGATGCCACGCGCACTCGAAATTGCGATTCGCACCGCAGTAGAGCGGCGGGGTGTTGCTGTTCTTGTGATTCCGGGTGACGTGGCCCTGAAAGATTGTCCCTATCCGAATCGTGTGGCTGCCGTAAGACGGACGAATCCAGTGATCCGCCCTTCGGACGCTGAATTAAAACAAGCGGCAGAAATTCTGAACAAAGCGGGCAAAGTGACCATCATGGGAGGCGCCGGTTGCGAAGGTGCGCATGCCGAACTGATTGCGACTGCAGCTGAGCTGAAGGCGCCGATCGTCCATGCGCTGCGCGGTAAAGAGTTTATTGAATACGATAATCCCTTTGATGTCGGCATGACCGGATTGCTCGGATTCGCGTCAGGCTATCGCGCCATGATGAAGAGCGATGCGCTGTTGATGCTCGGGACGGATTTTCCCTACCAGCAGTTTTTCCCGCCGGAAGCGAAAATTATTCAGGTAGATGTGCGGGGAGAGCAGATAGGCCGTCGGGTAAAAGTCGATCTCGGCCTTGTTGGCAATGTTAAGGACACCCTGCCTGCTCTGCTTCCTTTACTCAAAGGAAAGCGAGACAAAAAGCATCTGGAGGACAGCGTAGAACACTATCATAAATCACGCAAAAGCCTCGATGATCTCGCTGTAGGCGAGCCGGGAAAGACGCCCATTCATCCTCAATATGTTGCGAGAGTGATCGATGAGCTGGCGGCGCAGAATGCAATCTTTACCTGCGACGTAGGCACGCCAACGGTGTGGGCTGCGCGCTACCTCACGATGAATGGTAAACGCAGACTGCTTGGGTCCTTTAGTCACGGATCGATGGCTGGAGCCGTGCCGCAGGCGATCGGCGCGCAAGCCGCTTACCCTAAGCGGCAGGTGGTTACGCTTTCCGGCGATGGCGGCGTGTCGATGATGCTGGGCGATCTGCTGACGTTAAAGCAGGCGAATCTACCGGTCAAGGTTGTGGTTTTTGCGAATAACACGCTGGGGTTTGTCGAGCTTGAGATGAAGGCATCGGGCTTTGTCGACTTCGGATGTTCGCTCGACAATCCTGACTTCGCCAGACTGGCGGAAGGAGCAGGCATGCTGGGCCGCCGCGTGGAAAAACCGGAAGAGCTTCGACCGGCGCTGGAAGCGGCTTTCGCGCATGATGGTCCGGCACTGGTGGAAGTGCAGGTGAACAGGCAGGAGCTTTCCATGCCGCCTACCATCACACTGGAACAGGCAAAGGGGTTCACGCTTTACATGGCGAGAGCCATACTCAGCGGACGCGGGGATGAGGTGCTGGACCTGGCACAGAGCAATCTGCTGCGGTGAAACGAGAACGCCGGACGAGGATGATTTTGTTCGGCTGCGGCTCCTCGAAGGTAAGCCTCATCGGTAGCCTTTGCGAAATCGTCGGCACAGGAAACAGCCGTTACCGACTGCTCGAACTCTTCCATCTTCGGACCGAGGCTGAGGGGTGACCTCCGAAAGACGGAGACGACGGCCTCGGTTTCCGCTTCCGCGATATCCGGTTGTGACAGGAGATGTTCACGCGCACTCCACGGCTACGCTACGCTTCATGAGCAGTTGCCCGGTATCTGGAAGCGAAGTGAGTATCTGCACGATCCGCTCGGCTGCGTGTCCGTCACCATACGGATTTGTCATACCCTGGATTGATTTGAGGAACGGGTCGCTTTTTGCCTCGCTGATTTTTTCGAGAATGGAGTCTGTTGTCGGCAGCGCATCGAGCACATTTGCGGGCCGTTCTCTTCCTTGCTGCCGCAGGCCGACATTCACTGTTGGCAGTGCAAAGGAGCCAGTTTCCATGATGCCGCTGCTCGAGTTGCCGATCATCAGGCGAACATGTTTCAGCAGGCTCCAGTAGGTTACTGCAGGCAGATTGACGAAGAGACGGCCATGGCGGCGGTTTCTGAGAAATGACTCCGCGCGTGCTATCAGAAGGCGGCTGCCGGCATCCGCATTCGGATAGCAGAATATGATCTGCTCCGTGAGCTGCTCGAGCGCCGCAAAGAGCGCATCCGCCTCGCTGGTAGTATCGCGAAGGATTGTAACGGGATGATAGGCGACCAGAACCGTCGGCTGATCGAGGTCGAGCGCGAGTTGCTGCTGCAGTTCTGCCTGCGCCAACAATCTGCTGCGCCGCAAATGATCGAGCGAGGGCGCGCCTGCCCGATGTACCCGCCAGGCTTCTTCTCCCATGCTGATTACACGCTTGCGCGCCAACTCGGTGGATGTGAAGTGGATGTGGCTCATCTTGGTAAGAGCATTGCGGACCGCATCGTCGATTGCGCCTTCACTGATTTCTCCGCCTTCGATGTGAGCTATCGGAATACGCAAGGCAAGCGCAACGGACGCGGGCGCAAGCATTTCGTATCGATCCGCAATGAGTAAAAGAAGATCGGGTCGCATCTGTCCGAGGGTGTCCGCGAGAGAAAGCACGCCGACTCCAATACTTTTGGCCATGCCTACATCCGTGTCGGAGCTAAGAAGGCACTCTAGTCTTGCGGCAATGGGAAATCCATCCGCTTCCATCTCGCGGACGGTGCTTCCGAACTCCGGAGAGAGATGCGATGCAAGCACAATCAATTTCAGATCCACATCGGGATGTGCCTGGAGATCTTTAAGAGGCCAATAAAGATGGCTGTAATCTGCGCGCGACGTTGTGACCACCGCAATGGTGCGCTTCATGGAAGCTCCTTGCGCGAGATCGCGATTTGAGACTGCAGCCATGCGCCGGCTTGAGTTCGCAGATATTTTTTTCGGAGCTGTCGAAGGCGAATCAGGCTCTCGACGGGAAACTGCGCGCAGGATTTCGCCAGAGAGGAACCAATGCAGTCCCCTGCCCCGGTGACGAGGACGCGCTTGCCTTTTAACCCTCGATGCACTGCATCGTAATCAATCGATATTGGAGGTCTGCCGAGAAACCGCTTCCATTCCTGATATGTTTTTTGCATGAATCGCAAGGTGTCACTTTATGCCCGGCGTGTGCAGGTGTGACTGAAATAAGCCCTCTCTATAATGAATTCTATTGGTTCAGCACGATTTCCGTGAGATCACACGTGCTGTTTTTGACGAGGCCCTATTTTTAGCAGCGGGGAATTTCTTAGAAGAATGACAAAAGTATAGATGAGCATCGCACTTCTTTCTGCCGTTGAACAGCTTGCTCTTATGCAGCAAGGGAAGATCTCTTCTCTTGAATTGGTCGAGGAGCACATCGCTCGTATCGAGCGATTGAACCCGGTTCTAAACGCTTTTGTTGACTTCGATCCAGACCGCGCTCGCCAACAGGCGGCCCATGCAGGCGCGGGTGCGCTGGCCGGTTTGCCGCTTACGATAAAAGCATCGATTGCGACGAAGGGATACCGGTGCGAAATCGGCAGTGTGCTCCAGCGCGGAGACGTTCCGCAAGAGGATGCATTGACCGTGGCGCGGCTGCGCGATGCCGGTGCAGTCATTCTGGGCACGACGAATTGTCCGGAGTTCCTGATGGCGTATGAAACGGACAACCTGCTGTATGGAAGGACAAATAATCCCTGGGCGATAGAGCGGACACCCGGAGGATCCAGCGGGGGCGAAGCGGCGGCCATCGCCGCAGGGCTTTCCGCAGGAGGGCTGGGCAGCGATAGCGGCGGTTCGGTGCGGGAACCGGCGCACTTTACCGGTATCTGTGCGCTCAAACCGACAGCAGGACGCGTACCGTCCGCCGGACATCTTCCGCCGTGTACCGGTCCATTTTCCATCCTAGGAGCCATTGGGCCAATGGCGCGGACGATTGCCGATGTCGATCTACTGTTTCGCACCGTAGCCGGTCGCGATTGCATCGATCCGGCAGCCGCTCCTGTCGGCATGCGGAAGATCTCAATCGCCGAGGCGAAGCGCGTTCCGATTGGATGGTTTGAGGACGATGAGCTGACACCCGTATCGACGGAGACACGCCGTGCGGTGCGGGATGCGGCTGCAGCTCTTGAGCGCCAGGGCTTTCAGATCAGGCCTTTCCGGCCCTCATCGTTAGAAGCTGCTCGCAGGCTGTGGCATATTTTTTTCGTGCAATGTGGAGCGATGTTCTATGCACCTACAATTTCCGGGCGCAGGAAAGAACTCAGTCCCACTTTCCGCAATTTTCTTGAGATCGCAGAGGCCCAGCCTCCGTTGACAGCCGAATCGCTGCTGCAGGCGTGGTCGGATTGTGATCAGGTGCGCAACCGGCTTCTGGCCGAGATGCAGGAATTTCCTTTGCTGCTGCTACCGGTGTGCTCCATTCCCGCATTTCGTCACGGAGAACGCAGATGGCTGGTCGAAGGCCGCGAGCTGAACTATCTGGACGCGATGCGGTACACACAGTGGTTCAATCTGCTGGCCGCGCCTGCCGCTGTCGTTCCGGTAGGACGATCCGACGAAGGGCTTCCAATTGGCGTGCAGATTGCAGGACGGCCCTATGAAGATGAACTGGTACTGGCCGTGGCTGCCGCTTTGGAGCGCGAATTTGGATATCGTCCGCCTCCGCTTTCATAAAACATGCCTGGCAACCCGTCACGCACTTAGTGCGTGACGGGTTGCGACACAGTGGGCACGTAGTTGAATCGAAATAGCTGTTTGCGCTCTCCTGATTCAAAGCGGTCGTCCCAATCCAACCGGTATTGCAGAGAGCGTGAGTCCTCAGGATAGTGTTCGCCGGCAGGATATGGATATGTGCTCATCTGATGAAAGGGCATCTGCGCCACGGTGAATGGGAGCGCCTCATAAAAGTCCATGTCTTTTACGAAGCCGTTGGCATAGAAAAAGTAATCGCGTTTCCATCCGGCCGGCAGAGGCGGTAAGGATGCATTGCTGAATTCGGCATCGATCTCTTCGCCGCTGCCAAAAATGACGTAGTGATCGTCAATTTTCTGCAGCAGGGGCGTCACGTTGCCGTACTTCGTATAGCTTCCGCGCTGCCACTGGAACGGTCCCGTTGTGCTGATGCGATCGTAGTGATAGGTCAGGTCGCCCGGTGTTTCGCCATCTACCTGTTGCGGGTATCCGCGGAAGGCAAGATGCGCCATCGCCAAAGGCAGCTCTGTTTGCCTTGCGTGTCTTGATGCGTCCGGCCCGTTATCGACCAGCACCTGGTCCCAGTAGATTTGCAGGTTTGTCTGGATGCGGATGCGACGAGTCCCGGGGGGCAGTTTCTTGGAGAGATCGACGGCAATTGTTCGCGGAAGGCCGGCGGGGAAGCCCATGTCGTCGATGACTCGCTTCCAGCTGCCGTCGGCCATTTGCGCTTCTACAAAGGGCGGAACGGGTTGGAGGCCTGCCTGCCACGCGGCGTACATCGAGCTGGCACTGAAATATTCGATAAAGCCGTGCATGAAGAGACGCAACGGATTTTGCGGTGACCAGTTGCCTAAATCGAGCGTGAGCGTATGCATGTTGGCATAGCCCGCGTATTTTAGATTGGTAAAGTCGCGAACATACTTGTGATCTTGTTTGGCGAGTAAATCCAGAACGTCGTGGCCACTATCGTCCCAAGCTCCCGCAGGCAGGCGCGTTTCTGGAGAAGCAACGACGGTTGCTCCCGAAGCGAAAGGGGGCTCGCTCAGGAAACGCTCATCGGGATAGACTTCCGTTCCGTCCGGATGATCGACTGCAACCAGACGAAGCTGGTCGACATAATTGATCTCCTCCATCGGCTCGCCGAAGCGGAGGCTGAAGTAGCCATTGCGCGCCTTCAGTTGCGACCCATCGACTTTGATCCATTCGTCGGCATCTGCCTGATTGGTTGCCGTAGGAGAGACCCAGTGGCCTACGACAGCGGCGCCGATCACGTCTGAGACGAACTGGTATTGTTTGCCGTCCCACGCAAAGAGCACGGGGCATGAGCTGCCGCGACGATCGAGCTCCAGCAAAGCTATGGGCTTGCTGACCGAAAGATCAAGCTCGTCTTGCGGAACACCTGTTGGCCACAGCAGGCGCACCACATCTGCGCTGGTAGATTGACCGAGTCCTGCAATGATTTCTGTTGGGCCCTGGCTCAGATAGCCGCTGCCGCCTGCCACCTCAAACTTCTGTACCTGACCGTTCGAGAAAACCTCCACCTTGGTACCGATTGCCGATTTGTTGTCAGCCAAACCGGTGAGCGCAATGCGCAGAGAGTGGTTGCGGCTTCCACCTACATTGCGCAGCACAAGGGGAGCAGCATTCCATTGCGTGACAATCAGATCGGCGGCTCCATCGCCATCGACATCTGCGGCAATCACAGATCGGGGATTCTGGAGCTTGAGCTTGTTCAGGCCAACCGTATCGCTAACATCGACAAACCCCTGTGCGCCGAGGTTGCGCCAGATGCGCAGCTTCGGCCCATTTGCCGTTTCTACAATCGCCGCCAAATCGATCCAGCCGTCGTTGTCGATGTCGATGGCGGTGACCCCCCATGCTGCTGTCGCATCATTGCCTGGCAGCGGCACGCGCTCGAATCGCTTGCCCTCGACGTTGCGCCATACGCTGATTCCAGGAGCACCCGCATGGGTAACGGCAACATCCATCCACCCGTCTTTGTTGAAGTCGAAGACATATACGCCCCGTGTCGGCGCAAGATCGGTATCGGCATACAGCGGCGCGGCGTTGAAAGGGCCCTCGCGCTTATTTTCATACAGTGTCGGCGCGCTGCCAGCGCCGGTGACGATGAGGTCGACTGCTCGATCATTATTGATATCTGAAAGGATGGCGCCTGTTGTGCTGGTGTTTCCTGCAAGTCCGGTGGGGTCAGTCCATTCCGTAAATGTCGAGTTGCCATTATTGCGCCAAAGAACGTTCGAGCCTTTGCCGGAGGAGGAGCCCGTTACAAAGAGATCCAGGTCGCCATCGTGATCGAAATCGATGAATGTGAGACCCGCAGGATGATTGAGCTGCTCGATTCCTACGGCCTTTGTCACGTCAGCGAATTTTCCGTGGCCGAGGTTGTGAAAGAGAATGACTCGATCGCTCAGAGCGACAGCCAGGTCGGGCAGACCATCGTTGTCATAGTCGCCTACGGCGCAGGCTATTCCGTGGCCTGTGGCTGTAAGCCCGGTTTGTTGTGCGGGAATCTCTTCCAACGCGCCGCTCTGAAGAGTTTTGTAAGCGCGGATCGCCGTATCGCCTTCGCCCAAGGCGACGATATCGTTTTGCCTGGTGCCTTCCACATCGAAGAGACAGGCGCCGCCGCCCAAATCATTACCGAAGGCAGGAACCGATGCGGCAGGTGCTGTCGCTTCGGTTTGAGCGACAAAGCTGACCGGGATCATTGGTCCGGCAGGCTGCAACGGGGCTAGCATGTCCTGCACCGTGGCGTAATGGCCTTGTTCGCCATAAACGACGGTCAGCGGCGTACCGATTTTTGTCTGGGTAATTTTCTGGAAGCGCCTTAGATGTTCACGCGCATCCGCCACTTTTCCGGAGCGCTGCAGAGCGCTGGCCAATCCAAACTGCGCGGAGGCGTGCAGAGGATTCAGGCGTAAGGCAGTTTCAAACTCACTGATCGCTTGATCGTATTCCTTGAGGTTGAGATAGAGAGTGCCGAGGTAATAGTGGCTGTCTGCATTGTCAGGATCGATCTTGATCGCATGCTTGAAGTCTTCGACAGCCTGAGTAGGGTTATCGCCGGTAAAATGCGTCAGTCCGAGGCTGTACCAGATACGCACATTATCGGGATCGATGGCAGCTGCCTGTTTCAGCTTCTGTTCGGCTTCGGGCAATTTACGCAGGTAGAGCAGCGCAATTCCCTGATTCAAGATGGGGACGGAGGATGTTGGATCATTCCTGTACGCTTCTTCAAATTTGAGAAGCGCTTTTTCCGTGAATTGCTGGTTCATTAAAGCTACGCCGATGTTGTTCAGGCGCGCGGCAGCGATGGGATCGTGCGACGAGTCGGCGGTCGATCCGCTGAACGAAGCTGGAAGACTGAGACCAAGCAGCAGAAGAGCGGCGAGATGACGATGGGTTATGCATCTGCGAGGTGTGATGGGAGGGACCTGAGCTCCTTTTTCCGGAACCGCCTTAGGAGTCCTCCATCTGTAGCTTCGAACGTTTTTGACTAGCATTGACGCAGATCATTATAGAAGATGCACTAACAAGAGTATCGAGGGCTCTGGCCCTGGCCGCACGCTGGGTAATCTTTTGAAAAAGCGTAAACTGATTGCAAGTCAGATCACCCCCGAGGGCCGCTGTGCAGCAATACGTCGAACGAGTTGTCGATCTCACCGAACCGGAAGCAAACCAGATTTATAACCTCTCCGTGGAGGATGCCAGACAATTGCTGCTGGACCAGCCAGCCGACGCGATGCGCGGCGTCGAGGGGTCTTTTGCGCTGCTGGCGCGCTCGGGGAAGACCGTAAAAATGGCGCGCTCGCTCGACAGGCCGATGCGGTACTTCCTTGCCAAGCGGCAGGAAGGTCCGGTGCTGATCGTCGCAGCCCGTATCGACGCCATCTACAGATGGCTGAGGTCGGAAGGATTGGAAAGGCAGTTCCACCCCAGCTATACCAGAATGGTCCCCGCGCATCACGTCGTCGAGATTCAGCTGGTCGGCTGTCCCGATCCTGATCCGGTCTATACCCGTTTCTTCGATCCCGAACTCGGCACTCTGCCTCCCAATCTAGATCGTATTGGAGAGGCGTATATCGCAGCGCTTGCTGAAGAAATTTCTCTGTGGCTTGACCGTGTGCCGTCCAGCGAACCGATTGGCGTCTGTTTTTCCGGCGGCGTCGACAGCGGCAGCGTTTTTCTCACGGCGTATCACGTGATGCAAAAACGCGGCATGAATTTAAGCCGTCTCAAGGCTTTTGTTCTGGATTTAGGAAACGGCCCGGATGTGCGGCAGGCGCGTGCCTTTCTGGATGCTTTACATCTGGGACTGTTTCTCGAATCGGTCGAGACGGATGCTTCTACGCTGAATGCGGAGGAGACGATTCGCATCGTTGAAGACTACAAGGCGCTCGATATTGAATCGGCAACGATGGTGCTTGCGCTCTGCCGTGGCGTACGCGCGAGATATCCGAACTGGCGTTATTTACTGGATGGCGATGGCGGCGACGAGAATCTGAAGGACTATCCGATAGAGGAGAATCCGGAACTCACCATTCGCAGCGTGATTCACAATCAGATGCTCTACCAGGAGGGTTGGGGAGTGGGGAAGATCAAGCATTCCCTAACTTACAGTGGTGGCCTCAGCCGTTCTTATACGCGAACCTATGCTCCGGCGCATCACTACGGCTTCCTCGGTTTCAGTCCATATACGCGGCCGCATGTTGTCGCAGTCGCGGAGGCGATACCTTTCATCAAGCTGACGGATTACAGCGTTGAGCGACTCTATGAGCTGAAAGGTGAGATTGTCTCTCGTGGTATTGCGAAGCTGACTGGCCTGAAGATGCCAGTTTTCCCGAAGCGGCGTTTCCAGCATGGCGCCTTGCCGGAAGATGCGTTGCGTCAGAAGCTGCCGTTCCGTGAAGCCGAATATCGAAAGCAGTTTTTGTCGCTCTATCAGTGAAGATGCCGTCGATCTTTTCGTACCCAACCCATGCCGCGGAGCGCGACATGTGGATTCTTTCGCAGAGACCGGATCGCGCGAGCCTGGATCCACGGCGTCCCTATGCCTTCCTGGTAGAAGAAGAGTGCTCGGCGACGGGAGAAGTGTTGCCGGTGGCTACGATTTTTCTTACGAATCGTGAATGCCCATGGCGCTGCCTGATGTGCGATCTCTGGCGCAATACGTTGACAGAGCGGGTGCCCGCAGGCGCGATTCCGGAACAGATAGACTATGCGCTTGCGCAGATGCCTCCGGCCCGGCAGATCAAGCTCTACAACAGCGGCAGTTTTTTCGACCGAAAAGCAATTCCCGCAGAAGATTATCCGGCCATTGCGGCCAGAGCCGGGCAGTTTGAACGGACGATTGTCGAAAGCCATCCGGCGCTGATCGGCGACGCTTGCCTTCGATTTCGCGATCTACTGCCCCACCAGCTCGAAGTGGCTATGGGGCTGGAGACTGTGCATCCGGAAATACTGGATCGACTGAATAAGAGAATGACGCTCGATCAGTTTTCTGCCGCAGCGAAGTTTTTGCGGAGCCATGCGATTGACCTGCGCGTATTCATTCTCGTTCAGCCGCCCTTTATGCAGCCCGCAGAATCGCTCCACTGGGCAGAGCGTTCTCTGGATTTTGCGTTTGATTGCGGAGCAACCGCTGCCACGCTGATCCCCACGCGCGCCGGCAACGGCGCGATGGAAGTATTGGCGCAGCAGGGTGACTTCACTCCGCCGCGCAAGGAGATTGTAGAAGCAGCAGTGGACTACGGCATAGGGTTGAAAAAAGGGCGCGTCTTTGTCGATCTTTGGGACGTGGTTTCTCGTGGATATCCGAAATGCCCGATGTGCCACGCATCGCGCGTGGCGCGGCTGCACGCGATGAATCTCAAGCAGTGTGTTTTGCCACGTGTGATTTGCGCCGATTGCGAAGGCCGCGGTTGAACCACGTTTACGATATCGCCGTTGTCGGCTCTGGGTTTGCAGGTTCTCTAATGGCGATGATCGCGCGTCGTCAGGGGCATTCGGTTGTGCTGCTCGAACGCGGCAAGCATCCCCGCTTCATGATCGGCGAATCGTCCACACCTCTCTCAAACCTGTTGCTCGAAGATCTTGCGACTCGCTACGACCTACCGGATTTGAAACCTCTGACGAAGTGGGGAAGCTGGCAGCAAAGGTATCCGGAGGTCGCATGCGGGTTGAAACGAGGCTTCACCTTTTATCATCATGTGCTCGGTCAACCGGACGCGCCCGATCCTGAGCGCCGCAATGAACTGCTGGTGGCGGCAAGCCCGCACGACAGAATCGCGGATACGCATTGGTATCGCGCTGACTTTGATGAATTTTTGGTCCATCAGGCGCAGAACATGGGCGTGAATTATGTGGACGAAGTCAGACTCGAAAGATTAGTTGACCACAATCGCGAGGTACGTCTTGAGGGAAAGAAAGGCGGCCGCGATGTAATGTTTCAGGCCAGATTTGTCCTCGATGCCACCGGCCCTCGCGGCTTCCTTCATCGTGCATTGCAGCTGCCTGAAGCCTTGCTGCCGGATTATCCCTCTACCGAAGCGCTATACAGCCACTTTTCGGAGGTCAAGCGCCGGGATGCGATACAGGCGCATTGCGCGGTAGAGGCACCTCCTTATCCAGTCGACGATGCGGCTGTTCACCATGTATTTGATGGCGGCTGGATATGGGTTTTGCGCTTTAATAACGGCATAACGAGTGCTGGGGTTGCCGCAACGGAAAACGCTGCGACTGCGCTGCGGCTTGCGGACGGGGAAGCGGCGTGGGAGCGATTACTCGCGTTGATTCCGGCGCTCAAAAAGCAGTTTGCGGAGGCCAGGGTGCAGCTGCCGTTTCGTCACATGAAGCGTCTGCCATTTCTAAGCAAGACTGTTTGCGGAGATAAGTGGGCGCTTCTTCCATCGGCTGCGGGATTTGTCGATCCGCTGCTGTCCACCGGATTTCCGCTTACACTGTTGGGTATCAGCAGACTCGCCGACATATTGGAGCATGATGTGAATACGGCTCATTTTCATGCGCAGCTCGAGCAGTATGCGACACAGACGATCGACGAACTGCATGCAACATCTCGTCTGATCGCCGCGCTCTATGCGAACATGAACAACTTTCCGGTCTTTACCGCGCTGTCTTTGCTTTATTTCGCAGCGGCCAGTTTTTCGGAGACGGCGCGGCGGTTGAACAAGCCGCAACTTGCATCGTCGTTTCTGCTGCACGATCATCCATCATTCGGGCCCGCATGCAGAGAGCTTTTCAAACGCGCACGGCAAGTTCGCACGGAGCAAGATGCAGACAGCCTCACCGCAGAGGTTCGGCGCGTGATTGAACCCCTGGATGTCGCCGGGCTGTGCAGGCAGGACCGCCGCAACTGGTATCCGGTTGACGCGGAAGACCTGTTTCGCTCAGCCAACAAGGTGGGAGCGACTCAGGATGAGGTTGCAAAACTCCTGAACAGTTGTGGCTTCTATGCTTAGCGCGGCGTCTGCTCCCTCGATGCAGAAAAGACGATCGGCTGCGCGAAAATCATACCTTTGCCTTCCTCAAGGGTGATGAACTGATTCGGCTTGATATTTGCAACCGAGTCTTTTTTGCCGCTTGGCCACACAATCTCCAGGCTTACTGTTTTATTCGCTTCAGGCTTTCCTAGCCCGAAGGTGAGCGGCAGTTCGTTTTGTGAAAGATAACTTGATCCATCTTTCACCATGCCGAAGAGCCGCAGCCCCTTATCGGTTTTCACGGTAATCTTCGCGCCGATGCCGTCTCGATTCGACCGCGTGCCGATGGTCTTGATCCGCAGCATGTCATTCTGGTTGCCATTGTCATTGCGGAGGAGCTTTGCCGGACCATTGTTGGTATTGATTACCAGATCCAGATCGCCATCATTGTCGAAATCCAGATAGGCTGCGCCTCGGCCTACAACCGGCTGACGCAGAGCCGAACCAAGCTTGTCGGACACATCTTCAAACTTGCCATTGCCCTTGTTGCGGAAAAGGAGTGGCGGCTCGGCATAGTGAATCGTCGGCGTCACCACGCTTACGTCATCAGCGACGTGACCGTTTGCGGCAAAGATGTCAGGTAGCCCGTCCAGATCGTAGTCGAAGAAAAATGTGCTGAAGGTGAGCGAGTTCGCTGACGGGGGACCGATGCCGTCGGTCATGGCTTTGTCCGCGAATAGGCCTGAGCCATCGTTGTGATAGAGAGACATGCTTTCATTGGTAAAGTTGCCGATGACCAGGCTTTGCCTTCCGGACAGGTCGTAATCCGCAGCATCGGCTCCCATGCCGGCCCGCGCTTTGCCTGCATCGCTGAAAGCGACGCCGGCGGCAAATGCCTCATCAGTAAACGTGCTGTTGTGGTTGTTATGGTAAAGCTTATTCGGCTGCGTATCGTTGGCGACAAAGAGGTCCAGCCAACCGTCATTGTCATAGTCGAGTAATGACACGCCCAAGGATTTGCCGGCGGGATCGTAGAGTCCGGCCTTTTTTGTTACATCTTCAAACGTGCCGTTGCCTTTGTTGCGATAGAGCGTTGCGCTCTGGCCTTTGTACAGCTCGGGTGTGCAATAGGACTTATGCTTGCCGTCGAGCGTGCAATATTGATCGGCAGCGGGTGACCATTCGACATAGTGCGAAACAAAGAGATCCAGCTTGCCGTCGTTGTCGAAGTCGAACCATACCGCGCCGGTTGAAAAACCGGGATCGCGTACTCCGGCTTTGCCAGTCACATCGGCAAATTTTCCATTGCCGAGATTGTGGAAGAGATGGTTGCCATCGAGAGCCGTGATGTAGATATCTTCGAAGCCGTCGTTGTCGTAGTCGGCAGCGGCGCAGCCGAGGCCATACATCTCGGTAGCAAGTCCGGCCTGACGGGTCACGTCGGTAAATGTGCCGTCTTTGTTGTTGTGATAGAGCGCGGGGAGAGACTTGCCAGTTGCATGTTCGGGCCAATCCATGGAATTGACGAAGAGAATGTCCTGCCAGCCGTCATTGTCATAGTCGAGAACGCAGACGCCGCTGCCCATGGTTTCAGGCAGATATTTTTTACCGAATGCGCCACTGTTATGACGGAAATGGATGCCGGCCTGGGCTGTCACATCCGTAAATCGGATTGGACCGGAGGGGCGTGCGGGAGCGGCTTCCGCGGTGGTTGCTGGCGCTGGAGCTGCGGATGGAGCAGGATGAGGGACGGTCGCGGTTGTTTCTTTTGCCGGTGAAGCAGGTGCGGTTTGCCGGCAACCAGGGATGAGAAGAAGCGTAACCAGCGGCCAAAAGCAGAGGGTCCGCAATTGCAACAACATGAATAAGATTTCCTTTTCTACGTGAGCACCCTTATCGATGAAAGGCTCACACTATACCTGTGTTGAGCTCTGCTGGAGCGTTCCTGGAGTGCGGCGCGAACTCATCCACATATCGATGAGCATAGCAATTGGCCCAACCATAAACAGCGCGTAAAGCGGAGCGTAGATGCTTTGATCCAGACGCAGCAGAAACTCGACCGCAGCCACGGCAAAGGCGACAATGCATTGCCCTGTCTTTGAGCGAACGGTGGTCTTCGGATCCGTAATCATGAAAAAAATGAAGAGCTGATATTCGGGGCCGGTGATCGGCGAAATCTCCGATTGCCAGGGATCGCCCGTGATCCAGGCCCGCAGGAATGCCAGCGCAATGAAAGAAACAACGTAGACGCTGCAGATGTGAAAGCGGCGAAGGCGCCAGATAATGGCCGAACCCAATGCCCAGATTACAAGCATGGCCCAGAGATTATTGCCCCACTGAATGCTCAAGCTTGCGACGGCTTCCGAGGCGAGGAAAAGCATGACACAGATGCCGAAGTTCGAGGGGTTCCATATGTGTCGGCCCTTGACGCGCAGTACATACTTGGAAGTAATTGCGATGAGGCTGCATAATGCGTAGGGCCAGAAGGCGGGCGAGCGCAGCAGAATGCCGACGCTGATTCCGGTAATGTAAGCGCTGGCGAGATGCGGCCATTTATGCAGAAAGATGCGGCCGAGAACCAATTCTGCGAGGATGCTTGTGCCGATGGCCAGCAGCGTCTTCTGGTAGCTCTCCAGGATGCCGAAGGATAGATGGCCCACCAGCAGAATAAGCGTAATAAAGAGCGGAGGAACAAACCGGTTATCGAGACTCAGCAGTTGTTTCCATCCGCCTGTTTTGTTCGTTGGCGTCGCTGGAGTCGTTATGGCTTGCTGGCTCATGCGGGCTCCTTTATCTTATAGAGCTTGCCCGGAACAAGGCCATTCAGAGTTTGCACCTGTCCGGAGGGCCAGTGGATGACTGCCTTTTCGATCCGCGGATTTTTGCCTAAGCCGAAGTGCAGGCGCCGGTCGTTTTGCGCGGAAAATCCGCTTCCGCCGGAGACCTGCTGAATCTGCTCCTGACCGTTCCAGAACAGAGCCACCTGAGCGCCGATAGCGCTGCGATTGCTCCTCGTTCCTTCCAGTGCGAACTGAATCCACTGATTTTCCGGCGTCACGGTGTTCTTGTAGAGCAGCAGCGGACCGCGCTGATTGGCGACAACCACATCCAGCACACCGCGGTTCCATAGATCGGCGAGCGCGACGGCGCGGCCGTCGTGCGTGTCGATGACGCCCACGGCTTGCGCTACGTCCACAAATTTACCAGCGCCATCGTTCAGCCAGACATGCTTTTGCTGGTATCCGGAAAGGCTTCGCCCGTTCATGGCGGGCCAGTCTTTGGCATCGCCGATGATCGAAGCATTTCCGCCCGCAACCTTAGCAAAGTCATACCAGTAGTTCTGCTTGCGATCGAGAGACACATACCCGTTGGTGAGGAAGAGATCGAGTGTGCCGTCGTTGTTCAGATCGCCGAACTGCGCGCCAAAGCTCCATCCGCCAAGCTCCACTCCCATGTCGCGCGCCAGGTTTTCAAACTTGATGTCGCTGCCGGAGGTTCCTTCTTTGGGAACCCACAGATTGTTGCCTTGAATCAGAACGCCGTCTTCCGAGATGTTCGAGACATAGACGGAATACCGTCCCTGATTGAAGATGTCGCCGAAGGCGACGTTCATGCCGCTTTTGGGCGCGAAGCCAACACCGGTCTGCTCACCTGCTTCGTGGAACCGCTTTCCATCATTCAGGAACAGCTCGGAAACTCCGTAATCATTGGCAATGAATAGATCAGGATGCCCAGTCCCGCGTAGATCGGCGGCAGACGCAGCCAGCGCCCATCGCCGACTATTGATGCCGACCTTTGCGCTTACCTCTTCAAATTTGCCATTGCCTAGATTGTGGAAGAGATATTTTCGGCCGCCATTTTTCGCGTACTCAAAACTATCCGGCATCATTTTTGTCGACTGCAAATGCCAGAGATCGACATCTTCCGGATAATAGCCGCCGACAAAGAGGTCGAGCAGCCCATCTCCGTCGTAGTCAAACCAGACGGCAGTGTTTGCATTGATCCACGGCGGCAACTGTGCCTGTTCGCTGACGCGGGTGAAGCCATGGCCCTGATCGTTATGAAACAGCTCGGGGCGACCCCATTTGATCAGGAACAGATCCTCATAGCCATCGTTGTCATAGTCGCCCCAGACTGCTCCCATAGAAACGCCGGTGCCAGGCTGGTTGACATCGGCGATGCCCATCTCTTCGGCCACATCTTTGAAGGTGCCATCGTGCATGTTCCGGTAGAGATGGTTTTTGCTGCCTTCTTTGCTGTTGGTCACGTAGATGTCGGGCCAGCCGTCACGATCGAAATCGACGATGGATACCGAGGCCCCCATGGACGCTACTTCCGGCATGATGTGCGCAAGCTTTGGATCGAGCGTCGGTCCCTGATGGACAAAATCGATCCCGGCGGCGCGAGAGACTTCCTGCAGATAGAAGCCGTGCCGCACAAGCGCAGCGTTCGTATCGAGCGTTGTTTTTAACGATGACCTGCGTGCGGAGGACACCTTCTTCACAACGACGGGGGTAAGCAGGAGCCCAACAAAAAAGATACTCAAAACAATTCGTGCAACGGGTACGCGCTTCATTTTCCGGCGTTACTCCTTAATGCGTTCTCAAAAATTTCCGGTGTGACGTAGCGCGTTTGGTACGTTTGCCAGATATCGGTATGGTGGCGGTATTCCCAATCGTCTTCCAGCTTGCCCGGCGGCGTGTCGTATTCTTTTCTGGCGTGGTAGGGATAGGGCAGCACAGACTGGGAGTAAGTTGAGTTGTAGTCGCCGTCTTTGATCCAGCCATCTCCGGCGAGGACGTAGTCGCGCACCCAGCCTGCAGGCGGAGGTGCGGGCGCAGCGAAACGCAGGGACATTTCATCGCCCGCATTCATGATGACGTATCGGTCATCGATGCCGGCCAGCAGCGGACGCACATCGCCATAGCGAGTGTAATAACCGGCAAGGTCGCGCCATATCTGTGTTGTTCCCAGAAGCCGGTTATAGTCCGGAATCTCCGGAGACGAGGCATTCGCCTGGTGAATGACGGAGTAGCCTCGATAGTGCAGATCCGCCGTCGCAGGATCAAGTCGCTTCATCCTCAATGGCGTTTCGGGCAATCCTTTGGCCCACTGAATCTCGTCCCAATAGATTTCGAGATTTGTACGCAAACGTACTTTGTGAGGCACGCCGGGAATGAAGAGATTCGTCAGATCGATGAGGCACGTTTTGTTGCGTCCCGCCGGAAAGCCCAGGTTCGGCTTCGCTACTTTCCAACCGCCATGTCCGTCCGGAACTTCAAGGCTCAGCGGATGCGGCCGCTCATGCTGACCCTGGCTCATGGCCACATTGATCGATGAGTCCGAAGGATGCAGCCAGCCTTTGGCGATCAGCCATAGCGGGCTGCCTGCAGGCACATTGTTTCCGATGTCGATCTCTACGTAATGCTCACGGGTTACTCCCTGATATTGTCCGCGCCCGAACGTATCCAGATAGTTGCCGTCGAGCGAGCGAAGAATATCCGTCACGTCCTGCCCCTTGTCATCCACTGCACGCGCAATCGGTTGCGGTGTGGCAACCGCTGTTACCGCGAGCTTCACAGCGGGCACGGCAAAGCGCTCGTCTGTAAATATTTCTGTTCCCATCGGATGGTCGACCGTCATCAGCGCCAGATAGTCGTAATAGTACGTTTCCCAAAGCTCGCCGGTAATGCGCAGATCGTAGAAACCATCGCGCGAAACAAGCTGGTCGCGCCCAATCTTGTACCACTCCTGAGTTGCCTCGATGCGTGCCGGTCCGAGCGAGTTAATGCGCAGACCGATCGCTGAGCCCCACGGAACGGTGTCCTTTACGAACTCCATCTGCCTGCCGTTGTAGGCGAAGAGGAACGGGCACGACCCCTTTAACCGCTGCTCTGTCACGATCTCCTGATCGGCTTTGAGCGCAAACTCCGCGCGCACGGAACCGTTCGGCCACACAATACGCGCTACATCCACGCCGGTCTGTTCTCCTAAACCGAAATGAAGCTGCGGGCCGGTCATCGACTGTTTCTGCACCAGCAATCCAGAGCGGATTTCGATCTGGCCGCCGATGCCGAAAGAATTAATGCGCTGATCGCCTGTGGTCTGCCGCGCACGGGGGCGAATCGTCTGCCAGTGATACGGTTTTGTGCCGCGATTGACAGCCTCCATCGCTTGTCCATCGGTGGAAAACCCGAGCAGATCGAGCCGTCCGTTGCCTTGCAAATCCGCGACGTCAAATACTCTCGCATCGCCAAAGGTTTTATTCATCTCCACAAATTTGCCCTGCTCGTCATGGAGCCAGATGAGAGCGCCTTGTGTGGATTTGACGGGTGCGAGCAGCAGATCGAAGGCGCCGTTGTTATCGAGATCGGCCACTCGTAAACGGACTTCGTTCCCGAGAACGTTCGCAGTATTTGGCACACTGGCAATTGCTGCCGAAGTCCAGCTCTTGTTCTCTTCCGCCTCCGACAGTGCAACGATTGTGCCGTCACCGCGAAGCGCAAGCAGGGCGAGCGCGCCGTCTGGATTCGCGTCGGCAACGGCAATCGCTTTTACAGTGGAGAAGCCGGACGGCACGGACTGTTCGTGGAACCTGCCCGAGCGTTCATTGATGAAGACATGAAGCTGGCCAGCGCCATCGATCAGCGCCGCATCCGGATTGCCGTCGCCATTCAGGTCAGCCCACACGAATTGTTGTATGCCGGAGACGCCGGTAAAAGGATGGATCGGCAAGAATGTGCCGTCACCATTGTTTCGCAGCACGAGCGGCAGGCCGTCTTTCGCACCGACAACGATGTCGAGATCGCCATCGGCTTCAATATCGACGGCCCATGCGCCGGTATAAGCGCTGTCGATGATAGAACGAGGCAGCTTCGTTTGTACGGTTACATCGGTAAAGGTCTCAGGCTTATCCTGCCGCAGGAAGCGCAGGCCGCCTGCGCCTGCCAGGACAAGGTCCATCTTGAAGTCATAGTTGAAATCGACAGGCAAGATCCCTTCCGGGGATGGCGCAACGCTCGCCGGACCGCCTGGAAACGGGATCGCCGCGCCAGTGGACAGGTGCACTTCTTTCGCATTTGCTTCCGCGACAGCGGGAACGCCAGCACCGCTCAATGAAATGGCGCCGATCCAATTCCACTTGCCTGCGGGTAAATTCGCCAGCGGTTGAGGAGTAAAGGTCATTGCCTCGTCTGGAGGAGCAGGTTTGAAGTCCGGCGACGCCAGACGCAGAAAGTGCGTAAAGGGTACGGCTTCTTCTCCGGGCTGCGGCTTGATCTCTGACAGGCTGGCGCGGAACTGCGGCACCTGCATCAGCACATTGCGTAAGAAGATCGAACGTGTCGCGGCTGTTCTTGGTTCAGGCCCGGCAGCGGCAGTCTGTAAGGCCGCAAGTCGCTGCTGCACGTCTGCCGGCCATGCACTCGATTGTGCCGCAATTCTGTTTACGGTGGAATGGAGTGTCGCCACATCGCCGCGTTTTGCGGCAATGCGGCTGAGTTCCAGCAGAGCAGCAAGATTCTCCGGCTGCACGGCCAGTATTTGCTCCATCAAGCGCTGGAAATCTTCATCGCTGTTGACGTCGCCCTGACGCTCGACCTCGGAAGCCAGTTGATAGATGGCGCGCAGATTTGCAGGATGGAGTTGGATGGCCTGGCGCAGGTTGGCAATTGCTTTGGCCGAATTGCCTCGGTCGCTTTCAAGTAACCCCAGCAGGTAGTAGATACGATCATTTTTCGGAGCAAGCTCGCGCGCGCGGTCAAGCCGTTGCGCGGCGGCATCGAAGTTGCGTTGGCGCAGCGCGAGAATGCCCCAGTTCGCCCAGACTGCCGGCTCACCCGGCACCATCTGGGCTGCCTTCCCCAGACTGTTTTCGGCGCGAACGTCATCGCCTACCTGGAGTGCGGCGAGTCCTACGTAAAAAGTAGAAACGAAATCAAAGTACGTTTTCGAAGAGGTACTCGGCAGCCTATTTCCCGAATTGCATCCAGCGGAGAGAAACATGACAGAGACCAGCGCGCAGGCCAATGGATTGAGCCATTTGTGAATTTTTGGAGTATTGCCATCCGGAACTTCGCGGCTGAATGAATCGATTCTCATGCCAATCTTTTATTTTGTGGGCTGTATTGAACATATCTCAATCGAACCTCAACCGGAATGCGCCTTTGGTACTGCGCCATAAGTTTGAGATAAGGCTCAACCTCCGGGTGGTTGACCTAGTGAGTGGTTCCGTAAATGCTTGAATTACCTATGATTAGAAAGTTTGGTGCTCTTCTTTGCCTGCTTGCGTCGGCTAGCACTCTCTGTGCGCAGGATAACTTTTTCGAAAGATGGCAGGCACGCGCGTCACAAACGCAGGCGAAACAACCCTCATGGTCGGTGCCACTTGTCGCGCCCTATCCCATGCTGATCCAGGTTTTTCGATCGGACTTCACCCGCCAGATCACTCCGACAGGCACTTCAACCTGGAATTATGGAGCAAACCGAGGGTTGAACCTGATTCCAGGCTTTAACAGCGAATTCGACTTTTATTATCCGCCGTATATCCAGCACAACTCACCTACAGCGAAAGATGGTTTTGGCGATGTGGGTTTTCTGTACAAGTACCGGATTCTTTCGGCAAATGAAAAACAGGGGAACTATCTTTTGAGTGCGCAACTGACGGCGACCATCCCGACCGGCAGTTACAGCAACGGCAGCACCGATGCGTCGGTTTCGCCATCGCTTCTCGCAGGCAAAGGCTTCGGCAAATTCGATGTGATCTCCTCACTTGGAGGAACGCTCCCTACCGGGGACACTGTAAAGCTGGGCCGTACGATCGCGTGGAATACGACCGCGCAATATCACCTCGGAAAGTATGTCTGGCCGGAATTGGAGGCGAATGCCACCTACTTTTTTGCCGGAAAGAACGATGGGAAGATGCAGAATTTTTTGACCCCCGGGATAACGACAAGCAAATTCAAGTTTCGTCCGAGGGATGCGCGGAGCCGCATGGGGCTTGCGGTTGGAGCGGGCATGCAGATTGCGACTTCACAATTTCATACCTATAACCATGGGCTTGTTTTTACAGGGAGATTTATTTTTTAAGAAATGCTTTCAGGATGTGCTGTTACGGACAGAAAGATCCTCTAACCAGGATGCCTCTGCTTACGCCTGATGCAGGCATCCGGTTTTCCTCCGCATCAGGCGCAAGGCAAACTCTCACTCCGAGTTGGATGGTCGAAGAACCGAGCAAGGTTCATTGCGACAGATTCTGGTTGATGAAGCGGAATGAAATGTCCTGAATCGAGCGTCACCATGCTGGAGTTTGGGATCAATAAAGATGTCCGGCGTGCAAACGCCTCGGGAATGGCCGCATCGCGCATGCCATGGAATATAAGTGTAGGCATCAGCAGATGTGGCAGAAATGCTGGCACATCTGCCAGAAGCTGTGCCGGCTTTCCCCACCGCATAATGCGCATAAATTTCCATGGACCAGCCATGCCGGAAAACGGTGCGTAGAAATCCTCTACGATCCTGTCTCGGTTCTCCGTACTTGCCAGGGCTCGATGCATGGCAATCTTCCAGAAAGCCGTCCGAATAAAAGGCGCCAGCAGTTCTCCCAGGATCGGCTTCCGCAGCGGCTCGATCAGGTAAAACGGCCTAAGTTCCGGAAACAGTGCGGGGGAAAGCAACGCCATGCAATCGACGTGCTGCGGAAAATAATGGGCGTAATGCACAGCCACAACCGAACCGGCGTCATGTCCCACAACGTGCCATTTTGCAATGTTATTTTTTACGCGCAGAGCGTCGATTTGTTCCGCCAGAGACTGTAGGAAACCGGGACCGTATGCCACGCGGGGACTTTTTCCCAGCCCCGGTAAATCGATGGCAAAACAGGTATACCTCCCGCAAAGCCGCTCGATAATGCCGCTCCAGAGCCGGCTGCTGGTTGGCATGCCATGGATGAATAGAATGGGATCGCCCGAGCCGCAACGGATTACGTGCATAAAATGACCTCTTGGCCCGTCACGATACGGAACACTCAGGTGAAGGAAACCGTCGGCATAACCAATGGAAGAGCGAGGCGGCAGATCGAAGCGACGCAAGAAACAGGCCGAATAGCGTTGTAGAAACGAGTCCCTGTGGCCTTATGCGCGAATACAGAGCGTTGATGCTCCAAGCCGGGACAGTGTAGACATCACCCGCGTTCAGAGCGCCGATACGGTTCCTGATCGGCCAGTCGTAGATGACCTTCTCAATTCCGCTATTGAAAAATCGCGCCAAATCCCGAGCTCGCCGACTGTACATGGCCGAGCTTAGATACGGTAGAGTCTGCCGGTGACGCGATTTCACGATGAGGCGCGCTGCCTCTGTAGCATGCCGCAAAGCAGCAGTCACGCCATTGGAGGTCATCGGATCTACCATCGATGCCGATTCACCAACCACCAGCCAGTTAGGCCCATGGATCTTGCCATACACGCGGCATCGAAAAGATGTGATATACAGCGAAATCGAGCTATCGGATTTTGCCAACTCTTCAACACGTGGAAACCGATTCAGCTGCTCTTTATAGATATCTTCAACAGTCTGCCCGTCCTGGCGTTTCAGTTTCATCGCATCGCCCGGAGTAACATACCCCACGCTGACGGTATTCGGGTGAATCGGGATTTCCCAGACCCATTCCATGTAGGAGGGTTTCGCTTCTCCCGCGTATAACGTCGTTCCTTCGATTGACTCAGGAACAGTGAAGTAGCTCCACATGGCTACTTTCCTTGGGCCGTATTCGTATATCGGTAGCTGGAACATTCGCGGAAACAGACTTGTGGCGGAGCCGGACGCATCAATGAACCATGAAGAACTGATCCGGATTCCCTCTATCGTGCTCACAGCCGTGACTCTTCTACCATCTTTTTCCACGCCGGAAACCTTACCGGAAACCAGCTTGATGCCATGGCTTAGAGCGATCCCGCGGAGTGCCTTGTTGAGTAGAATGCGGTCCACATGCAGCGTGCGTAATTCGATATTGAAGGGAGGACGGCCCAACCAATCGGATGGAATGTAGTGTCTGTCTGACCCGTCTTCCAGCTTCAGTATGACGTGGCGCTTGTATGTGGCGATCTCTTCCGCAATCAAACGCTCCATCGGCAATCCTAGAGTGCTCAGTAAATCCGGAGCAGACCAGTCCAGAGACTCGCCCACGGCATGACTATCAGTTTGATCAGCCTCAATGCATAGAACCTGCATCCCTGAGCGGGCGAGATGAATCGCCGCTGCCATGCCTGCCAGTCCGCCGCCAATTATCGTAACGTCTGCCTGGCTCAAGTCGTCCTGCATCCTGGAGGGAAAGAGAATAATTTCGTCTATGCCATGGAACAATACGGGTGCGACACATCTTCGCTGAACCTTGTGATTCGTCACAAGCGCCTTAAGATTGACATCCATATCAGCCCTTAGGGGGAGGCGTGATATTGAGGTAGAGAGTTAAGATCGCCAAGAAGATAAGGTTGATTCATCCTATCGTCGGGGCATGCAGTCACCGTGTGGACATCGCACATGCTGACAGCGATTTGGACGAGCAGAGAGTGTGCATGGTCAATTGCACCAAAATCAGGAAAGAGAGAGTGTGAAACGCTTGCATCTGCTGGTCCGGCTTCGCCCCATCCTGTTTATTGCAGTGCTGCTTGTTGTCTGGCAGATAGCTATCAGCCGGAGCTCTGTTCATCTTTTGCCAGGACCCTGGGGGGTCGTTGGCGGCATCGCAGATCTGGTGCGGCACGGCCTGCTTTTAAAGTACGTTGTTGCGTCTCTCTTCCGAGTCACGTGGGGTTTTCTCTTAGCCGTCACATTGGCGATACCTTTGGGACTAACGATCGGTTGGTACAGCCGGACTGAAATGGCGTTGAATCCGATCATCCAGATCCTTCGTCCCATTTCTCCGCTCGCCTGGATTCCCATCGCCATCCTCTGGTTTGGAGTGGGAGACCTTGCAGCCATCTTTCTGATTTTTCTGGGTTGCTTCCTCCCTCTGCTTTTGACGGCCATCAACGCGGTCCATAGTGTACCGGCTGTGTATGTAAATGCGGGGCGCAATTTCGGTATGGGCACGGGCAGGCTCATCCTGCGCGTCTTATATCCGGCAGTAGTTCCGCAACTGATCATTGGCTTGCGGATTACTCTCGGCGTCGCATGGCTGGTGGTGGTTGCCGCCGAAATGATCGCGGTGAATTCCGGGCTAGGCTTCCTGATTGTGGATGCGCGCAATGCCGGCAATCGATATGACCTTGTGGTGGCTGGCATGGTCATCATTGGGGTCATTGGTTTGCTGCTCGACATAGGAATGCGATCGCTTGAAAAAGTAAAATCATTCCGCTGGGGTTATTCGGAGGATTAGGAATGTCGTCGTACGTGGAAGATATTGCTGTGGCTCCAGCCTTGAAGACGAAGTTGTGCGTAAAAGACGTCGGTATGGTCTTCAAGGGCGACCGTCAGAGCACGGCTGTCCTTGAAAACATCAATCTTGAAGTGGGAGACGGGGAATTCGTGTGTCTGCTCGGGCCGTCGGGCTGCGGCAAGTCGACGCTGCTGAATGCAATGGCAGGCTTCCTTTTGCCAACGAGCGGGCAAATCAGCGTGGATGGCGAAGTGGTTCGCGGACCAGACCCTCGCCGCATCTTTGTTTTCCAGGAGCGGGGGGTCTTCCCGTGGTTGACGGTTGAAGGAAACATTGGATTCGGTTTGTTCAATTTATCTGGATCCGAATGTGAACAGCGCATCGCGTACTACATCAAAATGGTTGGGTTGGAGGGGTTTGAGAAGGCATATCCGCAGGAGCTGTCTGGTGGCATGAAGCAACGGCTCGAGGTTGCCCGGGCTCTGGCGGTTAATCCCGACATGCTTTTTCTGGATGAACCGTTTGGAGCGCTGGACTCGATTACGCGTCTTGTTATGCGCGGCGAGTTGCTTCGCATCTGGGAGGCGGAGCGCAAGACCATTATCTTCGTGACGCACGATATCGATGAGGCGGTTCAGCTTGCGGATCGAGTGGTTGTCCTGAGCGCTCGTCCCGGCACCATTCAACAGATCGTGAACATCGACATATCCCATCCGCGCGACATCAGTTCACCCCGGTATCTCGAACTTCGCGACGGTATTTTCAAACAGATTGGTCTGGCGCACAAAATATGAACTCGCTTGCAGAACCAAGAAAATGGGAGCGGTTTTTCTGGCCGGTTCTTGCTTCCGCGCTACTGCTGGCGCTGTGGTATTGCTCTGTCATCTGGACGGCCACCAAGGTCTTTCCTTCGCCGCTCGATGTAAAGCGAGGCATGCTGGAGTTGCTACAGAAACATGTGCTGTGGGGTGATATTGTCGATTCGCTGCGTCGCGTTGCAATCGGATTCGGCACTGCTTCACTTCTCGGAATCCCGCTGGGCCTAACCCTCGGCTGGTATCCGGCAGTCAATCAAGTGGTGAATCCTGTCATGCAGATACTCCGGCCGATCAGCCCTATTGCATGGATTCCAGTCGCTATCATTTTTTTCGGTGTCGGAGATAAAGCCGCAATCTTTCTGATTTTTCTTGGCGCCTTTTTCCCGATCGTTGTTGCCTGCATCAATGGAGTATCCAATGTGCCATCTGTATTCCGGCGTGCGGGCCGTAACTTTGGCCTTACACCTCAGCAGCTTCTCGCAAGAGTGATCTTTCCCGCCGCCCTTCCACAGATCATCGTTGGGCTGCGCATAGCGCTTGGCATTGCGTGGCTGGTGGTGGTTGCGGCAGAAATGATCGCGGTCGATTCCGGCCTGGGATACCTGGTCATCGATGCGCGAAATTCTGGAAAGAGGTATGACCTTGTGGTAGCGGCCATGCTATTGATTGGCGTCATCGGCCTTGTGCTGGATACCGGTTTTCGCAGACTCGAAAAGCTGAAATCGGTGCAATGGGGGTTCCGCGATGAGTCTTAAGCGCAAGGTCGTTCTGATCGCATTCGGATGGCTCGTACTTATTTCCGCGCTGCATGCGTACCTGAATGTGAATTGGGCCGCCGTTCTAAATGATTACCGTCCGCCAGATAAGCGGAAGATTGTCGTCGCCTACATCCCGGTCACCTGCCAGCTTACGTGCCCGGTGACGGATTACATCTCGAAATTTTCCGAGAATGGCGAAATCTTTCTGCCTCGCATGTTCCAGGGTTTCCCTGAAATTAAAGAAGCACTCATTTCGAATAAAGTGCAGGCGGCGTTTGTTGTCGCACCGCTGGCGATTGCTCTTGTGTCACAAGGAGTTCCCATCAAGGTCGTTTATCTCGGGCACAGATACGGGAGCGCCGTGGTCGTAAAGAAGAACGGCCCGGTCAAGACCTTCGCCGATCTGCGTGGACGCACGGTTGCGATACCGAGCCGTTTTTCTGACGAGCGCTTGATTCTCTTTCGCGCGATGAAGATATGGGGGATGAAACCGGGGGACATCAAAATGGTGGAAATGGCTCCTCCGGACGTTTCAGGCGCACTCGCGGCTGGAGCCATCGATGCATTTTCTATGGGTGAGCCGTTTCCGTCTCAGGCAGAGATGGCCGGGTACGGTCGTATCCTTTTCCAGGCGCGGGATTATTGGCCGGATTACATGTCGTGCATTCTCGTCGTGCGTCAGGACCTGATCGACAAACGCCCTGAAGCTGTGCAGGTTCTGGTAGACGGAATCGCACGCTCCGGTCTCTGGCTCGACAAGGGGAAGCCGTATCGGGAAGACGCCGCCGATTTTGTAGGCCGTTTCTACTACAACCAGAAACCTGCTTTGTTGCGATGGGCGCTCACCAAACCGATGGATCGAGTGATGTATAGCCCGCTTGCGCCGCGCAAGGCAGATTTCGATTTAGTTCGCGATTTGATGATGGAAACCGGTGTTTTGAATAAGAAGATTGAATTCAGTGACTATACGGACACACGCTTTTCGGATAAAGCAAGTATTCAGACTGCATGGAAGTATGAGGCGGGTATCGCAACAGCTAAATAACAGCCGAAGCGCGTTTATTTTCTATAGCCGAGTTTCAGGGGGAATCCAAAAATGTTTCGCAGGCAGTTTCTTAAGACCGTGACTCTTGCAGGTGTGAGTGGCCTGGCCACAATCGGCACAATACAGGCCAGTGATACGAAAACCGTAAAATACCACGTGAAAGGATTTACTTGTATCACCTGCGCCGTAGGTCTTGAAACTATATTGCGCCAGCAAAAGGGAGTGGCATGGGTCAAAGCCAGCTATACGGATGCATCAGCTGTCATTCAATACGATCCTGCCTCCATCACAGAGAATGCAATCCGTGCATGTATCACTGACATGGGTTTTTCGGCAGAGCTGGAACATGGGAACTGATATGTTCCCGGCCTCTACGTGACCTGCGCAACCCTAGACCAAACTCTCATCAATAACACCAGGTAAGTTGTTAGCCCCGGAGCAAAATGAAAGACGCATTGCAAAAAAGCGACTATGCAAAGATCGCAAAGACTCTTTTCGACTCACTGGATCTTCGCCAGCCTCCCATAGCGATTTGTTTTGCCGACTCGATGCCTGCTGACATGCCCGGGCATAGTGGCAGAGTGCCAGCAGGCTGCCGCTTCTGGGAGGATGCTGCGAGTGCAGCATTCGTAACTTCCGCCGCAGACCACAACATGTGTGCCATAGGCGTATATACCCACCATCTGCAGTCTTCTCCTGCGCAACAAACCGACCTGATGGATGCTTTGAAAGTCTTTGGTGAGCTCAGCTATGTGAGGGAAGAGGACATCGCATTGATTCCTGTACTCAAGTCACAAGCTGAGTATGTCATTTATTCTCCATTAGCCGACACTCGTCTATCGCCAGATGTCGTCATCCTCTTCGTAAATGCCAATCAGACTCTCATTCTCGCTGAAGCAACGCAGCAAGTGGAAAATCAAAGTCCGCCGGCGATGGGAAGGCCTGCATGCGCTGTTGTGCCGCAGGTGATGAATACTGGCCGCGCCGCACTGAGTCTTGGATGTTGTGGTGCCCGCGCCTATCTCGATGTGCTTACTGATACCGTAGCGATATTTGCAATGCCAGGAGCTAAGCTCGAAGCATATGCGAAACGCATCAAGGCACTTACAACTGCCAATGCCATACTCTCAAAATTCCATCACATTCGGCGGCACGAAATAGAAGCCGGGCAGACTCCTACGATTAAGGATTCTCTGGCAGCTCTAAACTCATAGAAACTCATACTTCGCTGACAGCTTTATGTATTTGCGAGCATCTTTGGCGGCTCGCTCAGAATAGATTTCCCGCCACTTGTTCAGCAACGAGTCTGGCCTTTTGCTCAAGCGCATCCCTGGCCATCGCTGGGTCATTCTTCGCGTTGGTGCTTAGTTTTATGGTGAAGACATTGTCTCTGACACGGCCAACGACTTGCTCGCCAGCAATGTGGTTTTTCTTGCCGGAGCACAGGACTGCCTCATTTCCTATAGCGGGCAAAGGATTGACGTGAGAGCCGCATTGGGCCTTATAAGCGTTAAATGCTTGACCTGGATCCGTAGCCACTTCAACTGTAACCAGGAGGCTGCGCGATGAGGCTGTATCTTTATAAACGAAATTGCAGCTTGTGGGGCTGACTTCAGAGAGACTCGCAGGCGAATGCGCGCTGCCTCCCAACACGCCAAAAGCGGTTGCCTCGTTGATCCAGGGACAGGTGCCCTTCGCGTGGCAAATTGCCGGTAGAAGAACCACAAATGCCAAGACGGCAAGTTTCGACAAGTTCACTGTGTACCCGCACTATATGAGGAAGAGGATTGAGTCGCAGGCAGCGGCATAGGCCCCTTTTGCTGCGTATCGGTGTGCATGTGCCATGGGATGCTTTCGGTCGATATCTCAGGGTGCTTGCGCAGAAAATCGAGTGAAAATGTTGGAGAGCCGGGATCGAATTTCTTTGTCACAAACATAGCCTGCTGTTCGGCGGCCTTATCCTTCATTCCCATACGGCGATAGAGAATCGACAGGTTATAGTGTGCGGCAAGATCATCCGGATCGATCTTCTGCAGGGTCTCGAATTGATCCATTGCCGCCTCGTAGTTATGCTGCTGGTAGTAGGAAATGCCAAGCTCGCGGCGCGCATCGCGGGATTGCGGGTATTGTTCGACCACTTTTTTGAGGTCCGCTATCTCTGCCTGGGAGTGACCTGCGCGGCGTTCCAGCAACGCTGAGTAGTAGAGGGCCCGAGCGTTGTCAGGGCTCAGGGACAGAGCCTTTTGTACGCCGCCTCTTGCCGAGTCATATTTTTCCCAAAGGATATTGGTCAATCCGATATTGGTATAAGCATCGGCATATTCGGGTCTCAGCTTCGTTACCTCTCCAAAGGCTTGAATCGCATCCGGATACTGTTGTTGGTCCAGATACGAGATGCCCAGGTTATTCCAGCGCATCCAATCGGGGTTATCGCCGGGATCGGCTGGTTGGGGCTTGTTCTCGCCAATATTCAGCACGCGGCTGCGGGACGCGATTTCGACAAGCGGATAGAGCGGGTGGTCTTTTCCGAAGATATTGTTGAGATAACTCTGGCGTAAGTGACGGTAGTTCACCTTGGCCGTGATTGTGATCGGTCCCTTCACGTCGGGAGGGAGATGAAACTGGTAGCGGACCAGAGTAGACCGGCCCGCCTGGACGGTGTTGTCATAAGCGACGGAGTGAATCGTCCATACCTTGTGATTATCGACAAACTCTCCTTGCGGTGTAACCGGCCGATTTGTGAAGCTATGGGCGCGTTCGTCCAGCATTCCATCCGGCTTTATGAATCCGCTATGATAAATTTCCTTGCCTGCTGCATCCTTCACGAGGAATTCGACATACGCCTCATAAAGGTCGCGCACCTCCGGAACCAGCGAATGTCCAATGTTCTTGTTCTGGATGACAACGAAGGTCTCGATTACATCTTTCGGTTCAAGCCGGAAGGGAACTGACCCAAGCGGCGCGATCAGCTGATCGTCTGCCGCCCTCCTGATTCCGAAGATATCGACGTTCAGGAAGTTACCTGCGCGGAGAAACTGAATTGTCTTTTCCAGTTGCTCATCGAAACCGTAATAGAAAGGAACGGCAGTATTTCCGGCCAACCAGCGATGGGAAGCGAAGGTTCCATTCTTCGCCCCATAGTCGGGGAGTAAGTTGGGCGCGCGTTTCATGTGGCACCCCTGGCAGGTGGTGAAATCGCCGGAGTAAAACGTCAGCGGATTCCGCTGCGAGAATTTGGACATCTGCCATTCGTCATATGTGGTGAAGGCGCGGACGAACTTATAATCATTCAGAGTTTCCGGAAGGTTTGCCTTGTGGCATGCCGCGCAGAATTCAGGCGTCCGGTAAAAATCTTTCATCACCGCCTGCGAGTGACGGTCTGTGTGCTTGAGGATTTCCTCATACGGCACTTCGCCCGGAATGCGATTTCCGTTTTCATCGACCATCACAGACGGAATGCCCATCACGAAGCCGCCGTTGCCATTGGTCGATTGTAAGTGCTGAATGGAGTGGCACGTTGCGCAGGTGAGTCCGTCTGAATCAAATTTGCGATCGACCTGTGATGCCTGGGTCAGGCCTCCGGCAAGCACGGCTATCGGGTTGTGGCAGCTGTCGCAGTGGCGGGAGAACTCGATGCCCTTGGTCCGAATAAGAATGTTTACGCTGGTACGGTAGAAGGGAGTGCGAAAGGAATTGGAATGCAGCGCCTGGCGCCATTGATGATAGGCCTCTTGATGGCAGTGCGCGCAATACGTGGCGTTGGGGAAGGCTCCCGGCTGGACAAAATCGTCGCCCTCAACCTTCGCATTCCCGGGAATGAACGGCTTATCTTTGCCGAAGCGGAAATTGTAACTGTCGCTGATCTTGTCTGAATATTCCTTGCGGGTGGCATCCTGTTGCGCGGCGGCGGGAAAGAATGCGTTGCCTTCTGTCAGGAGTAGTATTCCGGCAATCGTCAGGGCGCCTGTGAGCTTGTTGACTCTTAAACCCCTCAGAATGCTCCGGCCCACGGCCTGCAAACGCACGCTCATGACTATCTCCCGTTGCGATTCATAATAGTAGTAGTTGTTGCACTTTTTGCGGCAATTTCGTCGTAGACGCTGGGAACGAGACCTTTTCCCTCTTCGACGACAAAAAAACGGTCCACACCGGGCAACGAAGCATGCTCCACAGTGCCGTCCGGCCAACGAAGCTCGACTGCGTCGACCGTCGTTGCCTGCCCCAGTCCGAAATGGAGACGCTGATCGTTCGACGATTCATAACTGCCGCCGCTCATGACGTCGCCGCGTTGGCGGATACCTCCAGCCGTGACGTAAGCAGTTGTTCCGATTGCGTCACGCGGGCTCTTTGGCCCTCCTATAAGCACGAGACCAACCCAATGGTTTGTGTCGGCGTTGACGTTGCGCAGCAAGACTGGCGTATGGTCGATGCAATTGACGACGACATCGATTTTGCCGTCGTTAAACAGGTCGCCAAAGGCTGCGCCGCGACCAGGAATCACATCGGCGAGCCCAGTCCCTTCGACCGCGGGAACAACCTCAAACTTCTTCCCATGATTCATGTTGTGAAACAGCAGAGGACGTTCTGCAAAGGTGGTTCCCCAGTCGTGTTGGTCAACCTGCGGATAGACGTGGCCGCTGATCGACATGATGTCCTTCCAGCCATCGTTGTCGTAGTCGATAAACTCGGTCGCCCAGCTCAGGAAGGGATAGGTAACCTCCGCGATGCCCATTTGCGGCGTGATTTCCGAGAAGTTCCCATCGCCATCGTTACGGTAGAGCGTTTTGTAATCGTCTGAAAAAGTTGTGGTATAGAGATCAACCCGGCCGTTGTTAAGGTAGTCGCCGACACCTAATCCCATCGAAGCTGTTTCACGCGCATCCTGATTCAGCGCAAAGCCAGAATAAAAACTTGCATCGTCGAATGTGCCATCGCCTTTGTTGATATAGAGATAGTTCGGCGTTGAATCGTCGGCAACGATTAAATCGACTTTGCCATCGTTGTTGACATCGACAAAGGTTGAGGAAAATCCATAGTAATGGCGCTTATCGCTCACGCCGGCCTTCTCGCTTACATCGGTGAATGTGCCGTCACCGTTGTTGTGGAATAGGTGGTCAGGTTCACCCTCCAGACCGCGCGGTCCGCACATGACATTTGCTCCGCGATATTGGCAAAATCCGAGGCCTGCTGCCGCTGAACCAGGTACGGGAGGATGGTTCATGTCGTAGTGGACATATCCGGGAACAAAAAGGTCCAGGTGCCCATCTCCGTCGTAGTCGCCGAAACTGGCTCCTGTAGACCAGTTGCCGAGAGTGAC
>DATHQH010000157.1:0-9650 GCA_035482895.1 Alloacidobacterium sp. | reverse complement strand
TTCCGGGCATGTCTTTCTCGTGATTGCGTGATATTCATGAGATGGGCACCTAAATATCTATGTTTGAATCTGTACGATCACAAACTCAGATAGCCCCGGCAGGTTCTTCCATCAGCACGCCTACGGTATTACGCGACAGCTACATCTTTGACTGGCAAGCCTTTTCACTCCGGACGGACGTAACGTTTGTGCTGGCCATTGCTCTTTGTCTTGGCGTAGGTCTGGCGGTCGGCTATCCGGCCGCAGGCATGATCGCAGCCGGCGGCGCAATGACGATCGGGTTCGGAGGCAAGCAGGACATCGACGACTCCCAGCTGTTGCCAATGATCTTCGGCACCCTCGGGATAGCGATCTCTACATTTCTGGGCATGGTTGCCGGACACACAAACTTTGTTCTTGTTCCAATCGCTACGCTGTGGGCCTTCGGCTATGGGATGTTGGTGAACCGGGCTCCGGGATTCAGTTGGGTCGGCCAGCAGTGTGTCGTCTTTCTACTGGTGGCGTCCGCGTTTCCATTTTCTGCGCGCGCAGCGGGCGCGCGCGCCTCGCTTATCCTGGCGGGAGGCGCATTACAGATTCTCTGCACCAGTATTCTGCTCCGGCTTTTCACACAGCTACGCGCTGATTTGTTGGCTCTGGCCCGATATGTTCGTGAAGAGCAGACACTTTTACGCTCCACAATGATGGAGGCCGCGCATTCGCTGCGTCCTGGTCAGGTCACTCATTCCGCATTGCCGTATGCGCTTCGTCTGGGCATAGCGATCGGTGTCAGCACCGAGATCTACCGTCGGCTGCCTTTAGACAGCGGCTACTGGATACCCATGACGGCCCTGCTGGTGCTGAAACCAGGGTTGAGCGATACTGCCAGCCGCGCCATTGCGCGCACCGTGGGTACGCTGGCCGGTGCGATCCTGGCAAGCTTCGCCATTGCGCACCTTCCGGTCTCGCCCGGAGTGCTGGCCCTGCTCACCGTTCTTTTTGCATGGCTTTCGTATGGGACCCTCAATGTGAACTATGCGCTTTTCTCGCTCCTGCTCACCGCCTACATCGTCTTCCTGCTGTCTTTGAACAGAGTTCCTGGAGTGCTCACTGCCCAGCATCGCGCCATCTGCACCGTCATCGGTGGCGGGCTGGCGCTGACTATCAGGTTGGTGGTTCTTCGCATACGGTTCGTGAAGCGTCGAAACGCCATGATGGGAAGTTGATTCAGTTCAGCCATTTCGTGAGAGATGAAGAACCTGCTTCCTTCTTTTATATTGAGGATCATGAGCGGAAAGGCCACCAGACAGGTATCGAGAAGCAGGTTCGAATTTGAAGAGGATGGGCAGATTGCTTATCTTGAGTTCGATGTGGATGATCTCGGATGGATCACACTTTTGCATACGGAAGTCCCTCCGAGCCTTCGAGGGCGCGGTATCGGCGGAATTCTCGCGAGAACAGCTCTTGAATATGCTCGCGACCATCACCTGAAGGTGGATGTTGTATGTCCTGTGGTCGCCGGATTTATCGAAAAGAATCCGGAATTCAAGACTCTTATCGGTAGTTGACTCTACGATTGCAACTAGCCGCGCGTATACTGCTGCGTCGGGCAAAAGCCTGCTTCAGGAGATACAAAATGGAAAAGGTTATGGGTTTAACGCCCTATCTGACGGTAAACGATGCCAAGGCGGCCATAGAGTTTTACAAAAAGGCATTTGGAGCAAAGGAAATAACCCGCCATGCCGCGCCAAACAGCGGCAAGCTGATGCATGTCCACTTGGATATCGCAGGCAGCGCACTGATGTTTTCAGACGATTTTCCGGAGTTCATGGAAGGCAAGAGCCGCACACCGCAGGCTTTTGGAGGAACTCCCGTGACGCTGCATTTGCAGGTCGACAATGGCCAGGAAACCTGGGATCGGGCCGTCGCTGCCGGTGGCGTCGCCACAATGCCTTTTAAAGAGCAATTCTGGGGGGATCTCTACGGCCAGTTCGTGGACCCTTTTGGACACCAGTGGAGTATAGGACAGACAGTGAAACAGCCCACTGCCGCTGAAGTGGAAGAGGGTGCGAAAGCCGTTTTCAAGTCGTGATTCAGCTCCAGCAAGAATAATAAAGGTCCACTTTATAAAAGTGGACCTTTATTATTGATTCTATGATATTTGTGCGCGAGATTATTCGGATTTATTGAATACGGATATCACCCGAGCCAGTTTCTACTCGCACCGTAGGTCCACCGCCATTCACGTCGCCGGTAATATGGTGCCGCTCAAAGCTGCCGTGGGTGGTGATTGGAGGATCGCTGTGCACACTGCCTGAGCCAGTCTGTGCATCGAGCGAGAACCGCGAATTGCCGGTATTGAGAGTGACTGAGCCCGAACCGGTTTGCAGCCTCCAGTTCGACGTGGGCTGTCCTTGTATCTCCATGTCGCCCGAGCCGGTTTCCGCATACAATTCGCCCTGAACGTTCTTGAGCCGGATGGTGCCGCTACCGGTTTGAGCCTTCACGCTGGTCGAAGATTGCATCTGAGCGCGAATGTCGCCCGAGCCGGTTTCAAGACTCGTACGGCCGCTCAGACCCGATGCGTCAATGGATCCCGATCCGGTATTGAGCCTGGCTGGTCCGTTGAGATCGGCAACACGAATATCGCCTGAGCCGCTGGTAGCGGTAAGGTCTGTGCCTTTGGGTGTTGTGACCTCGTAGTCGATCGAAATGTTCTTGTAGTCGGTGTGCTTGCCGATATTGATGTTATTTCCAGACTGCTCAATGGGCGGGTTTGAAACCACTTCGCGGACCCGTTCTTCCGGTGATCCGCTATCAATCCAACTATTCAATTTGGCCGCGTGCACATGGCCGATGATGTGAACGTTCGAATCCGAACCGGGAGTAACGTGGATATAGCCCGCGCCGGTGTTGACGTTGAGCGTCACTGCTCCATTAGTTTGGAGCGTCTTTTCGAAGGTGCCGTCTGCCGCAAGAAGGGCAGCGGGGGCAAGCAGCAGCACGGTCACCGCGAATGCTTTATGAAGGTGCATAACAGATTCCTTTTCGTAAGACCTGCGTTTGAACTGAATCTCTATATTGGCCATGAGGCCAGCACACTTACTTTACTGCTGCAAAACGACCGTGTCTCCCTCTTTTAATCCATCCAGAATTTCCGTCTTGCTGCCATTCGAAATTCCCGCTTTTACGGGAATCTTTCTCTGACCTTCTTTCTGCTTGGGATCGGGCACGAAGACAAACGCATTCTTCTGATTGTCATATACGAGTGCCTGCTCAGGAACCGTGAGGGCATTCTTATGTTCCGTAATCAAGACCTCGGCATTGGCCGTCATATTGGCTTTGAGTTCGCCTGTGGGGTTGTCAATCGAGACGCGCACCTCAAAGGTTGTAACGTTGTCTTTTTCAACGCCCAGAGGAGCAATCTTTGTGACCTTCCCGTTAAATGTCTTGTTTGGAAAAGATTCCACGCGAATGCGCGCTGGCTGGCCAAGATAAACGGCGCCAATATCCGCCTCATCCACCTTGCCCTGAACATATACCTGTGTCGTGTCGCCGAGGGTCATCACCAGCGTCGCGGTCGATCCGAGTACAAGAATGGAGCTGACTGCATCGCCAATTTCCACGTCACGCGAGAGCACAACGCCGTCCATCGGAGAAACCAGTGTCGTATAGCTGAGTTGTTCATTTAGCTGGTCGAGGCTGGCTTGCGCCGATTGCACCTGAGCCGCCGCCTGCTTGAGCTTGGCCTGGTCCACGCTGATCTGCGCCACAGAAGCGTCACGCTTATTCTCGGCGGCAACGTAGTTACGCTGAGCATCGTCGAGAGTCTGGTGCGACACAATGCCGTCATTCGACATGGCAAGGTTGCGGTCATAGGTGGACTTGTACATAGGTAGGTCCGGGGCTGCTGCGTTCACCCTGTCCTGCTCGATATTGGCTTTATAGGTGATCACATTTGCCTCTGCAGCAGCGAGCGTCGCTTTTTGCGCGGCGACCTGGGCGAGAATCTCCTGTTGGTCGAGCTGTGCCAGGACCTGCCCTTTGTGCACCAGTTGGTTGATATCCACGTAAAGCCTTTCGACGATGCCGCTGGCTTTGGACTTTAGTTCGACTTTAGTGATGGGCTGGATCTTGCCTGTGGCAACGACACTCTTGGCAATGTCGCTGCGCGTCGCCTTAGCCAGCTTGCTGGGATCGATCTTGCTTCCGCTGCCGCGGGCAACTGCAACAATTGCCACCAACGCAATCAGCACCACAGCTGGGATTGTCCAGAGCCACCATTTTTTCTTCCGTTTGCGCTGCGTAGTCACTCAAAAATGCTCCCGCTTTTTAGACTCGTTATACCTGAATAGGTACGTGTCAGCTTGGTATACGGAGACGGTGGGTCGTTAGTTCCATGATATGAACTGTTAAACTCAGAGAAAAATGTCAGGCCTGCTGCTTTTCCGGTTCGTTTCGATTGCGGTATTGATTCTCGCTAACGGCTTTTTTGTCGCGGCGGAATTTGCTCTCGTCAGCGTGCGGGAAACGCGGGTCGAACAGCTCATCGCGCAGCGCCGCCCCGGAGCGCGTACCGTCCGCCGTCTGCAGCAGAATCTGGATGACTTCCTGCCAGCTGTGCAGTTCGGTGTGACCCTGTGCAGCCTGGCTCTTGGCTGGATTGGCGAACCGGTTGTAGCCGCCATCTTCGAGGAGTGGCTGGCGCACGTGCCTCATGCTCGGGTCTATGCTCACCTCATCGCCGTTCCCGTTGCCTTTGCGCTGATTACCTATTTTCATGTCCTGCTTGGGGAGTTGGTTCCAAAATCGCTTGCTCTGCGCAAAGTCGACCAGATGGCGCTCGGGGTTGCCGGTCCTATGGACGCTTTTATTCGTGTCACGCGTCCGGCAGTGCGCTTGCTGAACCGGTCGGCTGCTTTTGTTCTGCGGTTATTTCGCGCTCCCATGGTCCACGAGGGTACAGTACATTCGCCGGAAGAATTGAAGCTCATCGCGACCGCTGCCCGGCGCGTCGGCATGCTGCCTGAGTTTCAGGAAGCGCTCATTCATCGCGCGGTCGAGGTGAACCAGATTCCCACGCGCGAGATCATGACTCCGCGCCAGCGTATTTTCTCCCTTCCGGCTGACATGCTGATTGAAGAGGCAAGCGCGCGCATCGTCGAAGAGCTGCATTCGCGCGTTCCTGTTTACGATCCGGTGCGAGGACCGGATCATATTGTCGGCGTGGTGTACTCGAAAGATATTTCGCGGCTCATGCACTTTCGCGCGTCGGCACGTACGCGCTTTGCCGACTCGCCTTTTACGGAGCTGCGCCTGCGCCAGGTCATGCGCGAGGTGCTGGTTGTACCGGAGACGAAGCCGGTTCTCGATTTAATGCAGGAATTTCAGCAGCGCCGTCGCCATCTGGCGATTGTGGTGGACGAGTTCGGCACAACAGTTGGGCTTGTCACTGTGGAAGATGCGATTGAGCAACTGGTAGGCGAAGTGGAGGACGAATTCGACGTGACGGCGAAAGCTGCGCTCACATCTGCAAGCGGCCACATCATCCTCGATGGCAGCGTAAATCTTCGCGATCTTGAGACACAGATGAATTGGAGACTTCCGCGTGACGGCGGCGTAGAAACCCTGGCAGGCTTTCTGCTGACGCGCTTGGGAAAAATTCCCAAAGGCGGCGAGACCGTGGAATTCGAAGGCCGCAGGCTCACCGTCGCCGAAATGAGCGCAAACCGTATCAGCAAAGTGGTCGTAGAAACTCTGGAGCAGCCAAGCGCAGAGCAACAGGTGCAGCCGGAGAAAGCTTCCTGATGCGGGCTTTGCGGTCGCTGCTCGTGCGATTGGCGTACACCATTCCGGTAGTGTGGCTGGTGGTGACGATCGTTTTTTTCCTGATACATATTGTTCCGGGCGATCCCGTAGAACAGATGCTCGGCGAGGGCGCCCGCGCGCAGGACATTGCAGCGCTTCGCCATGCATATGGATTGGATGTGCCGCTAGGTAGGCAATACATCCGCTACTGGCGAGGCGCACTCCACGGCGACCTTGGCCATTCGCTTCGTTTGAATGATTCCGTCACGCATCTTGTGATCACCCGCTATCCATATACGTTAGAGCTGACAATCGCGGCGCTGATTGTAGCTCTGCTGTTGTCGATTCCGGCGGGTATCGCAGCCGCACTCCATCGCGGACGATGGCAGGACAATGCTGTCGGTGTTGTCAGCCTGCTGGGATTGTCCTTTCCCGGCTTCGCGCTTGGGCCGATCCTGATCCTGGTCGTCTCCATCAGGCTCGGCTGGTTGCCCGTGAGCGGTGCCGGAGGGTGGGACCACCTCGTGCTGCCGGCCATCACGATGGGTAGTGCGCTGGCTGCGATTCTGACCCGCATGGTACGCACGGCCATGCTCGAAGAATTGGGGCAGGATTACATTCGCACTGCCCGCGCCAAAGGATTACCAGAACGAGCCGTTGTTTATAAGCACGCACTGCGCAATGCCATGATCCCTGTGCTTACATTGATTGGTTTGCAGTTCGGCGCACTTCTCGCCGGAGCCATTGTGACCGAGACGATATTTAGCTGGCCGGGCATTGGACGGCTAACCGTTTCGGCTATTTCCAACCGCGACTACGCGCTGGTTCAGGGCTGTATTCTCGCTGTGGGGCTGACATACGTCCTGGTGAATCTGATTACGGATATGCTTTACATGGCTGTGAATCCACGCATCAGAAACTGAACCAGCAAACGTAAGATTTTCTATCCAATTTTTTGTAGCCTTGGTTCCAAACCGTTTTGGCTCACTTCCAGAAGGCCAACCGAAATCGGTAATGAGAATCTTCTCGGTCCTGCGCTTCCCGGATTGAAGTAAAGCACGCCTTTCTTCCACTCGATCAGCGGCTTGTGCGAGTGCCCGCTGACGACGGCCTGGATTCCGGCAGCTACCGGATCGAGGTCAAGCTCATGGACATCGTGAAGCATGTAGATGCTGCAGCCACCGAGTTCTGTAAGCTCTATCGCCGGAAGCTGTGCGCAAGGGCCGCTTCGGTCGGTGTTTCCTCGAATTGCAGTAACCGGGGCAATCTGGCGAAGCTGATCGAGAATCGCCGCATCGCCCACATCCCCGGCATGCAGGATGTGTTTCACTCCGCGGAGAGCTTCAACAGCCTCGGGGCGCAGAAGGCCATGTGTGTCGGAGATAACGCCAATCTGCATACTTAAACACTTAAATATCACTTTAACTTATGCACTTTTACGTCCGGATTTCCTCAGCCTGCTCCTCGATTTCCGAATAGGTGCCGAATGTGAATCCAGCGTAAAATCCTGAGTATGAAGGTTACAGTCGGGGTTTCCGGTGGCGTTGCTGCCTACAAAGCAGCTGAACTCGTCCGCGCGTTGCAACGGCAGGCGCTTGATGTTCACGTCGTGATGACGGAGGCAGCACAACAGTTTGTGCAGCCACTTACCTTCGCGTCGCTCACCGGGCACAAAGTCATCACCAGCCTGTGGCAACGCGAGTCGGACGAAAGCAACCTTGCCTCAGCCATCGAACACATCGACGCGGCGCAGACTACCGACGCGCTTATCGTTGCTCCGGCGACGGCGAATGTGCTGGCCAAGTTCGCGCAGGGAATCGCCGACGACTTCCTGACGACGATGTATCTGGCCACGAATGCGCCTGTGATCGTTGCTCCGGCGATGAACGTCAATATGTGGAACCATCCGGCGACGCAGGCCAATCTGGCTCTGCTCGAAGAGCGCGGCGTTCGCATCGTTTCGCCCGACAGCGGTTATCTTGCCTGCGGCATGATCGGCAGCGGACGTTTGGCCGAGAATGACGCCATCGTGCAGGCCGTACTCGGCATCCTGAACCACCGTAATGATCTGGACGGCGAGACGGTGTTGATTACAGCCGGCGGTACGCGTGAAGCTATCGATCCGGTCCGGTTCCTGGGCAATCGCTCCAGCGGCAAGATGGGTTATGCGCTGGCCGAGGCTGCGGCCAAGCGCGGTGCAAAGGTCATCCTCATTTCGGCGCCTACTGCATTGCGCCCTCCTGTGAACACCGAGATCATTCCAGTCGTGACCACAAACGAAATGCGCGCGGCCGTGCTGAGCCGTCTTGATGAGGCAACAATCGTCATCAAAGCGGCTGCGGTAGCGGATTACCGGCCTATTATCCGGGCCGAACAGAAGCTTAAGCGCACCGGTCCACTGACGTTAGAGTTTGAGCCGACGGAGGACATTCTGGCCGAAGTCGTCCAGCGTCGCCACGATGGCATGCTCATCATCGGCTTTGCCGCCGAGACGGAAAATGCCATTGTGCATGGCCGCGACAAACTACTGCGCAAGGGCGCGGATGCGATCGTGCTGAATGATGTCTCGCGCGAAGGCGTCGGCTTTGACTCCGACCGCAATGCCGTGACCTTCCTGACGCACCAGACTGCCATTGATCTTCCGGAGATGAGCAAGCGCGAGCTGGCCGACCGCATTCTGGAAGAAGTGATGATGCTGCGCCGTCCGCAAAAAGTGGTCGCGGAACGGTAACGATGTCCCATCTCAATCCTGAACTACAGCAGGCCATCGCTGCGCGCGTTCGCTATTATCGTGACCTCGGTGTCTTCGATTTCTATCGCCGCGGCGATGTTGCTCCGTCGGAGATCACGCTGGAATCTGCCACTGAGAGAGAGGCAGAAACTGTAGCCGTTCCAGTTGCAGAAGAGGCCATGCCGAAAAAGCATTCTATCGCTCACCCAAAAGACCTGTTCGTTGCCGAATCACTCATCACTCCTGAGAAGCGCGAGTCTGCCCTCAAAGCCATCCGAGAAGAAATTGGCGACTGCAAGCGCTGTCCGCTGGCTTTTGCGGGGCGGCATACCATCGTCTTCGGCGAGGGTGACCCGAATGCCCGCCTGATGTTTGTCGGCGAGGGGCCAGGGGCGGATGAAGACATGCAGGGCCGTCCGTTCGTCGGCAGAGCAGGACAGCTGCTCAACAACATGATTCATGCGATGGGCCTTCAGCGCGAGCAGGTTTATATCGCCAATATCGTCAAGTGCCGTCCGCCGCAGAATCGTACCCCGGAGCCGGTAGAGGCCAATACCTGTTCCCAGTTTCTCTTCCAGCAAATTGACGTGATCCGCCCGGAAATTCTGGTCGCGCTCGGCTCGACGGCGGCGACGTATCTGCTGGGCGGCAAGGCCTCGCTCAGCTCATTGCGTGGACGGTTTCACGAGGCGCGCGGGTCGAAGCTCATCGTCACCTACCATCCGGCGTACCTGCTGCGCGATCCGCGGCAGAAGAAGGAAGCGTGGGCCGATCTGCAGATTGCCATGAAGGAGCTTGGATTGAAGGCTCCGAAGCGTCCGCCTGAGCAATAGGCTAACCCTCCCCTGGGGTAGCGCTAGTTTACTGAAAACGAATGACTTATTATTTTTGCGCTAAATAATTGATATTGCTCCGTTTATTTGCAGGTAATTGATTCTAAAGGCTTGTGGTTCCTCAAATGTTCTCCATCATTTTCTACCCGCTATTGAGCTCCGGGGCTAAAGCCCCTCGGGTTTTGCAGGCTTTTTCACTGGCCTGAAGGCCGGTTCGACCCAAGAACAAAGCGCGCCGTTTTAGGCGCGCTTTTGTTCTCTATATCAATTTTATCAATTCAGGCGGTAATTCCACGCCA
>DATHQH010000156.1:0-2941 GCA_035482895.1 Alloacidobacterium sp. | reverse complement strand
TAAGTGACGAACAAATCATCGTGGCCATCGTTGTTGTAGTCGCCTACGCAGCAGGCCTGACCCCATCCAGTCTTATGCTCCAGCCCTGAGCCCGCAGTTACATCGGTGAATGTGCCATCGCGATTATTCTTGAAGAGGTGGCAGTGCGGTTCCTGTCCCGGTGAAAATCCCTCCAGTCGCCAGCCGTTGACCAGAAAAAGATCGAGCCAGCCATCGTCGTCATAGTCGTAGAAAGCGAGTCCGCAGCCCGTGGTTTCAAGCAGGTATTGATTGGTTCCTTCCCCGCCGTAAATCGTCTTGACGTTCAGGCCGGACCCTTGCACCACATCGACAAAGCTCACGCCAAGCGGCGTGCCTTCAATGGGCGATTTCGGACCGGGAGGAGGCGGCGCGGCTTTTGCGTTGTAGGTGCGCTCCTGCGGGCCAATATTTTTGGGTTGTTCCGGCTGTGTCTGCTGTTGCCAGGGTGCAGCGAGCGCGACGATATCCGCGAATGGCAGAACGAGCGCCGTGCGGCTGAGGGAATGGATGAATTTGCGACGATTCAAATGATCATCCTCATGAGCTTATGGTCCCGCAGCCTTGCTGGACGCAGACACATATCACGCATGCTCTCAGTCGAGATTTCCTGATGCTTGCATAGATCGTCAAGTGAATCGGCGGCAGTAGATGGAAGCAACGTATGGAAGCCCCCGATGAGATCAGAACAAGAACAAACCACCCCCGGCCAAAAGCACTCGTAGGCTGCATGGTTGGAGAAGTGTCCCCGATTTTTGTTCAAAGAAACCACGATCCGGAAGCGGCTGAATTCCAGCTTCTGCACTATATCGAATGCGTGTGGCGGCTGTATATACGCCCCACAGACACGATGCCCGCTTACGTTTACGCAGACCTTTCCAGCTTCAGTGTTGCACCTGCTGTGCCTGGGAAGTTTTCTCAAGCGCTTCCGCCTTTTGTCGCTCGGTCGCTGCCTCTACAATCTTTCCCTGCTGCTCCAACGCCTTCGCCAGGCCCATATGCGCCTCAGCATAATTCGCGTCATAGCTCACGGCGTCTCGAAACTCCACGATCGCCTCATTCACCTTGCCGCCTTTCAACAGTGAGTTCCCCGAGTTGCTGGCAACCTCGGCACGCTGGCGATTCATGTTGGAGCGCATCAGTTCGGCAGCTTGTTTGCGCTCCGCAGCGGCTTCTGCGGGCTGGTTTTGTTTCACCAGGACGGCCGCAAGCGTCAGGTGCGGATCAGGCTGCTGTGGAAGTTGCCGGATTGCCTCCCTTAAGGCCGATGCCGCTTCCGGTAACTTGTCGAGATGACTGTAGACGCTACCCAAGGTCGACCATTCATCGCCATTTTCGGGACGCAGCTTTAACGAAATATTTAATTCCCGTTCCGCATCCGTGTAGCGCCCAGCCTGCACATACAGCATGCCGAGAGCATAGGGCGGCTCCGGTGCCGACGGATCGAGCTTCTCCGCCGTCTCGAATTCCGGAATCGCGTGCGCTGCATCGTCCTGCATCTTGAATGCGAGTCCCAAGTTGTAATGCAATTGCGGAGCATTCGGAGATAGCTTTAACGCCTCGCGCAACTGACTTATCGAATCGTCAAACTGGCTGAGCTGGATGTAGGCGGCGGCGAGATCCTGGTGAGCCGTCAGATTGCCGGGCATCAACGCAACCGCCCGTTGCAGGATTGGGACCGCATCCTTGGCCTGCTGTGCCTGGCAAAGAGCCATACCGAGATTGGTCAGTACCTCGGCATCCTTAGGATCAGCGGCCGCTGCCTTTTGCAGCAAGGGAAGAGCGTCCTCTAGCTTATTCGTGCGCTGCAACGCCAGGCCCAGCTGGTAAGTCGCCGCTGTCAGACCTGGATCAACCGCCAACGCATGTTCGAAGAGCGGGATGGCCTGCTCATCCTGACCAGCACTCGCCAGAGCCTGCCCCAATTGCATAGCGACTTCAGGATTCTGAGGCGCCAGTTGATATGCCTTCGCCAGCTCATCCAACGCGCCCGGCTGTTGCTCCGCCTGCAATGTTATGCCGAGATGCATATGAGCCGTTGCGAGGTCCGGATTCAACTGGAGGGCAGCGGTGAATGCCTGCCTCGCCTCAGGCCAGCTCTGCTGCTGCGCGTAAATTGAGCCCAGTTCATCTTGCCATTCCGCATTCTGGGAGTCCCGCGCTATTGCTTCCTTCATGCGCGCAACCGCCGACGGAAATTGACGCGCTGCTGCGAGCGCTCGCGCATAAGAGACAAGAACATTCAGTGGGAGTGCCTGCTTATCAACGCGAGACGCTGCCTCCAGCTTCGCAAACCAGGGCAGCGCTTCTGCAGCTTCGCCGCTTTGCTCATACGCGAGAGCCAGGTTCAACATGGCGCTTCTATCGCCGGGCTGCAGGGCAAGCGCTTTCTTCAGCTCGCGAATTCCTTCGCTCGTGCGTCCAAGTCGCAGATAAACAGTGCCCAGGGCGCTGTGTCCCTGTTCAATTGCCGGTGCAAGATGGACAACTTTCTCGAAGTCGGCAAGCGCAGTATTCAGATCATTACTGGATAACGCAGCCACTCCGGATCGATAGTCAGTATCGGCCTGCTTCAGACTTGTGGATGGCTCCTGTGCTCGGCCCATGCACGAAAGAGCCGGCAATGCGGCGAGCAGGAAACCAGCAGGCAACCGCATTTTCAGAGGACACGCAAACATGGCGATTCGGCATCAACATGTTACCTGATCCTTCGCGGGAGCATTTTGTTATGCCTTGCTTAAAACGCGATCGATCGACAGAGCGCCAGAGCCTTTCACCATGATCAGCAGGCAGAGGGCGAGGACGAGCAGATGATACTCGTAACCTTCGCCTTTTTGCGTTCCGGACCAGTTCATAAAAAATCCCACCGGAATATGGACTTTAACGATGGCTACCAACATGACGGCTGTAATGCCGAAGGCGG
>DATHQH010000155.1:0-12050 GCA_035482895.1 Alloacidobacterium sp. | reverse complement strand
CCGTGCCTACCCCGACGTGAAAGCAGAGCGCATCCACGTCATCTACAACGGCATCGACCTCGCGCAGTATCAGAAAACCAGCGACACCTCCGCGCTCCCCGGCTTCGGCGTCAACCTTGCGCGGCCATACATTCTCTTCGTAGGTCGCATCACCCGCCAGAAGGGCGTCACCCATCTTGTCGATGCCATCCGCCACCCTCCGCCAAATACACAGGTAGTCCTATGCGCCGGGGCGCCCGACACCCCCGAGATCGCCGCCGAAATGCGCAGCAAAGTCGACGAAGCCCGCGCCCACAACCCCAACATCGTCTGGATCGACAAGATGGTTACCAAACAGGAGGCCATCCAGCTCTACAGCAACTGCGCCGTCTTCTGCTGCCCCTCGGTCTATGAGCCCTTCGGCATCATCAACCTCGAAGCCATGGCCTGCCAGGCCCCCGTCGTAGCCAGCGCCACCGGAGGCATCCTGGAAGTCGTCGCCGACAACGTCACCGGCTACCTCGTCCCCTTCGAGCAAGATCCGGTAACCAGCTTCCCGACTAATCCAGACAAGTTCGCCCACGACCTCGCCGCAAAACTATCAGACCTGCTGACGGATAAAGCCAAGGCAAAACAGTTCGGACAATCTGGCCGCAACCGCGTCGAAGAACACTTCTCCTGGACCGCCATCGCCGACCAGACCATCGATCTCTACCAAAGCCTGATCACATCACGGCCTAAATAAATAGCGAGCGTCAAAAAAAGTTGTCATCCTGAGCGAAGCGCAGCGAAGTCGAAGGACCCGCACGAATGAAATTCGTGCGCCAATTGCCTTGCGCAGCAAGGTTCATCTGTAAGAGAAATACGAAATGGAGGTGAGACACAGGTGCCGTTAGACAATGCCGACGAACCTCAACAAGGTACCATCAAGGCACAGTAACCACAATCTTTCCCACCTGCGCATTCGACTCCAGATACCGGTAAGCCTCCACCACCTGCGCAAATGGAAACGTCTTCGCAATCTTCGGCTTGAACCGTCCATCCGCCAGCCGGTCATACACATACTTCTTCGCAGCCGGAAGCTTCTCAGCATTCCGCGTAAACTCCATCAGCGTGTAACCGCGGACCGTCAGCCCATTCGACAGCACCGGAACCAGCGGCAGCGGAGTCGCCTGCGCCGACAGCGCCCCATACTGAAAGATGATCCCCTGCGGCTTCGTCACTTCAACCAGCTTTTCGAGAAACGGCCCCGCCACCGGGTCGAAGATCACCCGAGCGCCCTTGCCGCCCGTAATCTCCTTTACCCGTGCAACAAAATCCTCCTCCTCGGTCGCGATCACATGATCGGCGCCCAGCGCTTTCAGCTCCGCCTTCTTGCTGCTCTTCCGTGTCGTCGCAATCGACACCGCACCCTCAGCCTTCGCAATCTCAATCGCCGCAATCCCCACGCTGCTCGATGCCGCAGGAATCACCACAAAATCGCCCTTCGTCAGTCCAGCAATCCCAATCAGGGCGCCATACGCCGTTACATACTGCATCCAGATCGCCGCGCCTTCCACCGCCGACAAATTCGCAGGATACTCACCCAGCGCCGCCACTGGAGCGATCACCTGCTCACCCACCATGCTGTACTCGTTCAAATTGAAGGCAGGAATCGTCGAAGCCCGCTTCCCGATCCAGCTCTTGTCCACATCCGGCCCAACAGCTTCGACCACGCCAGCCGCCTCATATCCAAGCCCCGCCGGCAGCTTTGGCGCATAAATGTATTGCCCGTGGTAAAACATCGACTCAGCCCGATTCAGCCCAATCGCCTGCACCTTCAGTCGCACTTCTCCCTGGCTTGGTTGCCGAGATGGGACTTCCTCAATCTTCAGCACTTCCGGACCGCCTGTCTCATAAAAACGAACACTCTTCGGCATTGGAATCTCCTGTGCCGATTGGATGGAGACGGCTCGAGGAAGGATTCGATCTGGCTAAGGGTTACGCAATAAAAAGGCCCGCCGTTTTGGCGGGCCTGTCCATGAATGGCGCGCGGCTACACCCACTCGCCCTTCCGCATCAGCGGCTCAGCCGTGCCGGAGGCTGTTACGCCATCAATATCCAGCTGATCGGAGCCGATCATCCAGTCCACATGGATCAGACTGTCATTCGCGCCCCTGGCCGCAAGCTGCTCTGGAGTGAGCTTATCGCCGTCGATCAGGCAAGAGCTGTACGCCTGACCCAGCGCGATGTGAGAGGCTGCGTTCTCGTCAAAGAGTGTGTTGAAGAAGAGCAGTCCGCTGGCTGCTATCGGTGATGAGTGCGGCACCAGAGCGACTTCGCCGAGCCGGCGAGCGCCGTCATCGGTGTCGATCAGCTTTTGCAGCACTTCCTGGCCCTTGGTCGCGCGTGCTTCCACAATGCGGCCGCCTTCGAAGCGCACCTGGATACCCTCAATCATCGTGCCCTGGTGAGAAAGCGGCTTGGTCGCCGTCACCGTGCCATCGGCGCGGTCCTTGTGCGGCGTGGTGAAAACTTCCTCTGTCGGCATGTTGGGAATGCAATACGCGCCATTGCCAGCCGTCGTGCCGCCTCCGAGCCAGAGATGACCGTCGGACAAGCCAAGGCGAAAATCCGTTCCCGGCCCGCGGTACTGCAACGCCGCATAGCGTTTCTGGTTCAGGAAGTCAGCCCGTTTGTGCAGCCCGGCATCGTGCGTCTTCCATGCCGCAACAGGATCGTCAGCATCGACACGCGACGAGGCGAAGATCGCATCCCAAAGCTTTGCCAGGGCCGCATCCGGCGCGTCATCCGGAAACATCGCGGCAGCCCAGGCGGGCGTAGCGCTGGCGACAATCGTCCAGTTGATTTCATGCCGCGTGATCAGCTCCAGCGCAGGCCGGTAAGCCTTTGAGACTGCGCGGTTCGCCCGGCCAACCTTGTCCGGGTCTTCATTCGAGAGCAGCGACGGATTCGCCCCGGCAATCGCCAGCCGCGCCGCTCCGCTCTTGAACGCCGCGCCCATGCCGTCATATAGCCACGCAGGAGCGCGGTCGAAGCTCTCATCCGGAGCGAAGCGATAGCGCATGAGAGCCGTTTCATCGTCGCTGAAAAGTGTTGTAACCAGCGAAGCCCCGGCACGGTAGGCGTGCTCGGTAATACGGCGCGACAGCGGAAGGGCATCGAGCGAAGCAGTCATCACCAGTTCCTGCCCGCGCTCCAGGCCCAGGCCTACGCAGACGGCGACCTCGGCAAGACGGTCCAGTTTTTGTTCATGAGTCAGTTGCTCGGTGGCAAGTGCGGCAGTGGTCATGTTTCCAGTTTATGCCTATCGCCGCGCGCAGGCGACCCGCGGAATTCCCTGGAGGTCATCGATAAAACCGACGTTATTCCAACCGGAAAGGAGTTGGGTAAGAGCATCCCGCTGCCCCTGCCCGATCTCCATCAGCAGCCAACCGCCGGGCTCAAGCGCCGCATGTGCCTCCGGAATCAGACGTTCATATACATCCAGCCCCGATGTTCCGGCAAAGAGTGCCCCCGATGGCTCATAATCCCGAACCTGCGGCTCAAGCGAGGCACGGTCAGCCTCTGCGACATAGGGAGGATTGGAGACAATCGCATCGAATCGCTCACTGGCAACGGCGCTCAGCACATCCGATGTGAGAAAGCGCATCCGGCCGGCGACGTGATGCGTCTCCGCATTGCGTTTTGCTATAGCGAGGGCGGCTTCCGAAATATCCAACCCTGTCACCTGCGCCTCCGGCAGCGCATAGGATAGCGCGACCGCAATCGCACCAGAACCGGTTCCGACATCGGCAATCCGAAGTGGCCGATCGTGCGGTACGCACGCAAGCAGCGCTTCCACAAGATGCTCGGTCTCAGGGCGCGGGATCAGAACATCGGGAGTGACCGCGAACGTGAGCCCAAAGAATTCCTGCTCCCCCAGAATGTACTGGATCGGCTCATGCAGAGCGCGACGGCGAAGCCAGCTCTCATATTGCGCAGTCTGGTCAGTGGTAAGCAGCAAATCAGGATGTGTCAGCAGAAATGCGCGATCGCGCTCTATCAGACGCAGCAACAGCAACTCGGCATCACGGCGTGGTTGCGTTGTGATGCCTTCGAGTGTGGAGATACCCGCAGAGAGCGTCTGCTGAAGCGTGCGTGAATTCATGGAAGAAAGCGATTCAGAGCAGTTACTGTCCCGGCGTCGTATGGATCCTTCGCTGCGCTCAGGATGACGCCCATTATTAGGCTACCTGGGTGGGATCATCCTCAGGCGGCGGACGCCGTTTCCGCCTTCAGCCTTTCCGCATTGAAATGCGAAGTCAGCGCATCGACCACAGATTGCAGCCTGCCCTCCATCACGTCGGCCAACTGATGGATCGTCAACCCGATGCGATGATCGGTCAGGCGGTTCTGCGGGAAGTTATAGGTGCGGATCTTCTCGCTGCGGTCCCCGGAGCCAACCTGCTGCTTGCGTTCCTTGGCTAGCGCCTGCTGCTGCTTCTCCATCTCAATCTCGTAGAGACGGGCGCGCAGCACACGCATGCCTTTTTCGCGGTTCTTGATCTGCGACTTTTCATCCTGGCAGCTCACGACGGTGTTGGTCGGAATATGTGTAATGCGGACAGCCGAGTACGTTGTATTGACGGATTGCCCACCGGGACCCGACGAGCAAAAGGTGTCGATGCGCAGGTCTTTGGCTTCAATCTTTACATCGACATCTTCTGCTTCCGGCAGCACGGCCACGGTTACTGCGGAGGTATGCACACGGCCCTGTGTTTCCGTCGCGGGCACGCGCTGTACGCGATGTACGCCGCTCTCATACTTCAACTGCGAATAGACCTTGTTGCCTTCGATGATGGCGATGACTTCTTTCAACCCGCCGACAGAAGAATCGGAACTGGACAGAACCTCGACCTTCCAGCGGTGCTGCTCGGCAAAACGCGAGTACATGCGGAACATCTCCGCCGCAAACAGCGAAGCCTCATCACCACCGGTACCGGCACGAATTTCAAGGATGACGTTTTTCTCGTCATTCGGATCTTTCGGTAATAGCGACAGTTTCAAATCTTCTTCGATCTTTGGTAGACGCTCTTCGAGCTGTGCCAGTTCTTCTTCCGCCATGGCGCGAATATCCGGATCGGTCTCGTCTGCCATCGCTTTGGCGTCGGCGATGCCGATCTGTAATTGCCGATATTCGCGATACTTCTCGACGACGTCCTGCAGATCGCGATGCTGCTTGGCGATCTTCTGATACTTCTGCTGGTCGGAAATAATCTCGGGTAAAGCGAGCTGTTCGCCTAACTCCTCATAACGGGCTGCGATTTGGTCTAAACGCTCAAACATGGGGTGCTTTCTCGTGCGCGCTGCGCGGTAAAGTTTGAATTCCTGAGGAAAAACGACAGGCGAATCGTATCGGCGGCGGGAGCCGCTAGAGAAGAGAACCGTTCTGAAGATCGAACTGCATTGCTTTTATTTTACCGCGATTTCAATCACCGATAAAGCCCTTCTTGCCCAACCCAGAAGCACAGGCAGTCCTAAGCATCTATAGTCGATGAGATGAGCGCCGCCCTCGAAAGATTCGCGGAACTGTGCCAGCAGCTTTCCGCCACAAGCAAAAAGCTTGAAAAGCGCTCATTGATGGCTAACTATCTGAAGCTATTGGTGGTTGAAGACGCATCCCGCGCCGCGCTTTATTTGTCGGGCCAACCTTTTGCCGAGACAGACCGCCGCACGCTCAAAGTTGGCGGTTCGCTTCTTTCTAAGGTTGTTTCACAGCTTTCCGGCGCAAACCCGGATGCCATGTACGCGGCATATCGCAGGAACGGCGATCTGGGTGCTGCCGCCTGCGATCTGCTTGAGAACCAACACAGCATTTCTCCTTCTTTAACGCTGCAGGATATTGAAACCTGGTTTGGAGAAATTGCCGCAGCCAAAGGTCCAACTGCCAAACAGCGGCTGGTTCTCGATCTGCTCGCGAAAGCCACGCCGATCGAAACCAAATACCTCGTCAAGCTCATAACCGGGGACATGCGGATCGGCGTGAAGCAAAGCCTGGTTGAAGAGGCCATCGCCGTCGCTTACGGAACTGAACCATCTCAGATACGGCATGCCGTCATGCTGACCGGCAGCCTGCCGGAGGTGACAGCCATGGCGCTATCCGGCACGCTGCATGAAGCGCGCATGCGCCTCTTTCATGCGCTCGGATTCATGCTGGCAAGCCCCGTTGCTACGGTCGAAGAAGCGCTCGAACGATTTACAGAAGAGGTTGCAGCCGAACACAAAGGAACATCGGACGCGCTCCCGGAAGAAGATCGCCTGACTGAACAAGTGATGGATGAACCCACCCCGCGGGAAGCCGTGCGCGAGGCCCAGCTCGAAGACAAATACGACGGCATCCGAGCTCAACTGCACTGCGGCGACCCGAATGATCCCGGGCGGGTCGCACTCTTTTCCCGCAACCGTGAGGACATCAGCGAAAGTTTCCCGGAGCTTATTGAAGCCTTCGAGCAAATTCCGGAACCCGCAATTCTGGACGGAGAAATCGTCGCATGGAATGCATCTGAGCAACGCGCTCTCCCCTTTACCTCGCTGCAACAACGACTCGGGCGAAAGCGTGTTTCCCGTGAGATGCGCGAGCAGACGCCAGTCGTTTTCGTCGCCTTCGATCTTCTTTATTTTCGCGAAGAGCTACTCCTGGAGCGGCCTCTGTTCGAACGCCGGAGCGCGCTTGAGGCATTTGTCGGAAGGCATGCGGATACAACCATGAACCGCGCGCAGCGGGGGCAGGCAAGTCTCTTCTCCGATGGCGAAAGCAATCTTTTTCCCCGCCTCATCCTGGCGCCTGCATTCCAGCTACGCAGCGCCGAACAACTGGATCGCGCCTATTCCGAAGCGCGCGAACGAGGAAACGAAGGTGTCATGCTCAAGGCTCTGCGCAGCGTCTACCAGCCGGGACGGCGCGGCCTGGCCTGGCTCAAGCTCAAGCGAGAGCTGGCGACGCTGGATGTTGTCGTAACAGGTGCCGAATTCGGCCACGGCAGGCGCGCAGGAGTATTGAGCGACTACACCTTTGCGGTAAAAGACGGCGATGCGCTGAAAAATATCGGCAAAGCCTATTCCGGTCTCACGGATGCAGAAATCGACGAGCTGACAAAATTCTTCAAGGAGCACACGCTCGAAGAATTCGGCGGCTTCCGCACTGTCGAACCGCTGTTGGTTCTCGAAGTAGCCTTCAACAACATCATGCGTTCCGACCGCCATGACAGCGGCTTCGCGCTTCGCTTTCCGCGCATTTTGCGCATTAGAAACGACAAGCCTGTGGCGGAGATTGATACCCTCGAACGCGCCGAAGAGATTTATAACGCGCAGCCGGACAAGCCGGAAGACAGTACGTAATCCAAAATCAATGGCTATGCCCGTGATGATGATGCCCATGTGCGTGAAGCTGCACTTCTTCCACCGTCATCACGCACCCATGCGCCACTTCGCAGTCCACATTCTCAAACTGAATCGTCGTGTGATCAATGTAGAAGCGTTCGCGCAAAATAGCTTTGATCTCATCAAGAATCCGTCCACTTTCCGAAATCGGCAGGTCGGCAATCGTCACATGGCTGGCGAGAGCGCGGGTCTGTGAACCGAGACTCCAGACGTGCAGATCATGAACATCTTCCACACCCTGAATGAGTTGCAGAGATTCCCGGATTTCTGAAAGAGAGATTCCGCGCGGCGTGCCTTCGAGCAGAATGTTCAGTGTTTCCCGCACAATCGAAAGCGACGACCAGATGATCAGCACGGCAATGGCAAGCGAAAGGACCGGGTCGATCCAGGCCTGCCCGGTCCACAGAATCGCCGCGCCGCCCACAATCACCGCCGCTGTAGAAAGCGTATCCCCCAGCATGTGAAGGAAGGCGCTGCGCATATTCACATCCGTGTTCACCCGCGACAGCAGCGCGGCGATTACGCCGTTCATCACAACGCCGGCCGCTGCGACAATCATCATCAGGCGGGGCTGTACCTGTACCGGTTGACTGAGGCGGCGAATCGCCTCAACCGCGATCCATCCCGCGATCACGATCAGCGTAAGGGCATTCACAAAGCCGGCGAGCACGCCGGCGCGTTGATAGCCGAAGGTTTTTGCGTCCGTCGGGGGGCGGCTCTGGAAGTAGACAGCGACAAAAGAGAGCAGCAGCGCCAGCGCATCGGAAATATTATGGCCAGCCTCGGAAATCAGGGCCAGAGAGTGCGCACGCAGTCCGGCAAAGAACGTCAGCCCTACATAAGCGAGCGTCGCCATGAGCGAAAACTGCAGCACCCGCTGCATTTTTCCGGTAGGTGCGCCGTGAACATGCATGTGCTTAGTCTATGCTGAGGCTGATCGTCACTACAATGTGCGTTCCCATAAGGTGAACATGACTCATTGTTGAGCTAGCCAAGCGGTGCCGTCCGGGAACGTGGTGGTTTTGCTGCTACATTGCGCAACGGAATCGAGTTCGCCGTGTCGCGCAGGCCGCTCCAGGTCTCGGCTAGGATGATGCTGTTCTCTGGTTTGTGTGTGTCATAACGCACAGAGCAGGGAAACCCCAGGCGACAATCGTAGATGTTGACCAGATCGCGCAGAGTGGTCACATCCTGCGAGCACTCATATATCACCCCGCCGATCTCATACTTGTAAAGAATGAGCTGCATGCCGGTCGGGCGACCGCTCTCCACTGTGTCCAGCTCCGAAATATCAAGAAGCGTCCCGTCGATAATCCGTCCGCTTTGCACCAGAAGGGCACGGCGTTCGCGCTCGAGCTCTTCCTCAGTGGGTCGCTTTCGCATCGCGAAATAGACCGCCACTCCCCCCAGGCAAAGGGTGGCCGCCGCCAGAGTTCCAATCACCTGAGGGTCCCGCAGGGAAAGGCCGTTCATCAGGTTCTCCGCCTCAAATTGCCTCTCGTTCGCGCAGTACTTTTGCATCGGGTCGATTTCGAGGGCTGCACACTGTTGCAAAGCCACGCCAAACGCCAAATGCTATAAGAGCAGAATACCGCAGACTGTGACGTCCCCTGCTGTATCTTCTTCACTTTCCTCTCCGGCTTCAGTACTGGCCGTGAAACGCTCCCGCATGGCCGGTAACTATGGGAAGGTGTGGCCGTTAGAGTGGACAAATATTTGTCCTCATTTCGGCGCCTCAGGCGTATGCTGGTGGGCGTTCCCCACAGCTGATCCTTAGAAATTTCAAGACTTACCAGGAGAAAACTCATGCAATGCCCTTCGTGCCATAACGAAGTTGCTCCCCAGGCCAGCTTCTGCGGTTTCTGCGGAGCTCAGCTCAGCGCTGTTCCCGCCGGTTCAGCAGCGCCTGCCGGTTTTACACCTGTAAGCAGCGGGGCTGCGGCCGCCGTCCCCGTTACGACAGGAGCCAGTGGCTTGTCAGAGAATGCAGCCGCGGCCATCTCGTATCTCACCATTATTCCAGCCATCATCTTCCTGGTGCTGGAACCTTACAACAAGATGCGCCTGGTGCGCTTTCATGCGATCCAATCCATTGCGTTGAACGCTATAGCCATCGTTTTGCAAATTGGCATGGCGATTCTACAAGTGACGTTGCATTTCATTCCAGGGATTTGGCTCCTCTTCCCGCTGGTGCAGATGCTTCTTGGGCTGGCACTTTTCATCATATGGCTGCTGGCCATCCTTAAGGCCAGCAAAGGCGAATTCTACAAATTACCGATCATTGGCGATTTCTCGGCAAAACAGGCGAATATTTAATGCTTCACCGCAGGTCTGCAGAGGCAAAAGCCAGGACTTCGGTACGGTATACTGAAGTCCTGGCATGTCGAATCAAAAGTTGTCTCCGGCCACCGTTTCCCGTGGCGTTTCCCCTCTGGAATTGAACTCCGCCACCGGTCGGCGTATCCGGTCCACGACCGTTGTGTGTGTACGCCGCAATGGAAGTGTGGTTATGGCCGCAGACGGCCAGGTCACCCTTGGCGAGTCGGTCATCAAGCACTCGGCAAAGAAGATACGCCGTCTTTACCAGGACAAGATTCTTGCCGGATTTGCCGGATCGACGGCGGACGCCTTCTCGCTCTTCAGCCGTTTTGAAACCAAGCTGGAACAATATGCCGGCAACTTGGGGCGCTCGGCGGTAGAACTGGCCAAGGAATGGCGCACCGACAAGATGTTGCGCAACCTCGAAGCCTTGCTTATCGTCTCCGACCCGCATCAGACGTTTCTTCTCAGCGGCTCAGGCGACGTGATCGAGCCGGATGAAGGCATTGCGGCCATCGGCAGCGGCGGCTCGTATGCCTTGGCCTCGGCCCGCGCGCTTTATGAAAACACTGATCTGTCAGCCCGCGATATTGCTGAAAAATCGCTGAAGATCGCCGGACAGATCTGCATTTATACCAACGACAAGATCACCATCGAAGAGCTGCACGCATAGGGGTGTTAACCCCAACGCCCGCCCAGAAGGAGCAGGCACATGGCCATTTATTTACCCGGAACTGCTGAAGACCAGGAACTCGCGCTCGAAGACCTGACCCCACGCGAGATCGTCGCCGAGCTGGATAAGTATGTCGTAGGGCAGAAAGCCGCCAAGCGCGCCGTAGCCATTGCCCTGCGCAACCGCATGCGCCGCCAGAAGCTGCCGCCGGATCTTGCCGAAGAGATCATGCCGAAGAACATCATCATGATCGGACCTACCGGCGTAGGCAAAACTGAAATCGCCCGCCGTCTGGCCAAGCTGACCAACTCGCCTTTCCTGAAGGTCGAAGCATCCAAATTTACAGAAGTCGGCTACGTAGGCCGCGACGTCGAAGCCATTGTGCGCGATCTGGTCGAGATCGCCATCGACATGGTGCGCGAAGAGAAGCTTGAAGAAGTCGAGGACAAGGCCGAGTTGAACGCCGAGGAGCGCCTGCTCGATCTCCTGCTACCTCCTCCCACTGCCGTTCCAACACCCCCGCCAGCTCCACAAAGCGAGCCCGGCAGCAACAACACGCTCACCTTCCCCGCGCCGAGCAACGAATCGCATCAGCGCACCCGCGAGAAGCTGCGTCAGCAATTCCGCGAAGGCAAGCTGGACGACCGCATGGTCGAGATTGACGTGCGCGAGCGGAATACTCCGTCGTTTGAAATCATCTCGAATCAGGGCGTCGAAGAGATGGACATCAACCTCAAGGATGTCCTCCCGAACATCTTTGGCCAGCGCACCAAGAAGCGCAAGATGAAGGTCGGCGAAGCTTTCGAATATCTTGTACAGGAAGAAGAAGGCCGCCTCATCGATATGGATCAGGTGACACGCATCGCCGTCGAGCGCGTCGAAAACTCCGGCATCGTTTTCCTTGACGAGATCGACAAGATTGCCGGACGCGAGGGTGGACATGGTCCCGACGTCTCCCGCGAAGGCGTGCAGCGCGACATCCTGCCCATCGTCGAAGGCACCACGGTCAACACGCGCTACGGCATGGTGCGCACAGACCATATTCTTTTCATCGCCGCCGGGGCCTTCCACGTCTCGAAGCCGAGCGATCTGATTCCGGAATTACAAGGCCGTTTCCCCATCCGCGTTGAACTTCACTCGCTCACAGTCGAAGATTTCATCCGCATTCTGACTGAGCCAAAGTCATCGCTGACCAAGCAATACATAGCGCTGCTCGACACCGAAGGACTGAAGCTCGAATTCACGCCTGAATCACTCGAAGAGATAGCGCGCTTCGCCTTCCGCGTCAACGAGACGACGGAAAACATTGGCGCACGCCGCCTGCACACCATCATGGAGCGCGTGCTCGACGAGATCAGCTTCCTCGCGCCTGACTTGACCAAAGCCGCCAAGAACGAGAGCAATGTGATCGATCTTGCCGCTGCCGGCGAAAACAACGGCACAACCACGCCGCTGCCCATCATCGAACGCGAAACCGCCACAGGCCGCGAAAGAGTGGCCGTCATCGATCCGGAATATGTCCGTCAGATGGTCGCTTCGATCGTGAAGGACCATGATTTATCGCGCTATATTTTGTAGTTCATGCCAGGCAGAAGAGGTCATCGCAAATGTGATGGCCTCTTCTACATTTCTCCACAACCCATAATCCTGAGCGGAG
>DATHQH010000154.1:0-15620 GCA_035482895.1 Alloacidobacterium sp. | reverse complement strand
TGCTGTCTCGGCGATGATTTCATCGATCTGGCCAGCGTGGATGTCAGCGCATGCTCCCATCGAGCCTGCGCTCAAGCAGGGCGGATTGCAGAGTGGCAGTGCGCGTGGGCAGAACCGCTTGCGCAGCGGGCTGGTGGTGGTAGAGATTGCTTTGTCGCTGACGCTGCTGGTCGGATGTGGGCTGCTGCTGCGGACGATCTATGCGTTGCGGCATGTGCCACTTGGTTTTCGCACAGACCATATCATCGTTGCGAATCTGCAGATTCCCGGTTACAAATTTGCCGGGCAGAACATGACGAATAATCTGTATCTGCCGTTGCTGGAGCGGGCAAAGCATCTTCCGGGCGTACAAGCTGCGGGGCTAATGACGGAGGTGCCGCTGGGAGGGACATTCAATATTCATCTTGAATTGAAGATGGATGGTTCGCAGTCTGCTGATGGAAAATCATGGAAAGTAGGCGGCCTGCTTAAGGCTGCGACACCTGACCTGCAGCAGGTATTTGGATTCAAGATGCTGGCGGGCCGGTTTTTCAATCAGCAGGACACGCCATCTTCGCAGCCGGTGTTTGTCGTCAATCGAGCCTTTGCCCAGCGTTATTCGCCAAACCAGCAGGACCTAAGCAAGGTCGTCGGGATGAAACTGTGGCATCTTACACCGGCAAAGGACGCGGAAATTGTAGGCGTACTCGACGACATGAGACAAAGCGCTGTGGATGAACCGTCCACGCCTGAAATTGAAGCATCTATCTCACAAATAACGCCGGAGAGCGGCATATATAAGACGCTGGAAGGGATTGCGATGGACCTCGCCGTGCGGACGGATCGCGATCCGAAAGAGATGATTCCGGAGATTCGCGAAGCATTGCGGCAGGTCGATCCTGCTTTGGGGAGCAACTTTACGACGATGGATCAGGTGGTAGAAGACTCGTTCGGCAGCCAGCGATTGGCCATGCATCTGCTCGAAATATTCGGTGGTTCGGCTCTGTTGTTGTGCGTTGCCGGATTGTATGGGCTGCTGGCGTATGTGGTTTCGCAGCGGACAAGGGAATTGGGGGTGCGGCTGGCGCTGGGCGCTCAGCGCAGCGATCTATTGTGGCTAGTGCTGCGGCAGGCAAGCGTGATGCTGGTGACGGGCGTGGTGGTTGGACTGGCTCTTGCGCTTGCTTCCGGGCGCGTGGTGCGGAGTTATCTCTATGGTGTGACAGCGCATGACGGATGGACGCTTGGGTTGGTTGCTGCAATTCTGATACTGGTCGGATTGCTGGCCGCTTATCTGCCTGCGCGGCGGGCGGCGCTGGTTGATCCGATGGAGGCGCTGCGGGCGGAGTGAGGTGGTGCTTTGCTTTCCCACATCTCAAAATCGAGATGTGGGGCACCCGGCTTTGCTTTTCTACATCTCAAAATCGAGATGTGGACACCCGGCACACATTCGTGGAGCTGCAAAAGAAAAGCAGGTCTAAAGAAAAGCAGGTCCTTCGACTCCGCGCTTCGCGCTCAGGATGACAACTGAAAGGCCGCTCAGGATGACAATTTGCAGTAACTGAGCATGACAATTTGCAACAACGCAGGATGACAATCTGCAATAACGAGCGCTGTGACCTGAGCCCTGTGACTTGTGCCCTGTCTTAGTACGCCTGCAGCTGGTCGAGCGGCAGACGTACCTGGAAGCAGGTGGCTCCGGGTTCGGATTGCACGCGGACGTAGCCGCGATGTTTGCGTACGATGCGCTGCACGGTGTCGAGGCCGAGTCCGAGACCGCTGCCCGGGGCTTTGGTGGTGAAGAACGGCTCGAAGATGCGGTCCTGCAGATCGGGCGCGATGCCGGGGCCATTGTCCCATACCTCGATGAGTATCAAATCGCCGGAGAGCTGCACGCTGAGAGTGATCTTGCCGTTATCCTGAATCGCGTCCAGAGCGTTTTCGAGCAGCGCCATCCAGACCTGATTCAGCTCGCTGCCATAGGCAGAGATAAGCGGCAGATCATCGGCGTAGCGCCGTTCTACTTCCACATGCTGCAAGCGGGATTGCAGCATGGCCAGAGTGTTTTCCAGGCCCTGTGGAATGTCGAGCTCCTGAATCGGCGCCTGGTCCATGTAGGAATAATCTTTAATGGCGCGGATGAGGTCGAAGATGCGTGCCGTGGAGTCGAGCATCGCTTCGGCCATATTTTCTGCGCGCAGCGAAGAGGCGAACTGCGTAAGAACGACGGCGATCGCATCGGAATCGAGAAATTCCGACAAAGGATCAAGTTGCGCCGGGGTCACGCCTGCTTCCGTCAGCTCCGGTCCGATCCTCCATGAATCCTGCACATTGTGCTGGCGCATCCACGTAGAGAGCTGATCTTCGCGAGCAGAGAACTCTGCGGGATTGCCGCGATACACTTTCGCGTGATCACGCACATTCTCCTGCCATTTGCGGACGACGGCGAGGTGATCGTCTGAAAGACAAAGACTACCGAGACGGTATTTTTCCTGTCCGTAGACATGCAGCTCGTCGAGCAGGCCAGATGCAGAGCGCTGCGCTGCGGACGCAGGATTGTTCAGCTCGTGTGCGAGGTTCGCGGCGAGTTTGCCGAGAGCTGCCAGCTTCTCGGTCTGCTGCTCCATGCGAGTGACTTCGCGCACGCGGTCGAGCAGAACATTCACGCAGCGTTGCGTCATCGAGGGAACAGCCTTGATCATTTCAGGGAAAGTTGATTTCTCATATTCGAGACCCCAGGTAGGCGAAGCCGTGTAGCCGAGACCGCCGTAGTTCTTCATGCGGGAAAAAGGAAGCAGTCCGGTGATCTGACCTGAGCGACCGATCCAAAGCGCAGCGGGGCCGCCATGTTCGCGGCGTACGTGGACTTCGCCCTTCAGCAAGATCGTCATCCGGTGCGCGGGATCGCCTTCACGAAAGAGAGTGACACCTGCTTCCTCGAAGCGCTCCACGCCATGCTTTGCCAGCCACTCGTATTCGCACTCATCCATGCCCTGAAGGGGTGCGACGCGCTTGAGCGCGGCGATGATCTCAGGCACAGGGGTGGGGGCATGGATTTTAGGGGTTTCTGTGACGGGTGCGATGGTGGCAGAATTCATAGATATCTACCCTCTATGTAACTTAATGGTACATCGTAGATGAAGAACAATTGGATACGCGTCAAGAATCCGTTAAACGGCTTTAATTCGCGTGCGGACGCCTCATTTCCACCTTCCGATCGGGCATGGCATCAATCAGAATATTCAGCCGGTTTATGGAAACAGGAGTGGTGCTACGTAATTTGATGCCGCCGTCTTCGCCAAGGAGCAAAACCATAAATTGATTTTCCGGCACTTGAAAGCGTTCTCGAGTGGCAGCCAGCTCCTTTTGGCTCAGCAACGCATATGGTGTGTCGAGTGGCGGGTTATAGCCCGCAGATTTCTGAGGAATGGGAAGAAAGAGGACAAAGCGGTCCATCATATCGTCTGCGGCTGCATCGAGCGTAGATTGTTGCTGGATAAGGCGCGGATCGCTTGCACTGGGACTGAAGACGATCAGAGGACGATAACAATGGCGCATCTGTATGAGCGATGTCGGCCGCAATGCACAATCGGGCCTGGCCTGCGCGTGCAGTAGCGTAGAGGCGCTGAGGAGTATGGCGAAGGGGAGAAAACGAATCGTCATACGCAAAGACCACTATCTTCATGATACAGGGCGCTATGAACAAAGAAGGCATCCTTTTACGGATGCCCTCTTTGTTCATGAGCATACGCCTGTCGGATGCAGGCTTATGCCTGCACCGTTTCGGGCTGCGCTGCCTGTGGCGCGTTGTCCTTGACGGTGACCGGATCGAGGAAAGGCATGGAGGCGCGCAGGGTTGCACCCACTTCTTCGATCGGGTGCTTCGCTTCCTGCCTGCGGATCTCATCGAATTTCTTGCGGCCGGTTTTGTTCTCTTCGATGAAGTTCTTCGCGAAGGTGCCGTCCTGGATTTCTGCGAGCAGCTTCTTCATCGCGGCGCGCGTCTCATCGGTAACGATGCGCGGGCCCGCGGTGTAGTCGCCGTATTCAGCAGTGTTTGAGATGGAGTAGCGCATGTAGGCAAGGCCACCGCGATACATCAGATCGACGATGAGCTTGAGCTCATGCAGGCACTCGAAGTATGCGACTTCGGGCTGGTAGCCGGCTTCGACGAGTGTTTCAAAACCTGCCTTGACCAATGCGGCGGTGCCGCCGCAGAGAACCGCCTGCTCGCCGAAGAGATCGGTTTCCGTCTCTTCAGTGAAGGTGGTTTCGATGACACCTGCGCGGGTGCAGCCGATGCCTTTTGAATACGACAGGCCGAGAGCGAGTGCGCTGCCGGTTGCATCCTGTTGCACGGCGACGAGGCCCGGTGTGCCGCCGCCTTCAGTGAAGACTTCGCGGACGCGATGGCCCGGGGCCTTGGGCGCGGCGAGGAAGACATCGACGCCTGCGGGCGGCTGGATGGTGCCGAAGCGGATGTTGAAGCCGTGCGCGAAGGCAAGCGCGTTGCCGGGTTTCAGATGCGGTGCGATCTCTTCGCTGTAGACCTTGGCTTGGGTCTCGTCCGGGGTGAGGATCATGATGACGTCGCCCCACGCAGCCGCATCGGCGATCGAGGTGACTTCGAGCCCTGACTTCTTCGCTTTGTCGATCGATTTGCTGTTAGCGGGCAGACCGACGCGCACCTGCACGCCTGAATCCTTGAGGTTGAGCGCGTGCGCATGGCCTTGTGATCCGTAGCCGATGATGGCAACTTTCTTTTGCTGGATCAAAGAGAGATCCGCGTCCTGGTCGTGATAGGTCTTTGCCATTCTTTCTTTCCCTTCTATTTTCCGTTGGTTGAATTCCTGCCGTTAAGGAGCGATGCCTCAGGGGCTAAAGCCCCATTTCTGCCATCGTTCTTATGCGCGGGCTAAAGCCCGCGCCTACCTAAAAACCTGTGCCTTACCTCGTGCCTAGCTAAAACCTGCGCATTACCTAAAGCTGCGCTACCTAACCCGTTATTTCTGAAAATTTGATTCTTCCTCGACCAGGTCGAAGACGGCTGTGTTCCTGGTTTCGTTTTCGGGTTCGGTGGCCACGCGCATGGCTTCGAGAACGCGGCTGGTGTGGTGTCCGCGGCGCATGACCATGCGTCCGGTGCGCGAAACTTCGAGGATAGGGTCACCGCTTTCGACGAGGACCTGAATGAGTCCTTCAATCTTGCTTTCGACGCCGGTAATTTCGATCATCAGCGATTCGGGCGCCAGATCGACGATGCGCGCACGAAAGACCTCGACCAGTTCGAAGATGTGCGAGCGTGTCTGCGGAGTTGCGCCGACCTTGATAAGAGCAAGTTCGCGGCTGACGTTCGCAACCTGATCCAGGTCATCGACCTCGAGCACGTTTTCGAGTTTGTAGAGGCTGGCCATGATGCGATGGCCAGCGGAAGTAGATGAGTGGGCGACGATGGTCATACGCGAGACGCCGGGCCGCTCCGACCTGCCGACAGTGAGCGAGATAATGTTGACGTTGAGGCGACGGAATAGCGAGGCGACGCGCGTAAGTACGCCGGGCTTGTCTTCTACGAGTGCGACAAATGTATGCTGCATAGTTACAAATTCATCCTTATGCGTCTTCCGCTGTTTCGATCATGGGATTGTTGGGCCGGCGAATCATTTCGTGCAGCGCCGAGCCCGCGGCCACCATCGGATAAACAGAGTCTTCTTTCTCTACCAGAAAATTAATGAGAAACGGCCCTTTCAAAGCACGCGCAGCGTTTACTGCTGACGCTACTTCGGCGCGTGTGCTGACAGTGGCGCCCGGGATGCCGTGGGCATCAGCGAGCTTTACATAATCAGGACTGAGAATGGGCGAGGAAGCATAGTTCTTATCGTAGATGAATTCCTGCCACTGGCGCACCATGCCGAGAAAGCCGTTGTTGATGATGGCGATGTTGAGGTCGAGGTTTTCCTGTGCGATCGTCGAAAGCTCAGGCGAGGTCATCTGGAAGCCTCCGTCCCCGGCAATGACCCATACTTCTTTTTCCGGACAGGCTATCTTTGCGCCGATGGCCGCGGGAAGCGCAAAACCCATCGTCCCGAGACCACCTGAGGTGATGAGCGAGCGCGGCTTGTCATGCTTGTAGTATTGCGCCTCCCACATCTGATGCTGGCCTACGTCGGTGACGACAATAGCTTTGCCTTCGGTCGCGTTCCACAGATCGTTGATGACGTGCGCGGCGTAAAGATGACCGTTGTCGGGCAAATTCTTAATGTCACGTACGGCGCACTCGCCCTTTATCTCGTTGATCTCTCGCACCCAGGGTGAATTTATGCGCGAGGAGATGTGCGGCAGCAGAACTTCTAAAACCTGTTTGAGATCGCCGATGAGGGCGACATCTACTTTTACGTTTTTATTGATTTCTGCAGGATCAACTTCAATGTGGATCTTCTTTGCATTCGGCGCGTAGGTCGCGAGCGTTCCGGTAACGCGATCGTCAAAGCGCATGCCGCAGGCGATGAGCAGATCGGCTTGCTGGATCGCTTGATTGACCCACGCTTCGCCGTGCATGCCCATCATGCCGAGCGAGAGTTCATGCGAGGCGGGGAAGCCGCCGAGGCCGAGAAGTGTGCAGGCTACGGGAATCTGCATGCGCTCAGAGAGAGCGCGCACCTGGTCGAGCGCTTCGGATTGGATGACGCCGTGTCCGGCAAGAATGATGGGACGCCTGGCTTCGCGGATGAGGCGGGCAGCGTCGGTAATGGAGTCGGCGTTGTGACTGCGCATCGGATGCGGGCGATAGGCTTTCGGCGCAGCGGCTTCAAAGCTGAATTCCGCGTAGGCCTGCTGCGCATCCTTCGTGATATCGACAAGCACGGGACCGGGGCGTCCGGACTGCGCAATGAGAAATGCTTCACGCAACGCAGGAGCAATGTCTTCCGCACGCGTAACGAGGTAGTTGTGCTTGGTGACAGGCAGCGTGATGCCGGTGATGTCGACTTCCTGAAACGCGTCGGAGCCTAGCACCTTACTTGAGACCTGGCCTGTGATGCAGACGATAGGCACCGAGTCCATCATAGCGGTGGCGAGGCCGGTGACCATGTTGGTTGCGCCGGGTCCGGAGGTGGCAATGGCCACGCCGACGCGGCCCGATGCGCGCGCATAGCCATCGGCCATGTGCGTTGCGCCCTGCTCGTGGCGAACGAGGATGTGGCGGATGGGAAATTTGCGTAATGCATCGTAGACAGGCAGAATGGCCCCACCGGGGTAGCCGAAAACGTCGCGCACTCCCTCGCCTTCGAGCGTGGCCCAGACGATTTCTGCGCCAGTGAGACGGGTGGTCGTGGACGGTGTTGAGTCGTTTGTTGAGCTTGTGCTCATGCGTGGTGACTCCTCTTAAGTGACTGCGACTGAGGGAGCGAAAAGCAGGTCCTTCGACTCCGCGCTTTGCGCTCCGCTCAGGATGACAACCTAAAATCTATTCGTTCAGGTGAGGGCTGAAGCCCGCACCTACCTTTTAATTCGTAACTGCGCCTAGCGATGCCGATGAAACAGTGTCGGCATATTTGCGGAAGACGCCGCGCTTGAACTTCGGCTCGGGCGCCTTCCAGTTTTGTAACCGTGACTGTAACTCTTTGTCCGATATCTCGACATCCAGCTTGCGGTTCGGGATATCGAAGTGAATGATGTCGCCTTCGTGGATCGCGGCGATCGGGCCGCCATTTGCGGCTTCGGGCGCGACGTGGCCTGCCATAAGTCCGCGGGTGGCTCCGGAAAAACGGCCATCGGTAAGCAGAGCGACAGTTTCAGAGAGTTCGGGAATACCGGCAATGGCAGCGGTGACGGCGAGCATTTCGCGCATGCCGGGGCCGCCGCGCGGGCCTTCGTAACGGATGACCAGCACTTCGTTTGGCTTGATGCTTCCCGATTCGACAGCGGCGAAGGCATCCTGTTCGCAATCGAAGACGCGCGCAGGACCGCGATGTTCGAGGCGCTTGTGGCCTGCGACCTTAATCACGCAGCCTTCGGGAGCGATGTTGCCTTTGAGGATGACGAGGCCGCCAGTCGGCTTGATGGGAGCCGATGAAGGATGAATGACATCCTGATCGGGTGCTTCGACGGCTGTGGCCGCTTCTTCGGCGAGCGTGTGTCCGGAGACGTTGATGCACTCGCTGTGCAGCAGGCCCAATTCGATGAGGCGCTGCGCGAGCAGGCGGCTGCCGCCTGCGTTCTGATAATCGACTGCAACGTATTTACCGCCGGGCTTCATGTCGCAGAGCAGCGGGGTTTTACTGCTGATGCGGTCGAAGTCATCGACGGAGAGCTTGATGCCTACTTCATGTGCGATGGCGATGAGGTGCAGCACGGCATTCGTAGAGCCACCGGACGCGGCGACGCTGACGATGGCGTTCTCAAGCGCTTTCTGCGTGATGATTTTGCTGGGGCGCAGGTCGTTGCGCGCCAGATCCATGACGAGCGCTCCGGCTTTGCGCGAGGCTGCATGTTTTTCTGCCGAGAAGGCGGGCACGCCGGAGAGACCGATAGGCGAGATGCCAAGGAATTCGCAGGCCATCGCCATCGTGTTGGCGGTGAACTGGCCGCCGCAGGCTCCTGCGCCCGGACAGGCGTTGGCCTCGACAGCTTCGAGGCCCGCGTCATCGAGTCTTCCGGCAGCATGTGCGCCGATGGCCTCGAAAACATCCTGAACGGTAAGGTCTTTGCCGTTGAGATGGCCGGGTGCAATGGAGCCCCCGTAGATCATGAGCCCAGGGACATCGAGCCGGGCGAGCGCCATCACGGTGCCGGGCATATTCTTGTCGCATCCGGCGATGGCGACGACGCCGTCGAAGAGATTGCCCCGCGAGACGAGCTCGATCGAATCGGCGATGACTTCGCGGCTGATGAGCGAGGCCTTCATGCCTTCGGTACCCATGGTGATGCCGTCGGAGATGGTGATGGTGTTGAACTCCATCGGCGTGCCGCCGGCATCGCGCACGCCTTGTTTTACGGCTTCGGCGATGGTGCGCAGATGGAAGTTGCAGGGGCCGATCTCGGTCCACGTATTCGCGATGCCGATGATGGGCTTGTGCAGATCAGCCTTGGTGAAGCCGATGCTGCGCAGCATGGCGCGCGCGGCGGCGCGGTTGGGTCCTTCAGTGAGAGCGATGCTGTTTGACTTTGCTTCGTGCTTTCCGTTCTGGCTCAATTTTTGTCTCCGTTATGTGTGCTCGCTGTTGTTACGCTCTTGGTGCGAGCCAGAATTTTGAGTTGTGACCTTGTTCAAAGCTGTCAAGCGCCGCAGCGTGACGCAATGTGAGGCCGATGTCGTCGAGTCCTTCAAGCAGGCAATAGCGGCGAAAAGGATCGATGGAAAACTTCGCTTCAAAGCCATGCTGGTCGTGGATGGTTTCGTCTTCGAGCGAAACTGAGAGCTGGTAGCCTTCGATTTTGCTCGCCGCGCCGAGTAGGTGGTCGACATCTTTTTCCGGCAACGTGACTAGCAGAATGCCGTTCTTCCCAGCGTTCGAGTGGAAGATGTCGGCGAACGACGGCGCGATGACGCAGCGGAAGCCGTAATCGAAGAGCGCCCAGGCCGCATGCTCTCGCGACGATCCGCAGCCGAAGTTTTTCGCAGCGACGAGAATTTGCGAGCCTTGATAGCGCGGCTTGTTCATCTCGAAGTCCGGGTCTTTGCGCCAGTCGAAAAAGAGAAACTCGCCATAGCCGGTGCGTTCGATGCGCTTTAAAAACTGCTTCGGAATGATCTGGTCGGTGTCCACGTTGGCATGATGGAGCGGCGTTACGACCGAAGTGACTGCGCGAAAGGATTGCATAATTAGGCCAAAACCTCCTCGCCTTTGAATTCCCATTGGCGGATATCGGTGAAGTGTCCGGCGACGGCTGCGGCTGCGGCCATCTCGGGGCTGACGAGGTGCGTGCGTCCACCGCGCCCCTGGCGGCCTTCAAAGTTGCGGTTGCTGGTGGAGGCGCAGCGTTCGCCGGGCTGAAGAATATCGGGATTCATTCCTAAACACATAGAGCAGCCGGGCTCGCGCCACTCGAATCCTGCTTCGAGGAACACTTTGTCGAGACCTTCACGTTCAGCCTGCGCCTTTACCAGATGCGATCCGGGAACGACCATGGCGCGTACGTGCGAATGGACGTGATAACCGGTGACGACCTTGGCGGCGGCGCGCAGGTCTTCAATGCGCGAGTTGGTGCAGGAGCCGATGAAGACGCGGTCGATGGCGATCTCTTCAATCGGTGTGCCGGGCTTCAGGTCCATATAGGTAAGCGCGTGGTTGAAGCTTCGGCGCTCTTGCTCGGTGTGCGATTCGGTCGGGCCGGGCACATGGTCAGTGACGGGAACGACCATGCCGGGATTAGTGCCCCAGGTGACATAAGGAACCAGATCTTCGGCACGAATAAGAAGTTCGCGGTCGAATGTGGCGCCAGGATCGGATTGCAGTTGGCTCCATGCGGCGACGGCCTCATCCCACGCAGCGCCCTTTGGGGCGGAGCGACGGCCCTTCAAGTAGGCGAAGGTCGTCTCGTCCGGAGCGATCATGCCGGCTCGCGCACCCGCTTCAATGCTCATATTGCAGACGGTCATGCGCCCTTCCATCGAAAGCGAACGGATGGCGGAGCCGGCATATTCGACGACGTGGCCGGTTGCGCCGTCGGTGCCGATGCGTCCGATGATGCCGAGCACAACGTCCTTTGCGGTGACGCCCTGCGGCAGTTCGCCTTCAACGGAGATGCGGAAGGTCTTCGGCTTCGATTGCGGCAGGCATTGCGTGGCCATTACATGCTCGACTTCCGAGGTTCCGATGCCGAAGGCTAATGCGCCGAAGGCTCCATGGGTCGAGGTGTGCGAGTCGCCGCAAACGATGGTCATGCCCGGCTTGGTCAGCCCAAGTTCCGGTCCGATGACGTGGACGATGCCCTGCTCCGGGTCCTGCACATCGTAGAGCTCGACGCCGAATTCTGCGCAGTTCTTGCGGAGCGCGTTGATCTGTTTCGCGGCGATGACGTCTTCAATGATGATGCGGTTCGCCGTGGTCGGCACGTTGTGATCGACTGTGGCAACCGTGCGGTCGGGGCGGCGGAGCTTGCGGCCAGCCATGCGGAGACCGTCGAATGCCTGCGGCGAGGTGACCTCATGCACGAGATGCAGGTCGATGTAGATCAGAGTCGGCTCGTTCGCAGGTTCGGCGACGAGATGCTGTTCCCAGACTTTTTCGAAGAGTGTTTTTGGTGTGGACATCGTAACTTCAGACCTCAGGGGTTAAAGCCCCCTTGTTAACTGACCATTTTGTGCGGGCCCAAGCCCGCACCTACCTTCATTTGGTTCGCCGTCTTCGACGGCGGCCGGATTGGCCCATGTTAGCTCCGCATGGGGCACCCGGCCCGTACCTGCCTTACACGGCGTGCATCGCTTGCCGCTTGTCGATCATCTCGTTCAGCGTTTCATGAACCTGTTTGCCCATTGCCTGTGTGGAAAGCACCATCTTCTTGTCCTTCTCGCTGCGGGCGAGGTCGGCGGTGCGGTATCCCTGCTCGAGCACTCTGCGGACTGCGGTCTCTATGGCCACGGCGTCCTGTTCGAGATTGGCGGAATGGCGAAGAAGCATGGCTGCGGTCAGAATTGCGCCCAGCGGGTTGGCAAGGCCCTTGCCTGCGATGTCAGGTGCAGAGCCGTGAACCGGTTCATATAGATTGACCTGTCCGCCGATTGTGGCTGAAGGCAGCATGCCGAGCGAGCCGGTAATGACGGCAGACTCGTCGGAGAGGATGTCGCCGAAGAGGTTTTCCGTGAGCACCACATCGAAGTTGCGCGGCGTATTCATCAGGTGCATGGCGCAGGCATCGACGTATTGATGTTCGAGCGTAACGTCGGGATAATCCTTCGCCACTTCGGTCACTGTGGCGCGCCAGAGCTGCGAGACTTCGAGCACATTGGCCTTGTCGACGGAGGTGAGCTTCTTACGGCGCTTCTGCGCCAGCCCAAAGGCAATGCGCGCGACGCGCACGACTTCATCGCGGGTATAACGCATCGTGTTCCAGGCTGAGTTTGCCTCGCGATCCCAATGGCGTGGCTCGCCAAAGTAGAGACCGCCGAGCAGTTCGCGCACGAAGAGGATGTCGGCTCCGTCGATGACCTCGGGCTTCAAGGGAGAGTTGGCGGCGAGAGCCGGATGCGCGAAGGCCGGACGCAGATTGGCGAATCCGCCGAGCGCCTGTCGAATCTGTAGCAATCCCGCTTCGGGACGGCGATCGGGGGGAAGGGAATTGAACTCATTGCCGCCGACGGCTCCGAGGAGTACGGCATCGCTTTCGAGCGCTGCGTCGAGCGTCGAGGATGGCAGGGGTGTTCCGTGCGCCTTGATGGCGACGCCGCCGATCAACGCTTCGCGAATTTCGAAATCATAGCCGCCGAGCTCAGCGACCGAGCGCAGGATGCGTGTAGCCTCAGCGGTAACTTCGGGGCCAATGCCATCTCCGGCAACAATAAGAACCTTCAACTTCATGAGTGCGTTTTCTCCCGTTTCAGTGTGGCGCAGCGTAAGCGGTACAGTGAGAACGACTAAGCTTCGCCAACGGGCTCAGCGGTAATCAGATCTTCGTGCCGGCGGTGATGCGCGACAAGGTTGATCAGATCCTGGTCGTATATCGCCTTCTTTTTATCGGCCAGCTCGGTGAAAGCACGGTAAGCGGCGTCGAGATCGTCGGCTCCCAACTGATAGCCGAGATCGTTGAGGCGCGACCGCAGCGCATGGCGGCCGGAGTGCTTGCCGAGGACCATGCGATTCGTCGGAACACCGACCGAAGCGGGTGTCATGATCTCATAGGTCAGCGGGTTCGAGAGCACTCCATGCTGGTGGATGCCTGCCTCATGCGCGAAGGCATTGCTGCCGACGACGGCCTTGTTCGGCGAAGGCGCAAAGCTGATGACCTGCGCCAGTTGCTGGCTTACAGGGAAGAGCTGATCGAGCTTGAGGTTGTGGTCGACGGTGAACTGATCGCGGCGGACGCTCAACGCGGCAGCGATTTCTTCCAGAGCCGCATTGCCTGCACGCTCACCGATGCCGTTGATGGTGCACTCGACCTGACGCGCGCCGCCTTCAATGGCAGCCAGCGAGTTGGCAACTGCCAGGCCAAGATCGTTGTGGCAGTGCGAGGACAGAATGACCTTATCGGCTCCCGGCACCCGTTCACGGACGGTGCGGAAGATCGCCCCGTATTCGCCGGGCACGGAATAGCCGACAGTGTCAGGCATATTGATGGTTGTCGCCCCGGCTTCAATGGCCACGGAGACAATCTTGCAGAGAAAATCGATATCGGTCCGGGTCGAATCTTCTGGAGAAAACTCCACGTCGTCGACGTAAGTGCGTGCCAGAGAAACAGATTTCGCCGCCTGCTCGAGCGCCTCTTCGCGGCTGATTTTCAGCTTGTATTCGAGGTGGATATCCGAGCTGGCCAGGAAGATGTGGATGCGCGAACGCTCGGCATGTTCCAGGGCAGCGGCTGCGCGCTCAATGTCTTCCCGTTTCGCGCGTGCAAGGGAAGCGATGCGCGGTTTCCGGATCTCCTTCGATACGGCCTGGATGGCGGCGAAATCGCCGTCGGACGAGATGGCGAAGCCGGCTTCCAGGATGTCCACGCCAAGGTCTTCGAGGGCATGGGCCATGGCAAGTTTTTCCGGCCGGGTCATACTACAGCCGGGGGACTGTTCGCCGTCACGGAGGGTTGTATCGAAAAAAAGGAGCCGGTCTTGAGCCATATTCGGGGGACCTCAGTGAACTAAGTTTCGCAAAAGGTTAGACATAATTCAAATCTTTAATTTCTTGAATTACCATAAATATTATTTATGATCTATGAATTGACTCAGATCGATTGCTAGAACCCTTATGGAATTATCCCAGCTTGAAACCTTCCTTACAGTAGTCGCGGAACGCAGCTTTTCGCGCGCTGCGGTCCGGCTGCATCGCACGCAGCCTGCCGTCAGCCAGGTCATTCGCAAATTAGAAGAAGAATTCGGAGAGCAGCTTTTTGAGCGGTCTTCCCGCGACGGCACATTGACGGCTGCGGGCGAGGTGTTGCGCGAGTATGCGGAACGCCTGCTGCGTCTGCGGAACGAGGCTGCCAGTGCATTGGAAGAAGTTCGTTCCTTGGAGCGTGGGCGGCTGACGCTTGCCGCGAATGAGTACACCTGCCTCTACCTGTTGCCGGTGCTGGATGAATTTCGCCGCCAGTGTCCGCAGATTTCGATTCTTGTGCAGCGGTCGCTGGCTAGCCGTATTCCGGACGAGGTGCAACAGCGGATGGTGGAAATCGGGATTGTCTCCTTTCAGCCCGAAGACGAACAGCTTGGAGCCATTCATGTCTATTCCGATGACCTTGTGTTTGTGGTTCCTCCGCGGCATGTGCTGGCGCGCGAGAAAGAGGTGAGGATTCGCGATTTGGGCGCGGAGAATTTTGTGGCGCACAATGTGGCGTCGCCTATGCGGAAGCGTGTGGAAGAATCGTTCGCAAAGCATAAGACGCCGCTGAATATTGGCGTGGAGCTGCCCAGCCTGGAAGCGATCAAACGATTCGTAACCAGCGGGAACGGCGTGGCGCTGGTTCCTGCGTTGTCTGTACAGGCGGAAATTGCGCGTGGCGAACTGGTCACTGTGGCGGTTCCGGAGCTGGCCTGCGCGCGGCAGCTCTGGCTTGTTTATCGCAAGCAGGGAAGTCTCTCCTATGCGGCGCTCGCTTTTATGCGCGTGGTGCGCACGCTGGCTGCGGACCGCAATGCTCCTTTTCTCTATAACGAGGAATTTTCCGGCACGTCTAAACAACTTGATCTACCCGGATAGCTGTGAAAACTGCGTTCGGCAGGTACAATGGCGAGGTGGGCTTTCGAGTCCACCATACTTTAAAATCGACGAGCCCGAGAGGCGTTGTGCCTGCGGTGCTTTTAGCAGGCGAGAGGTTCACGAACGGATGAAGAAGATTTTGTTGTCTTTGGCGTTGCTGCCGCTTTCGGCAGTAGCTGGATTTGCACAGGAAAGCAGACAGGATGTCAGCTTGAGCCTCGCGGGCTTGATTCCTCCACATGTAGTTGGCAACACAGTGCAGCAGGACGCGACGATCGGCATCTGGGGCGCCTTGGTAAGTTACCGCTACATGCTCACGCCCCGCAGCGCGCTTGAGGTGAACTACCAGTACAACCAGAATGTGCAAAAGTTTCTAACGAGCTTCAACTCGATTCGTGTGCACACGCGCTTTCAGGAAGTATCCGGCGCATATGTCCATACCTTCGCCTTCAGGAACTTCAATCCGTTCGTCGAGGCAGGTATCGGCGGTTATATTTTTGGACCGATTAAGGACCAGAAGACTACGGATCTGGATGCAAAGCAGACCACAAACATCGGTGCTCTCTATGGCGGCGGCATTGCTTATGAGTTGAGCCCCAGCTGGGATATTCGAGCCGAATATCGCGGCCTGGTGATGAAGGCGCCGAGTTTCGGCCTGGAGCAATATCGCACGAACCGCTATTACAACATCAGCAATCCAACCATCGGTGTGGCCTACCACTTCTGAGCCGCAATGGATGCTAAAAAAGCCCCGGACTGGTTCCGGGGCTTTTTCATTGCCAAGGATTTCTCAGA
>DATHQH010000153.1:0-17794 GCA_035482895.1 Alloacidobacterium sp. | reverse complement strand
TATACAAATGACGGCACGACCGGCGACTTTTCAACGAGATATGAGCGCAATTTTACTGACAATGACCGCCTGATTCTGAGCGTACGTCACGAGTTGGCGCGCTACGAAATCCCCAATGAAATTCTGCAGCAGCAGGCTGGCCAGTTACAGAACAGCGACAACATCGAGACCATGGGGACCGCACAGTATCAGCATATTTTTTCCCCGAATGTTGTCGCGAACTTTTCCGGCATGGTTCGCGACAACGCGAATAATTTTTATTCGAACCCTCAGTCGACGCCGATCATCGTTTTCCAGAATAACTACTTTCGCGAAGGGTATTTCAAGGGAACGGTTTCCATTCATCACAACAATCAGGAATGGAAGGCCGGCGTCGAGTCCGACAATACGTTCCTGCATGAGAATTACAGCGATATCATCACCGACCCCACGCAGTTCGATGACTCGACGCCGCCCACCTTCTCCTTCACGGGCAGCCGGCCCAACCTCGAACAATCCGCATTCGTCGAGGATCTGATCCGACTGGGGAAGTGGACCGTGAGCGCCGGTTTACGCTGGGATCACTATCAACTGTTGCTCAACCAGAATCATTTCAGCCCTCGAGTGGCCATTGGGCGGTATTTCCAGTCCGCTGACATCGTGGCTCACTTCGCTTATGACCACGTCTATCAGACGCCCTCGTTTGAAAACATCTTGCTGTCCAGCTCTCCTAGCGTGGCTGCGCTCAATTCGAATTTCCTACGGCTGCCGGTACAACCATCAAAGGGTAACTACTTTGAAGGCGGCATCGCGAAAGCTGCCTTCAACTGTCTCAGACTCGATATCAACGTCTTCCGCCGCGATGTGCGGAACTATGCGGATGATGACCAGCTCTTCAGCACCGGAGTGAGCTTTCCGATCGCCTTCGACAAGTCCATTATTTACGGCGCCGAAGGAAAACTCGATCTCATTCGGTGGCAGAAACTTTCCGGCTTCGTCAGCTATTCGTATATTGTCGGCAATGCATGGTTTCCGGTCACCGGTGGTCTCTTTCTCGGCGACGATGCGAGCGATGCCACGTCACAGCTCACCGGCCACTTTCCGGATTCTCAGGACCAGCGCAACACCGTGCGCACCCGCTTCAAGTATGACCTGACTTCTCGCGTCTGGGCCGCGGCGGGAGCTGAATATGGTTCCGGGTTGCCTTTTGAGTTTCAGGGGACCGAAGAAGACGCACTTGCCCAGTACAGCCAGCAGGTCGTGGACCGCGTAAATTTCGATCGGGGCCGCGTGAAACCGTCTCTCGCTGTCAGCGCTACGCTCGGCGCTGACCTGTATACCAGCGACAAAATGACGGTGCATCTGCAGGCGGACGGTCAAAACCTGAATAACCGGCTGAATGTCATCGATTTCGGCGGGCTTTTTTCCGGCAATGCTATTGCTCCTGCACGCAGCTATTTTCTGCGCCTCACCACAAACTTTTAGCCGATACGCGCATTTTGAAAGCATCTATCTTGTCAGGGGAAGTTTGCTCGTGTTCACGATCGGCCATTCCACGCTGCCCATCGAAATCTTTCAAGGCATTCTCAGAGATAATGGCGTGCACTGGCTTGTGGACATTCGCACGATCCCTAAATCGCGTCATAACCCGCAATTCGTCCAGGAAAACCTCGAAAAGTCGATCCAGGAAGCGCATATCCATTACCGCTGGCAAAAATCGCTGGGTGGTCTGCGCCATGCGCTCAAAGACTCCATCAACGCTGGCTGGCGCAACTCCAGTTTTCGCGGATATGCCGACTACATGCAGACGCCAGCCTTTGCTGCGGCTCTGGATGAGCTGCTAGTCGGCAGCCCGGAAGAACAAACTGCGATCATGTGTGCAGAGGCCGTTCCCTGGCGGTGTCACCGTTCTCTGGTAGCCGATGCACTGCTGGTGCGCAATATCGCCGTCGAAGATATTTACTACGACGCGAAAGGCCATAGCCGGCATGAACCGCACAAGCTCACCTCTTTCGCCAGGGTGAACGGGAAGCGACTGTGGTACCCACAGGAATCGGATTTATTTGCCGCTCTGGAACCATGAACGTTTAAACGAAGGCAGGGTTTCGATTTACAATCCGTTTCATCATGGTTGCTCCCGTCCGCAAGTCGCGCCGCGCTTATTGGAACTGGCTGTTGCTTCTCCCCGCGCTAGGACTGATGTTTCCCGGCATCTATGCGAGGACTACTCCACAGCTGTTCGGCTTCCCCTTTTTCTACTGGTATCAGATGGGCTGGATCATTCTGACCAGCATCATTACAGGCATTGTCTACCTCGCGACCCGCGCTTGAAGCTTCTCGGGCAGTATGGGAATGGTGTAGGCGCCTGCCTGAGTACCGAAAAAGACTGTCTGTTCTATATTATTTTTTGCGCTGCACCGTTTATGGAGCTATACTTCTCCATAGATGGAGAGTAAGCAACGCTTTCCGCAGGGAGAAATAGAGTGTCAAGGCAAACTGCCAGTCAGGCTCTTGCATATCCGGCCACCATGTATGCGCCACCTGCTCTGCCCGATCTTTCTCGGAAGGAAGAGCGGCGACGTCTTTCTCCAGGGGCTCTCCGTGCCTTCTTCAACATTATGGAGCGGTGGGAAGTTCGTGACGAGGATGCTCGCCAGTTGCTGGGGGGAGTCTCCAATGGCAAGTATTATCAGCTGAAACAAGACTCAGGCCAGCCGCTCGATCAGGACCCCCTGCAGCGCATTTCTTATCTGATTGGCATATTCAAAGCGCTCAATATCCTTTACGGTACGCACCTTGCAGACAGCTGGATACAGCTCGCGAATTCAAATCCACTGTTCACCGGGCGTACGCCGCTCACTTACATGCTGCAAGGTGGCACACCGGCGATGGAAGTCGTGCGACGCCTGCTTGATGCCCGCCGCGGCGGTTAAATACTCTCCCAAAAATAATGACTCGGGCCAAGACAGAATCCCCCATCGATCCGCCTCTCAACGCTCCGCGCGATCCGTCAGCCGTGCCAGTCGTGGCACGTGCGCAGGTCGATGCGCATCCCGAGTTACCTGTCCCTGAAGATGCTCGAATAAACGAAGCATTGCCGCCGATCACGCCGCTTCGACGTTTCGACACACACCGCCTGCTTCCGGCCAAGTATGGCGCGAATTACGAGTCCGTACTGACTCGCATTGCTGACAACGACGAGCATCTGCAGCAAATCTTCGAACTGGATAACGCCACGAACGCGCGCCTGGAGGCTGAAGAGAATCTTCGCCCCGGTATTACACCTCGCGAACTGGTCTTCAATGTTCCGCACTACCGCATCATCAATGCCGCTTTTACGCATCCCAACCCTCTTGGCGCCCGCTTTTCCACTCCGGAGCGGGGAGCGTGGTACGCCGCTTTCGAGCTGGCAACGTCCAAGGCAGAAATTATCTTCCACAAGTCAGTTGAGTTCGCAGAAGTGAACTGGTCGGAGCGTGAGGTCCTGCAATATGACGAATATCTGGCCGACTTCACCGGCAGCTTCCACGATTTAAGGGCCGAATCTGCGTCGGAAGGGAAGCAAGGCCAGTTCGAAGCATGCCTCGATCCCGCAAGCTACGTTGCTTCGCAAAAACTGGCTGTCGAGTTGATGAATCATGCGTCGCTGGGAGTTATCTATCCGAGCGTACGCCGGCCCGGAGGCACCTGTATCGCCTGTTTCCAGCCCAGTGTTGTCTCCAATGTCCGCAAGGGCAGCCGCTTTCTTCTGACGTGGACTCCAAATCGTGTTGTTATCAACAAAGAAGACTTCCTGAAGAAACGCTAATTATGCTTCCATGCCCGCTGGATGGCGCGTCTAAAAGGTCAGTATCCTATTTGATATGCATGTGCGCGTTTTGCTCTTTGGCGTGTTGAAAGATCTTTTTCCGATGGTGATAAATTCGGTAGAAATGCCAGCGGGCGCAACCGTGGCCATGCTCCTCGAGCATTTTCGTGTTCTCGCTCCGCAGCAACAGCAGCTCTGGGCATCTCTCGCCGTGGCAGTCAATCAGCAATATGCCGGATTGACTCAGGCGCTTACCGACGGAGACGAAGTCGCGCTGCTGCCCCCGGTGAGCGGAGGCAGCCATGCACCATATGTTGCATTGGTGCGAGAGGTGATTCAAGCCGAGTTGCTGGTTCGCTCTTTGAAGCAGCGCGAAGACGGGGCCGTGGTGGTCTTTGACGGCATCGTTCGCAACCACACGCGCGGCCGTCGCACGCTGTATCTTGTCTATGAGTCATATGAAGAAATGGCGCTCAAGCAAATGCAGTCTCTCGCGCAGGAGGCGCAAACCCGCTTTGCCATTCGCGACGTTTTACTGGTTCACCGTCTCGGCAAACTGGACGTGGGCGAAACCAGCGTATTGATCGCCGTCGCATCTGCCCACCGTGCAGCGGCTTTTGACGCCTGCTGCTGGCTGATCGATACGTTGAAGAAGACGGTTCCCATCTGGAAGAAGGAGCATTTCGAAGATGGCGCTGTCTGGGCAGACGGTGAGCCATTTCCTGCAGAAGTGAAAGGTGTGCCCGCACCATGAAACTGCTGCTAATGTTTGCATTTGCCGTGATAGCGGAAGGGTTTTTGTCTGCGCAGACATCTCCGCCCATTCGCGTCGACGTGAGGCTTGTAAATGTCTTTGCCAATGTAACCGATGCGAATGGGGCGCCTGTAGCTAACCTCACCAAAGATGATTTCATTCTCACGGAAGACGGACATCCGCAAAAAATCGCTGTCTTCGAGCGCCAGTCGAATATGCCGCTGTCGATCGTCCTGGCGATTGATACAAGCGGCAGCGTAAACAAAGATCTGGCCATTGAAAAACGGGCTGCGCACAATTTTGTGCATTCGCTGTTGCGTCCCGTCGATCGCCTCGATTTGATCGATTTTTCTTCTGATGTACGCGAAGTGGTGCCCTTTACAAATCGGCTGAATCACATCGATTACGGTATCGAAAATCTGCTGCCCGGGCCGGCGACCGCTCTTTACAGCGCAGTCTATCTTTCCTCGCAGAGTCTTGCCATTCAGCCTGGACGAAGAGTGCTGGTGTTAATCTCCGACGGCGGCAATACGGTGAAGGGAACCGATTACGCCGACGCGCTGGAACAGGCCGTGCGCGCGGAGACAATGGTCTACAGCATCATCGATGTACCGATTGCCGCCGACGCCGGGCGGGACACAGGCGGCGAGCACGCGATGATCACGCTATCGCAGGAGACGGGCGGCAAGTATTATTACGCCGATGCTGAGCACCTGAGCGAGGCCTTTGAAAAGGTTTCCAACGACCTTCGCACGCAATACCTGCTGGCCTACTACCCGGAACACCGTCTCGCCCGTTCGGATTTTCGAACAATTGACGTGACGTTGAAGCAGCCAGCAGACGCGCACTACTCCGTGAGGCACCGGACAGGATATTACGCTACTCCAAGCCAGTAGCTCTCTCTGCTTCGCTACAATACTTGCATGGTCATTCCCAACTCTTCGCGCCGCCGTCAAAAGACGCCTCCTTCAGGAGACACTGGCCAGGAGGCACTCTACCTGCGGTTTCTAAGCGAGAAACAGGTACCGGTTGCGGTAAAGCTTCGCGAGGGCGAGACGGTCACTGGCTGGATCGAATATTTTGACGACCGCATGATTCGCCTTACGCGTGAAGGCAAGCCCAATCTGTTCATCTACAAGCATCAGATTCGTACCATCACTGAGCAGTCGAGCCGCCACGGCTCCCGCGTCCGTCATGCGCGCAAGTCTGCAGAAGACGGCATATCCAACGGAGAGCAGAAATGAGCCAGCTTCCTGCAGACGTCTCTTTTGAATTTGCCGCCTCAGCTGCGGGGATCGCGATTGAAGCAGGGGCTCTCATCCGCGACTTTTATGACAAGGGCGTTGCCACGGAATACAAGACCGATGTTGATCTGGTAACGGTAGCCGATCGCACCTCGGAAAAGCTGATTGTGGAACGGTTGCAGGCCAGCTTTCCCGGTTTCGGCATTTATGGAGAAGAAGGAACACGCGACCATATCGACCGTGAATATCGCTGGTATGTCGATCCACTGGATGGAACCACGAACTTTGCGCATGGCTTTCCCGTCTTTTGCGTCTCATTAGGGCTGGAACGTCGTTTACCTGTATTAACTCCGGATGAGGACGGAATCCTGATTGCTGGTGTCATCTACGATCCGATGCGCGACGAGCTGTTCGTTGCCGAGAGAGGGAAGGGCGGCTACCTAAACGGCCAAAAGATACACGTCTCTACGACGGATGATCTTGCGGAAAGCTTACTGGCCACGGGCTTTCCCAGCCGCTCTCGCCATCACAATCCAAATATTCACTTCTATCAGCAGTTCACCCTGCGTTCACATGGTGTCCGTCGTGCCGGATCTGCGGCGCTCGATCTGGCATACACGGCATGTGGACGATTCGACGGATACTGGGAGTTCAATCTCAATCCATGGGATACTGCGGCCGGTGCGCTTCTTGTGCTCGAGGCAGGCGGGAACGTCACGCAATTTGATGGCAACCCATTTAAGCTGAATAGCCGGGAAGTTTTGGCTACGAATGGACGTATTGAACGCGAGGTCACCGCGCTTTTCAAGGATATGTTTGCCGGACGCGGGCTGGAGCCCATTCCGACACCGGAAGAATTTGCGGCGAAGCGCGCTGAGCGTGGGCGATAGAAAAGTCTGCGTTTTTGGTGCGAAGCGTGTGTGCCACTCAGCCAGCGCTGATACAATAAAATTCAATCACCTGCAATCGGAGAAGCTGTCATGGCATATGTAATTGCTGAACCCTGTATCGGCACGAAGGACACAGCCTGCGTGGATGCGTGCCCGGTAGACTGTATCCACCCCAAGAAGGACGAGACTCCTTACCCCGATCAGGAGCAACTCTTCATCGATCCCGTCGAGTGCATTGATTGCGGCGCATGTGTTCCTGTTTGCCCGGTTTCGGCCATCTTTGCCGCTGACGACCTGCCGGAAAAATGGCAGAGCTATACCGAGAAAAACTCGACCTTCTTCGGACGCTAAGTTTTCATCATTCCCGGCGCGCAGCCAAAAGGCTGCGCGTTTGTGTTTTTGGAGCAGCCTTCCAAGCTGGCTGTGGCATCCTACATGCACAGTAAAATCAGTTAGATAGCAGCCTCTCTTCTCTTATGCATATAACCGGTGCCTGGATTCTACTCATCTTTGCTCTTCTCGCAACAGCTTTCATGCTGTTGTTCCTGCACCTCACGAAGCTTGGCCGATTTGTCCATCAGCGCATTCCTGACCGGCCCCGTCGCAGACTCTTTCTCGCGTCAGTGAGCTTCTTTGTCACATTTGTCGGCGTGCGCCTTCTGGTCAGGTCCATTACGCACCATGTGGGTCCTTTCGGCTGGGTGATTATAGACGGACAGCACATCCATCATCTTGTCTGGGGCATTCTTCTTCTGCTCGGTGTCGGCTATTGCACGCTGGCGGAAGTGGGAACAGGAAGTTCTCCTTCATCGATCTTTCTCAGCCGATTGCTTTCCATTCTGTATGGAGTGGGAGCAGCTCTGACCCTCGACGAGTTTGCACTATGGCTGAATCTGCAGGACGTTTACTGGGCTCGCCAGGGACGCGAGAGTATTGATGCGGTGATATTGTTCGGCGCCATTCTTGCGGCTGGTGCATGGGGTGCTCCGCTGTTCAGTGCTTCCCGTAAAGACAACTAACAGCGAAAGATTTTGTCTTGCCGCCGATAATACCTTGACGATCTACACATCGATATGTAGATAATCATGGTATGGGTAAACCAAGTGATCTCGTCCAGGGCACCCTCGATCTTCTCATCCTCAAGACTCTCTCGTTCGAAGCCAAGCACGGCTGGGCTATCGCCAAGCGCATACAACAGGTATCGGGAGAGGTGCTGCAGGTACAACAGGGCTCACTTTATCCTGCATTGCATCGCCTGGAGCAGCAGGGCTGGATCAAAGCGAAATGGGATGAAAGCGAGACCGGGCGCCAGGCCAAGTTTTATTCCTTGACGGCAGCTGGGCGCAAACAACTCGAATCGGAGACAGCCAATTGGAACCGGCTCTCCGAAGCGATCAACATCATCGTTCAGGAAGCGTAAGAAGGGAGCACTGTTATGCGCTGGCTGCACAAGCTGTCGATGCAAATACACATGCTCTTCCGCCGCGACGAAGCTGGCGGTCGCCTCGACGACGAACTACAGTTTCATCTCGAGCAGCAGATTGCAGAGAATATTGCCGCTGGCATGAGTCCTGAAGAGGCGCGTCACGCCGCCATGCGTGGCTTCGGCAATCCTACCGCCTTAAGGGATGAGGCTCGCTCTACGTGGAGCTGGAACTGGCTCGAAAACTTTAAGCGCGATCTACGCTACGGTATACGAACGCTCGCGCGGACCCCGGGATTTTCCGTCGTTGCGATTCTGGTGATGGCGCTCGGCATCGGTGCCAGTGTCGCTCTTTTCACCGTAGTCCGTTCCGTGCTGTTGAAGCCACTCCCGTTTAAAGACCAGGACCGCCTTGTGCGGCTTTTTGAAGCCGACGCTCGCGGAAGCTTTCAAGACAACATCGTAGCTGGTGGAACCTTTGCTGCATGGCAGTCGCAGGCGCGCAGCTTCGATCAGATGGCCATTACCAAGCGTCTCAGCTATAACCTTTCCGGCACGAATGGCCAACTGCCGGAGCTGGCAGATGCGTACATTACCTCGTGGAATCTATTTCCCATGCTCGGAGTTCAGCCAGCGCTTGGGCGTTCATTCCAGGCAAGCGATGACCATCCGGGTGCGGACGCGACCGTCATGCTGTCATGGGGCCTATGGAAGCGGCGTTATGGCGGCGATCCAACGATTTTGGGCAAGAGCCTTCTGCTGGATGCCAAACCTTACACCGTAATTGGAATTCTTCCTGCCTGGTTTATCTATCCGGACAGCCGGGTGCAACTCTGGACGCCCCTCTATCATGAGAAGCCTCCATACCTGATGGAGCTCCACACGGCACACAACTTCGATGTGCTTGCGCGCCTTAAACCTGGCGTCACGATGGAGCAGGCTACCGCCGACCTCAATGCCATCCAGGCCCAGATACGCCGGCAATTTCCCGACGGTCCGGTAATGGACGCGGCCAATATCCGCCCCATGCTCGACGCACAGGTACGCGGAGTAAGGATGGGACTTTATGCCCTGCTTGCCGCAACAGGCTGCTTACTGTTGATTGCGTGCCTTAACATCGCCAACCTGCTGGTGGCTCGCTCCGCAGCCCGGCGCAGGGAAACAGCCATCCGCACGGCATTGGGCGGTAGCCGAGCGCGTCTGATCCGCGAGCAGTTGATAGAAAGCCTCCTTCTTTCGGCTGCGGGAGGGACACTGGGCCTTCTCTTCGCTACCGGCTCGTTGCATTGGCTCATGTCCACAAGAGATGACATTCCTCGCGCAGACGCGATCCATATGGATGCCATTGTCATTCTCTTCGCCATTGGAACGATGGTCTTGTGCGGACTGTTCGCCGGGCTGATCCCGGCTTTCTCTTCCACGGATAAACAAATTCTAAGAACGCTTCAGGAGTCGTCGCGTTCCTACAGCGGTGGGCAGGGCGGCGTTCGTCTGCGGCGATTGCTGCTTACGCTCGAAGTCGGTTTAACGGTCGTTCTTCTCATCGGCGCAGGGCTCTTGGTCAAAACCTATCGTCAGCTTCGCGCTGTCGATCTTGGCTGTGCCACACGCAATGTGCTCACGATGGAGATCAGTCTGCCTAAGGCAAGTTACGACACGGCTGCGAAACGTGTCTCTTTCTATGAACAATTGATCGAGCGCGTGCAGCATTTGCCCGGAGTGAGGGGAGTCGGCTTATCGACCGATTTACCGGGCCAAGGTCACGTCCGCGACGATACCTTTACCATTCCAGAGCATCCACCTCTACCGAGAGGGCAAGTGCTGGATGCGACGACCCTTTTTGTGGATCCACGCTACTTTGGGGCGATGCAGATTCCATTGCGTGAGGGGAGATTTCTGCATGCAAATGACCGGTACGATGGGACGCGATCGGTTGTCATCAATCAGGCCCTAGTTCGTCAGTATTTTCCGGATGACAGTCCGATCGGGAAGCACATCACGACTGAAATCGGAGAAGGCAACCAGAATTACGAGATCGTCGGTGTCGTTGCAGACACGCTTGAAGATGTTCACAGCACTCCGTACCCGGCGATCTATTTCCCGCTCTATCTCGGCATAGAACGCTCCGCTGTGCTTGCCATTCGCACTGCATCTGACCCCAATGCCGTAGCACTTCCTATTCAGAAAGTAATTGCAGGGCTGGATCGCGATCTGCCGGTAGCCAATGTGCTCACCATGGATCAGATCGTCGGCCAATCTACAATCGACGCAAGCTTCGATGCCAAACTGCTCGCGGCCTTTGCGGGTCTGTCTTTACTGCTCGCTGCAGTCGGTTTATTCGGCGTGCTTTCCTATATCGTTGCGCAGCGCATCACCGAGATTGGCATTCGCATCGCGCTGGGGGCGCAAAGGGAACAGGTTCTGAAGCTCATGTTGATGGATGGATTGCGCCCGGCAATTCTCGGACTCGTCTGCGGAGTTGCTGCCAGCATTGGTTTGACCCGGCTTATCCAGTCCTTACTTTACGGAACTCACCCATTCGACCTGATAGTCTTCCTATCGGTCAGCGTATTGCTTTTGATGGTTGCGTCTCTGGCATGTGCTATCCCTGCATGGAAAGCGTCTCGAGTTGACCCCATAGAGGCACTCAGGATGGAGTGATCTTTTAGATCCAGGCCATTCACCCACCCACCCCTCCCCTTGGGCAAGTCTTCGATTTGTTTGTTTTCAACAGCTTACGAGGGGATCATCCCCTGCTATGCTTATGATTCCATTCGAGTTAAGTCCATTCTAGTGTTTTCAATGAGTTAGCGGGGGATTGAGTCTTCGGAAATAGCAATGCCCGTCCTGGGACGGGCATTGCTATAGCTTTACATCTCTATTTCTATGATAGCAACTTTAGCGAATTAACATGCCAAAACTGGGTCTCTCATAAAAGGCTTGTTTTGAGAGAATTACGAGAATTAGAGCCGTTTCAGGGGCTTGACAGAAAATTTCCAGAGACGAGCGCAAGCGGAACAGACGGGGTCAAAATAAAGACTGTTGCTTCAGCCGTGCTGACGCGCTGAAGTCTGAGTGCAGGCAGTATGACGGCCAAGAATAGCTTTCAATCCGTGGATGAGTACATTGCCTCTCAGCCCGAGGCCATGCAGGGCGCGCTCGAATCCGTACGGAGCGCCATCCGCAAGGCGGTCCCGAAGGCCCAGGAAGTGATCTCATACAATATCGCTGCGTACAAACTCGACGACGGTCCATTCCTCTGGTTCGCCGGATGGAAGCGACACTATTCGCTCTACCCTGTGGGCGATCGCCTCGTCGCGGTGTTCAAGGACGACCTTACCCCGTACGATGTCAAGAAAAGCACGATCCGCTTTCCGTTCTCTGCACCGGTTCCCGTGAAGTTGATCGAGCGCATTGCCAAGTTCCGGGCGAAAGAAGCTGGTCAGAGCGCGAAGGCGAAGGCGGCTAAGCCGAAGGGCGTGTCTTAAGACTGATCGACTGAGCCGAAGCAACTGACACCAACTGGACTTCTCAAGGAAGGGACAGCAGCACCGGATGCCGTAGCCCTCATCGTGTGAACAGCCCTGGTGTTTCTCAATTCACGCTCATATCTCCGTCCACATCTACCACTAACGCGTCGCCTTCTACCTGCATGGAGTGGATTTTGAGCCGGTCAAGCTTGAGATCGTATCCCGTACGCTGCATGGATTGCGCCAGCACCTGCCGGAGCAGCGTGGCGGCATTTACCTTCATACTCGACGGCACTTTGTGGCTTAGAAAAGGCATGAGGACAAAGTTCAGTTCGTGCGATTCGCTGAGGTGTTCAATGCGCGCATCACGGAAGCCGATTGTTTCACCCTCAGAATCGGGCAACAGTGAAACGTCGGCATCGGGCGCGAGGCCCACACCCAGGCACGTCCCGCGAAAATGTGTGCCCAGCCTTGCGCTGGTGTGCACATGGACCATGATCCTGTCGGCTGCGAAGGAGACCTTCGGCGAGTCGGCGTACACATAGCATGCAGAATTGGCATCGCCCTTGATGTAGTAGCGCCCGTTAGGACCGCTGAAGAGCTGCATCTTCAGAGTGTGTTCCAGCGCCTGCGCGGAAATTTTCAGCTCAACAGCGTGGGCTGCGGGCGCAGCCGCCAGCAGGGAAAGAAGCAAGCCCAAGGCGAATTTAGCGGAATTCATCGGTATGTACAGTGTATCCGCTAGTGGCTTTCAGCTTTGCGATGCGCCTGCTTAGGCACTTGCAATACATCTGGGTCGCGCAACAGCTCGTCAGTGGTGGTCAGTTTGAATCAGTACCAGAAACAGCACATGTCCGGGAACCTCGTTTTCAAGGCAATAGCCCGAGCTTGCGGATCACTACAATTCTTCGATCATTTGATAAGCGTAGGATACAGGCCACAGGCTCGCATGCTCTTCTTGGGAGGCCAATCGTGACCGGTCGCAGCTTGATGGTTGGTTTTTTTCTCTTTGGAACGCTGACGAATAGCAATGGGCAGGCGGGAAAGGAGAATCGTGCTTCCACCGACCTTCAGGCAGGTGAGATTAATGCCGCAGCACCCGCATTGCCCGCGCCATCCGGCCCATTTGGGATAGGTCGAGTTGGCTACGAGTGGATCGATGCCTCCCGGCCAGACACCTTTTCTGCCAATAACTCTGGTGCCCACCGCGACTTGATGGTGTATCTCTGGTACCCATCGCCGCGAACAGATACGAAGAGGACAGGGACGTATCTCCCTGGAGCAAAGCAGATGGATGCCAGCCCCGAGGTTCAGCGCAGAGTTGGGGATGAGTTTGGACCCAGCTGGGAACAGATTGTTTCCGGGGACCTCGTTTCTCATACGGTCGAAAATGCGCCGGTGGCCGATGCGCCCAGACATTTTCCCGTCGTGGTTTTTTCGCATGGCCTGGGAAGCGTAGGTTTTGCATACACATCGTTGATTGAGGATCTCGTCAGCCACGGGTATGCCGTTGCATCGATTGAACACACGTACACGGCAATGGCTGTTGTATTTCCCAATGGCAGGGTTGTCACGCCCCATCAAGAAGCCGACCCCCCGGGTCTCACGCCTGAGCAACGATTTCAACGGATGCAGGCATCCGCCGGACTTGCCATTACCGAGGGCGCTCGTGACGAGGTCTTCGTGCTGAGCAAGCTGGCAGAAATGAACAGCCAGAGGGCACATAAATTCCCTCTCGAAGGGAGACTCGACATTGACCAAGTAGCGGCAATGGGGCACTCTTCTGGAGGCGCATTTGCAACCCTTGCATGCCAGATGGATCAACGTTTCAAAGCGTGCATAAGCCTCGACGGAGCGCTGCCCCCCGTCGCTGCATTTCCCGAATACGGCAAAGGATTCACGCAGCCCGTTCTTCTACTCGAAATTGATCATTCCGGCCAACCGAAAGGCTTTGATGCTGCGCAGGAGTCCGAATATATCAAGAAGAAGGAAGCTCAACTCAAAGCCTGCCCTATAGGTAGTTACGATGTCGTATTGAAATCCGCAGGCCTGAATCACGCAAGCTTCAGCGACGTCCCTCTTCTATTTGCGAACGGCAAGAAGATCGAAACCGAGGAGGCGCTTTATAACTTGCGTGCAACCCAAGCGTTCGTGCGCTCTTTCCTGGATAAGTCTTTGAAGCACGATACCGGGAGCCTGTTCAACAACTCTTCGGAGTATCCGGGAACCGTTATAACATCCTATGGTCACTAATGCCCGGCGCGGGCGTGTCATAGGGCATCGTAGTTGTACCTCCCGCAAGTCACGTTTTCAGTAAGCTGCTCCGGCATTCGATCAGCGGGACGTCGTCAGCAGAGTCAGAGGTTCCGCGGAGAAGACTTGAGGCTTCCATCTCTTCCATCATCAACTAAGATTTGCACTGCTGAGTTAATTGTGTGATTGGCGAACGCTTGCGACTTCGTTGAGAAAGACGTCTAATGCCGAGCCATTATATTGTGCATAGCTGGAATGTACTGCCGGATCATCTAATGGATAGACTTTAGCTCCCTTGATCGCGTATGCAGTGAGAATTTGATCTGCTTTACCCGGTTCTCTTGACAGAAAAAATACATACTGTTGATTCTCTTGTGGCATCCGTTCACCCTGAATCCGATAGGTCAATGTTCGACCGGAGGCCGTATGTACGTTCGCGCCGAATCGTTCGACTGTGAGCATTTGGCCTACCGTAATCGGAGAGGACGTTGATTGCTGTACGATGTCGTCTATTGCGACAGTGAGGGTTGTAGCTGCACCACCTGTGACGAAGTGCGGAGCCCGCTGTTTGACTGTGCCGATGACAATTGAGTCCGATTGTGCAGCCGGAATAGCTGGAAACCCTTCAACTCTACTTATGTGAACAGGCAAAGGAGTTAGGTCGTCGCTATCTTCGAGCGCTGGCGAGGGGTCTCCCCCTTTTTGAGCAGGATTGCCAGCCAGGCTCTGCATTGGCGCTTGGGAGCGACTCGCGTTTAATTCAATTGTGGGTAGATCTGCGCCAGAATCATTTGTGGGCGCGGGTGCAGCTTTTGAAGAGTAACCATCCGTGTGTCCAGTGTTCGCCGAAGTAGGCCCAATCAGCGGATAGATCAATAACAAACAAACGATAAACTTTTCAATCATGAAGTTACGTCGCAGATGAAGTTTCAGCCGTAATGTAGAGGGGTTAAGAAGTTACGTCAAGTGCTGAAGCGCATTTGTTTTGAAACTGTACGAATCCGGCAGATATGTTAGCTCATCCCTTCTCTGCCAGGAGAACATAAGCGATGGGCAGTCCAAACGACGCCAAGGAAGAGCAGCGAGTTCATTCCCCCGTAGACACCCACGAGAAGAGCAAAAGTCAGAACCATGCCGGCCACTCCACCGACATGAAGACCCTGCCCCGAAAACGGCTCAAACAAAAAGCTCCATGGAAGGGTGGATGCCAACAATGGCAGCCATCCATATCCCAGGCTGTCCGGCCCCTGAGTGGCGCCGATCCCGTAGAGAAAGGCAAGATAGAGAAGATAGCCAATGGCGCATAGCCTTGCGACACCAGCCCTCTTTCCCCACGCGGTTCGGGAGACCAGAAAGATGGCCACGATCAGCCCAAGGATGGGAAGTCCGAGCCAGCTGAATAGAGTATGAAAGAGCACCTCAAAATAAACGCCCAAGCGGCCCATCCGGGAACCCCGCCTTCAGTCTACTCACAAAGGCCAATTGGAACGTTTGGCGCTTGCCGCCAAAGGGACACCTATCACCGCACGGCTTGACACTGACGTCTTATGCCTTCTGATCTTAAAGCAGCCGGGAATCGGTCTGTCCTATACTTGTCGCTGTCTACCTTTCGTGGTGGGGGCGCTGCTTACGGATACCCTGAATCCAGCTGCGAAAAAGATCAGGAATCGGAGCGTTCTGCTGCTCGTAGTGGGGGCGACCGGGGCTGTCCTGTTCATCTGTGCTGCGGCGGTAATTTTTTACCGCAACACGCAGCGGTTGTTGGCTTCACGCGTCCTGGAGGGACATTCGCAGGACGTGCTGAGCCGACTACAGACGGAGTCTGCACGGCTGGAGCGGATGGACTATCTTACGCGCATATATCTGGCCGAGAGAAACGCGGACGACAAGAACACGATTCAGACGACTGAGGGCGTCCTAAACTCGAACCTGAGCGATTTGGAGAAGCTAATCTGGGACACCAAACAGCGCGACCGGGCGCGGTTCGCTCGTGCATGTACAGATGAACTGATCCGACAGGTGAACGCATTGGTCGCCAACAGCCAGAGCCGCGCGATCGAGAGGGCGGCCCTGACCAGGAAGATGCTCGAATGCCGAGACCTCGTCGACCGCATGGAGACGGAGGAACAACTGCTCCTGAAGCAGCGCTCCATCGACGCCGACCAGCGTGCCTATCGGAACCTGCTTACGGGTGGTTTATTCCTGCTTGTGTCCCTGTTTACTGTGCTCAGCCTGTTTGGGTTTCTGCTGCGTGACGTGTGGAAACACGCAAAGTCGGAAGCGCAGATTTTCAATACGAACGAGCGGCTCAATGGGACGATACAGGAACTCAAAAATCAGACGGCAGAGCTTAGCCTGATCACCTCCATGCGCCAGGAACTGCAGCTGTGTACCACTCCGGATGAAGCGCACAGGACAACAGTGTGCTACGTTGCCAAGGCACTGCCCAAAGCAAAGATTGCGCTGATGAAGGTCGACAGCGCGCGAAGGATGATGCAGATTGCCGCGACATCTGACGATCAGACGCAGATCCTCGATGAGTTTCCGGTCGGTGCTTGTTGCGGCTTGCGTGCGGGGCGACCGCGGCGACGCAAAGCGGGTGAGTCTGAGATTGAATGCCGGCATTTTGCAGGCAAACCGCCCGAGGATTATCTGTGTATGCCGTTTGTGGCCCATGGCGAAACATTGGGACTACTCTACATTGGCTGCCAAGGAACAGAAGACGCAGAAGATCTCGACCTTCACCATCGGTTGTTGGAGCGGGCGTCAGATGTCGCATCCGTATGGATTGCGTCTCTCAACCTGAGGGCTCAGCTGGAAGAGCAATCGATTCGAGACGGGCTGACGAATCTTTACAACCGGCGCTTCATGGAAATGGCGCTGGATCGAGAGGCGCTCCTGGCAATCAGGCGGAAGACGGATCTTTCGGTCCTGATGATGGACATCGATCACTTCAAGCGATTCAACGATACCTTCGGCCATGAGGCCGGGGATCAGGTGCTGCGTGGAGTTGCTGAGATCCTGCGGCATGGGGTGCGCGCCGAAGATATCGCCTGCCGTTATGGAGGCGAGGAACTTCTCCTGATCCTGCCAGGGACGGGAGCGGAAGTTGCGCGAGAGCGTGCTGAGGAGCTTCGCCGCCGGATAAGCGAGATGCAACTGGATATTCCGGGAAGTGGATCAAAGAAGGTCACGGTGTCGATCGGTGTAGCGACGTTTCCGCAGGCGGGTCAGACAGCCGAAGACCTGGTTCGCTCTGCCGACCGCGCTTTGTATCTTGCCAAGAACAACGGACGCGACCGTGTCGAGAAGGCGGAAACCATGGTTGCCGGTTAGCGGATTCCGGCTCTGCATATTTCGCACTTCCGGTCGGATGCTAGAATGTCGCAACTTCAGTGCTTCTGAGCTGACGGGGGGTTTCCCCAATATCCATCATGGATAAACGGCCGGTCATCATCTGCCTTGCTCTAGCCGTCCTGCACACCCACGCCTGCGCCCAATTCACCGACCCGCGAACGTACGAGAACACTCCTGTGGGGATCAATCAGCTCGAGCTGGCCTACGCCTATGTTCGCTCCAAATACTTCGATTGTCGTCTCCCCAAACTCGCGAAACTCATTCACCTTCGAATTCGCGAAAGCAGCCGTCCACAGAAACGGCCCATCTCTCACTGGCTTCGCCGTGAGGTACGACTACACCTGGGGAAATGGCTACAGATAAAACAGACCGAGCCACTCGTTGACCCCTGAACAAGAAGCAATACACTGCTAGAACTGACAGTTCCTACGCTTACGATCAGCGCAGATCATCAAGACGGCACAGACATGGAGGCGGGAGGCCGCTGCCTATGATCCCGGGACCGAACGATGTGAAGCAGGGCTCGCCTACGATGACGAAGGCAGCCTTTCAAGAGAAGGTGACCGACTTCTCTCTGGTGATGGGTGGTCCGATCTTCCAATTCTTTCGGAAGACA
>DATHQH010000152.1:0-35042 GCA_035482895.1 Alloacidobacterium sp. | reverse complement strand
AAGCGCTCATTAGCGCCCAGAATCTGTCCGTAGCTTTTTGCTGTAGCTTTGATTGCAAGACCCGCTGCTCCAACCGCAACCGTGTCCAGAAATTCGCGTCTAGAAATCATGTCTGCTCCTGAGGAATTGTGCGAATGCAGTAGCGAAAGAGTCAGCCCTTTTCATGCACGAAACATTTCGTGTATTTTGTGGTGCTGCAATTGCGCGCGCACTAACCTTACACGAGCTTTATAACACTCCGCACGATGGCACAATGAGCTGCAGGCTTGCGAATCTGATCCTGTGTCAGAGACAACCAAGAGGTATGAAATTTCTCTCCGGTTGGGGATTTCATTGGCATGAGAAAGAGGATAGTATAGGTGCCATCCACGAACATCACCTTCTTTAATTAAGAAACCGGCTGGCTTATTTACGAATGGCGTACCCGTCTGTCCAGAAGAATTTGTGTGCCAATCTGCAACGTCATCCGATATGCATGAAAGAGAGCGTGTATGACGATTCTCGTTTTTGCTTTTCTGATAGGGGTCATCGCGGGGCTGCGTGCCATCATGGCGCCAGCAATCGTGAGTTGGGCTGCAGGACTCGGCCGCGTGCCGCTGGAGGGAACGCCTCTTCACTTTTTGAGTTATCCTGTCACTCGCTATATCCTCGCCTTCGCCGCTATCGGAGAGCTTGTGAATGACAAGCTCCCCAAAACCCCCAGGAGAAAAACTCCGCCGCAGTTCATTGCCAGAATCGTCACCGGCGCACTTTCCGGTGCTGCGCTGGGAGCATCGCAGCAATCTCTGGTCGGCGGATTGATTGCAGGCGCTGTGGGCGCCGTAGCGGGAACACTGGGCGGGGCAGAGGTCAGATCGCGCCTGGTCAAAGCAATAGGCGGCAAGGATTTGCCCATCGCACTTCTCGAAGATGCAGTCGCCATCGTCGGCGGTATACTGATCGTTACTCATATCTGATGCCTACTCAATTTGACGCCATCATTATCGGGGCAGGGCAGGCCGGCCCATCGCTCGCGGGACGACTTACGCAGGCGGGTCGTAAGGTCGCCATGATCGAACGCAAGTTGTTCGGTGGAACCTGTGTGAATACGGGGTGCATCCCGACAAAGACGCTGGTTGCAAGCGCCTACGTGGCCCACAAGGCCCGCATCGCGGCAACCTACGGAGTGGTTGTTGGCGGTCCGGTATCCGTCGACATGAAAGCCGTAAAAGCGCGCAAAGACGAGATATCCGGAAAGTCTCGCACCGGTGTGGAAGGATGGTTGCGGGGCATGGAGAACTGCACGGTATACCACGACCATGCTCACTTCGAGTCGGCGCATGAAATAAGAGTGGGAAGCGAGCTTCTTGCAGCAGATCAGATTTTTCTGAATGTCGGTGGCCGAGCCAACGTACCCGATCTGCCCGGTGTCGACACTGTTCCTTTTCTTACCAATGTAAGCATGTTGCAATTGGATACGCTTCCGCGCCACCTGGTGATTGTGGGCGGCAGCTACGTTGGCCTGGAGTTTGCGCAGATATACCGCCGCTTCGGAAGCGAAGTCACCGTGATTGAGAAGGGTCCCCGTCTCGTGCATCAAGAAGATGAGGACGTCTCCGCGGCTATAAAAGAATTTCTTGAAAAAGAGGGCATCCATATACGGCTCGATGCGGAATGCATTCACCTGGAAGCTCACGGTGAGGACATCGCAGTTGGCGTCGACTGTAGAGCGGATGCTTCCGCGAGCATCGGTTCACACGTACTGCTGGCAGTTGGCCGGCGTCCTAACACGGACGATCTGGGGCTCGAACATGCAGGCGTCGAACGCGACGCTCATGGTTACATTGTCGTTGACGATCAACTGCGCACAAGTGTTCCGGGAATATGGGCTCTCGGAGATTGCAATGGTAAAGGCGGCTTCACGCACACCTCGTATAACGACTTCGAGATTGTCGCAGCGAATCTGCTCGATCATGATCCCCGCCGAGTGAGCGACAGAATTCCCGCATATGCGCTTTATACCGACCCACCATTAGGGCGTGCAGGCATGACCGAAAAAGCTGTGCGCGCATCCGGAAAGCCGGCGCTCATTGGCACGCGTCCGATGACGAAGGTGGGCCGGGCGGTCGAAAAAAGCGAAACCGATGGCTTTATGAAAATACTGGTCGATGCCGAGACCAAAAAAATATTGGGAGCATCGCTTCTGGGAACCGGTTGCGACGAAGCCATCCACGGCATCCTTGACATCATGTATACGGGAGCGCCCTATACGACGTTGCAACGCGCAGTTCATATCCACCCCACTGTTTCAGAACTGATACCGACCGTACTCGGGGACCTCAAGCCGCTGACTTAGCTTCACGAGTGAGAGTCTAACCGCTTCGATTTCACAATCGAGGACTCATTTCGCGCGCAGTTTGCGAACGCCTTGGCATGGTCCTTCTTGTTGACATGCCTATCTTTCATCCGATACATACATCGACAGAACTCATTCCGAGGAAGCTTATATAAACGCAACAGATTGTAAGCGTATTCATCGCTTCACCACCTGTTCATACAAGCGGCAGAATGAAACATCTAAAAGAGGTCACAATATCAGTAGTGGATCGACATTGAAACTCAGGAATGATCTAAATCCGCATGAAGCAGCGCAGGCATTGGCCTGGAATCGCCGGGATTTCCTGCGTTCCAGCGTAGGAGTCGCAACAGCATCTGCACTATATGGCTTCGCACCATTACGGGCCCTGGCACAACAAAGAAATCAGAAGATTGTTGTTGTGACGTTTGGAGGCGGTGCTCGCGACGAGGAGACATTCGCCCCCGAAGGTCAGGAAAACATTCCGAATCTGCTGAAGACGCTCTTTCCCCAATCCACTCTCTACACTCAGGTCGTGAACCGGGGTATTCTTGGGCACTATGTTGCAACGGCAAGTCTGGCGACGGGCGTCTACGAATCATTCAATAACTTCGCCGCTGTGCCGCCGCAAAATCCTACGATTTTTGAATATTTCAGGAAAGACCTGAAACGGCCTCTAAAGGATGCCTGGGTCGTTGCGCCCAGCAACGGCTTTAATCGCATTGGCGAAAGCAATCATCAATCCTACGGTGCGGGACTCGGCGCCGGCGTGATTTTGCCAAAGCATCTGCTGCAGGCCGCGCTGCCTTCGGGAGGTGCAATCGACTACGCGCATCTGCTGCGCGATAACTATGAGACACCGTTCTACACGCCTCAGTTGGCCGGCAGCGAGATGCAAATGCAACAACTGGAAGATGTCCTCAAGCTTTCGGTAAATGATTTTGTCCACCACGCACTCAGTCTCAGCAGCCCGGATGAGTTGTCTGTCTATATCGCCAAACAACTGATGCGGCAAATGTCGCCCAGCCTGTTGTGGATTACGCTTCATGACATCGATATCGCTCATTCGGGTGCCTATTCGCTTTATATCGATGGCATTCGGCGCTCCGACCGCCTTTGCGCCGAGATATGGAGAACGATAGAGACGGAGCCGGAGTATAAGGGCAGAACAACCATGTTTATCCTTCCGGATTTCGGACGCGACTCCGATATGGACGCGGGTGGCAATGGGTTTCAGCATCACAGAACCGGAGATGCGCTATCACGCACGACCTGGATGATGGTTCTCGGCCCGGATGCGCGGCAGGGCACTGTAATAGACCGTCCAGTCGAGTCTGTAGACCTTGTGCCGACCATCGGTGCGAGGCTCGGTTTCACTGCACGTTTCAGTCAGGGTAAACCGCTCACGGAGATCGCGTAGCATATGCAGCCGAGTCAACTCACCAAAGCGAGCTTTGCCTCCTATCCTTCTCAGGCGCAGGCATTCGCAGTTGCGCATCTGGCTCTGCTGCAGACACTCCCCGCGGTCTTTGTCCCACTGCTCTTGAGGGAGGTTATCGCATACGATGTGCGCTTTCCGGCTGAGCGTCGTACGCTCGACGATCAGTTTGCCTATCTTGAATCTCTCTCTCGCGCAGAACGAGACCATCTTCTTGCAGGCTTTGCTGCAATATCTATTTCGCAGGAGCTGAGCAGCGCAGATTGGTTACATCATCCGCAGCAATTCAGCGAAACACTCACCGCGCATCTGTGGGCCACAAACCAGATGGATAGCTTTCGCACAGCCGCTGATCAGTTTGCCGCAGCGTGGCGGCAGGCAAAGCCTGAAGCAGAACCGCCATTGTCGCGGATGAGTATCGTTCTTATCGGAAAGGGATCCAGCACAAACACCTATCCTCTCTTTAAGAAGTTGCGTCCCTACGGCATCTATTTCCCGAATGTCGATCCGGCCGATGGCTTCACTGCGGTATTGAATACAGTTGTCGCGCGTGCCGAGAAGCACCCCGCTCCCTATGACCATTGGTATGTCGATGGAGGCACGCCTGCTCCAATAAATAACACGTTGCTCAGCACTATTTCCTACTCCGATCTCGCACCGGTGCGTGCTGCAATCCTGCGACGTATGCAGAGTGTCATAGCCAGTGGCAAGGGTGGACCAGAAGCATTAAGAACGCTGCTTGCTGAGACGCGTCCGGAAGACATAGGAATGAGCGGGAAGGACAGCGACGCCGTCCTGAATCATTTCAAGCTAAGCATTCTTACGGAAGGCTCCGGCACGCAGATTTTCAGCACCACGTTTGCCCAGTGGTCGGCGCGAGAGGCCATGCGTCGCGCTCAGCCAGTGACCATGCTCGTCCGCTTCGCGCCGCGCCAGCGCCAGCTGCCTATGAATGAATTACTCGCCAACCTCCATCCATCCAACGAGGTCGATCTTGAGGGGTCTTTGATGGATGCGGACATGGGAGCTTATTACACCTGGATCAACCAGCAGCGGCTTTCAGGCTCAGAGCGTGCTACGTTCCTTGCCTGGTTTGAAGGGCAGAATCAGGCGCTGGCGATTGGCCCTTCGTTGCCGCGTGGAACGACGTCGCCAAACTCAATGACGGTTGAAAAAATCATCGCTAACATGGCGTGAAAGGCATCCTGTAGGATTACTCGTGATCCTCAGTCTCCGGACGATGCGCATACTTGATGATGTCCACTTCAGAAAGCACCACCAGTCCTTCCTGCACCATCTGATCGACCACAGGAATAAAGGCTTGCAGTTTTTCCTCCGTATCGACGACGGTCAGCATGATCGATTGATCGCGTGAAAGGTGAAACGGTTTTTCCTTGTGCACCCTGCGGTGCGCGCCATATCCGGAAATGCCTCGATAAACGGTTACACCGGCCAGATCATGAGCACGCATCGCGGTCACCAGTGCTTCATGCAAAGGTTTATCCTGCCAGCGGTCGCTCTCGCCAATGTAAATCCGCATCAGCTTTGCCTTGCCTTCGATCTTTACGTGCTCGGCGGCGCGTGGTCTGGATGCCTTGGATGCCTCGGGGACCTTGGCGACTGTCGTTTCCTGCAATTCGATCATGCCCGATCCCGCCATGTCCTGAAGCTGCCCGAGCAGCTCATTCACCTTCTCCTGCGTCTCGATAAACTCGATCTTCATCGGCAGCCGGTCGGAGATATCGACCAGGTTAGCCGAATGCAGATGGTGATCCGCGCCGAAGCCGGCGACTCCTTTCAACACGGTTGCGCCCGAGACGCCGCGAAAGAACAGGAAGTCCAGAATGCTGGAGTAGGTTGCAGCTCCGTGATGTTTGGAGCCTTCACTTAGGTAGATAGAGACTTTTACGGCTTTGCCAGAAGTCAACATCGCTCCTCCTTTTTATTGAGACCGGGTGTACTCTTATGAGCACGCTCTCGCAATCAAGACCCCGGCCCACACCGCAACCAGACCCAGGAAACAGCTCGACACTACATAGAGAGCAGCGATAAAAAACGCACCCGTCTGCAGAGTCGAAAACGTCTCCCATTCAAATGTGGAGAACGTACTGTAAGCTCCGATAAAGCCAATCGGAATCAGAAATCTCCATGCTGGATTCAGACCGGTGCGACGGCCCAGAAGCGTGAGCGAAAACCCAATGATCAAACAGGCCGTAATGTTGACAATCAATGTGCCGTAGGGAAATCGGGTGCCCATCCGGTTCGCAACGGTGGAACCGACCCAATAGCGAGCAAGAGACCCGAGCGCGCCGCCGGCTGCGATGTAAAGGTAATTCTGCAAGTCATATCTCCTTCCACATGCATGATGCAGGAACGTAAATATTCAAAACATATGCAGGGATCGCGCCGGGAATACAACTCCACGACAGGGTTCCCTGTCAGGAGTTATCATCTGTCCGGCCGTAAGGAGGGAACAGCGGTTAAGGGTGAACTCCTTCACCACACCAGATTTTATTAAGTACCAATACGCTGGCAGGTGTCAAGGAATCTCAACATCGCATAGGAGAGATTCAGACCCTCGGTATCGAGAACACCGAAGGTCTGAAGCGAAGATTAAGCAACCCGCTCAATCACGAGAGACTCAATCGTGATCGGAGTCTTCGGCTTGTCCTGCGCACCTCGGGCAGCTTTGGAAATCTTGTCCGCGACATCCTGCCCTTCCACAACCTCTCCGAAGATGGTGTGGTTGCCGGTGAGCCACTGCGTCGGAGCAACCGTAATAAAGAACTGCGAGCCATTGGTGTTCGGCCCTGCATTCGCCATCGCCAGTTTGCCTGTCTTGTCGAATTTGTGCGGAGATCCCTTCGTTTCATCTTCAAACTTGTAGCCGGGGCCACCAAAACCGGAGCCAGCCGGATCGCCGCCCTGGATCATGAAGTCGGGAATCACGCGATGAAAGATGGTCCCGTCATAGAGCTTGTCACTGCTCTTCTTGTTGGTGACCGGGTGGGTCCATTCACGCGAACCCTCGGCGAGCTCAATGAAGTTGGCAACAGTCTTGGGCGCTTCCTGCTCAAAGAGACGACAGACGATCGTGCCTTCGCTGGTATTGAAGACTGCGTACGTTCCAGATGTGCGGGGCATACATACTCCTTAAAGATTGACTTCAGCGGAAAGTCCGCTCGTTGACAAAACGAGAGCGAAAGCTCTCGCGAACTGAGTGCAATCGCTTATTCCTTTGATGGCGATGATGGCGTTGTATTGGATGCAGGAGCGGGCGGCACAGGCTGACCCGCAGGCACGATGGTGACCTTCTTCAGAATGACAGGATCGGTTGGTTTGTCGTTACCGTCGCGATCAACTCGGGCAATCGATTTCTCGACGAGGATACTGGAGTCGTCGCATTGCCCGAAGATTGTGTGCTTCTGATTGAGATGTTCAGTCGGCACCTCGGTGATGAAAAACTGCGAGCCATTTGTATTTGGTCCGGAATTCGCCATTGCAAGCCGCCCGGGAACATCAAAGTTGAGATTTGGGTCGAATTCGTCCTCAAACATGTAGCCGGGGTCGCCCATTCCCGTTGCTGTCGGATCGCCGCCCTGAATCATGAAGTCGGGAATCACGCGATGAAACTGCGTGCCGTCATACAGCGGCTTGTTGTGCATCTTTTTATGCGTGGCCGGATCGGTCCAGTCCTTGGTGCCCTGAGCGAGGCCAATGAAGTTCGCTACGGTCTTCGGCGCCTGTTTATCGAACAACTTACAGGTAATACGACCCATGCTGGTATCGAACACAGCTGTCGGGCCGGTTGGCTGCGGGCTGATGTGCGCCTGCGTGTCGGGTGAATCAGGCAAATCCTGATTCGAGGCAGGGGGCGTTGCCGGAGGTGTCGTGGCAGGCTGCGTTGTCTCTTGCGCAAAACCAGTACAAAAAAGAGCGGACGAAAAAACAGCGACCAAAGTAAAGCGAGCAATTGCGTTCATGCAGTTTCCCAAAGGGTAGGTTACAGGAAAACAGGGCGTCTCTCCACCCCTTGGGAGGTTCCGATGCGCCGAAACTACTGTTTCTTAAATGGCTGCTGCTCCCCAATCTTAGGCCGCGCATCGGACTCAGCCTGCAACTGCTTCGCCGTGGCTGCCACTTCGCGGAAGACGCGCAGTAGATTGCCGCCAAGAATCTTGTCGCAATCCGCAGCGGAGTAGCCGCGCGCCATCAGTGCCTGCGTAATCTTCGGCAGGTCGGCAGCCGAGTCGATGCCTTCGGGCAACTGGCCTGAGACGCCGTCGAAATCCGATCCCAGGCCGACGTGATCGACACCTGCGACCTTGGCGATGTGATCGATATGGTCAATCAGAGCGCTGAGCGGAGGCCGCGGGATACGGTCGGCATACTGCCGCTGCAATTTCTCGAGGTCGCCATAGGTCACCTGCTTGCCCTCTTTTGCATACTCCGCTTTAAGCGCGTCTGTGGCCTTCTTCACCTCTGGTTCCTGAGCGATCGAAGCATCCCGATACTGCTGGCTGATGAAGGCGGAATAGTAGTTGACCATCACCACGCCGCCCTTGCTGTTCGGGCCTCCGCTGCGGGCTACGGCACGCAGCATGTCGTCCGTCATATTGCGCGGCGCATTGGTCAGAGCGCGAGCCGAAGAATGAGACGCAATTACCGGAGCGCGTGATGTAATCACGGCACGATAAAAAGTCTTGTCGGAAACGTGAGAGATATCGACTATCATGCCCAGCCGGTTCATCTCATACACAACGTCTTTCCCGAAGTCGGTCAGGCCATCCTGCGTGTGCTTTATATCCGCCTTGTCCGCGTCGCCGGAAGAGTCCGCCCAGTCGTTCGAATCCGACCATGTTAGCGTCATATACCGCACGCCCAGACGGTAGTAAATCCGAAGCAAAGCCAGCGAATTCTCGATGGAGTGACCGCCTTCGATGCCCATCAATACAGCCAGCTTATGTTCCTTGTGTGCGGCAATAATATCTTCCGCTGAATAGGCCATACGCATCCGGTCCGGATGCTTTGCAGCCTGCTGATAAACAGCATCAATCAGCTCGAGCGTCCTGCGGGCATACTGGCCTTTGTAGAGATCGGGTTCCACCCAGATCGAGAAAAACTCCGCGCCGAGGTTGCCTTTCTTCGCCGAATCAAGGTTCAGGTTGCCGCCATTGAGCGGATCGGCAAGATCGTAATTCTCATCGACCAGCCGTTGTGTGGTGTCAGCATGAGTGTCGATCACAATGGCCTGGTCGTGTACGGTAAGCGGGTCAGCAGCGGATTTTTTCACAGGCGCCTTCGCGGTAGTTTGAGCGGCTAACGATAGAGTGGAAACGAGCAGAAGGGCAGCAGCGTGTCTGGTCTTCATAATTTAGGGTGATGGCCGGATTGTAGCAGAGCCTGCGCGGCGAACTGAGTGGATGCACTTACTTTGCCGTGAGCCGCCGCCGGTTCCGCAGCCACTTCGCCAATCCTAATAAGGAGAGCAGGAAGCCAAAGGGAAGGCACATGAGTGCAATGATGAGAGCAAGCCATCCGGAGTTGGTGTGCGGTCCCTGCTGGTTGATTCCCCCGAAGACAAACTGCGCGAGCGCCGCGGCGAGAATGCCCGCTGCGAGCGTGCCTCCGCCGGATTGCAGCAACTGCCGCGTACCATCTCCTTGCGCCGGTGGCACAAGATTCGGCTCCGCGCTCTCTTGCGGCTTCGAGAGTGGCTGGTGTTCCGGCGATTGTTCGGTTACAAGCGGCATATTTGAAAATTCAACTCAGTGGCTAAAACCGTCGTGCTTTATTGCTACTTGCGAGGGCTGAAGCCCTCGCCTACCTAACTTTTCATCTCCATGCAGCCAGCATGGCATAAACCACGACTCCGGTAACAGAGACATACAGCCAGATCGGGTAAGTAAACCGAGCAATCTTTTTATGCTGTGGAAACCTGCCCGTCAACGAGAAGAAAAATGTGATCAGCACCATGGGCAGCGCGACGACTGACAGGAGCACATGACTGATCAGCAGCGCAAGATACGCGGTCCGGATCGCCCCGTGGCCGGGGAAACGCATTTCGCCATGCAGCGCATGATTGGTGATATAGCAGATGAGAAACAGGGATGAGAAGACAAAGGCCGTCAGCATCGATGCGCGGTGTGCGGGAATGTTGCGCTTGCGGATGTAAGAGAATCCGACGACCAGGGCCGTAGCGCTCATGGCATTGAACAGAGCATTGAGCGCGGGCAAAAAGAGCAGGCGCGTGGCAAACTGCTGCGAAGGCGGATGCACGTACACCAGCCAAAGTAAAAATAGCGTAGCTACAGCACTGATACCGATAATGGTTGCGATGGAGGTGCGGCTTGTAGTCTGCGTGGCTTGCATCTTCTTTTCGATACCTCAAGGGCTAAAGCCCTTTTTGTTCTGGCTCTTTCTGCGAGGACTGAAGCTCGCTGTTCAAGCTGCTGGCCGGTTGGTTCTGCGGTTCACGATAGCCCAGGATACGGCGAAGGTAAGCGCGCAGAAAGCGAACGTAACGGCTAGGTTCGTTGTGAGCGAAAACTCTGTCGGTTGTGCCGGAAAGAGCGCTTTCCGCAGCGCAGCGACTCCGTATGAAAGCGGGTTGAGCCGCATCAGGATGCGTAGCCATCCGGAGGCACCACTGGCGGGGAAGAGCGCGCCGGAAAGCATCCATAGCGGCAGCAGAATCAGGTTTACGATGGCATGGAAGGCCTGGGGCGAGTCCATGGGCCACGCAATCGCGAAGCCAAGCGCGGTCAGCTCGAAGCTGATCATGATGATCGCAGCGATGCTGATAGCAAGAGCGGCAGGGGAGGGATGTACCCCGATTAGCGGCGTGAAAACGAGAAATACGATGCCCTGAATGGCTGCGAGAGTGGCGCCTCCGAGCACTTTTCCGAGAACAATCGCCGAACGGCTGACCGGCGCCGCGAGCACGGAAAGCAGGAAGCCCTCGTTGCGGTCCTGAATCAGCGACATCATGCTGAAGATGGCCGTAAAGAGGACGATCATGACCACGGCACCGGGGAAGAAATAGCCAAGATACTGATCTGAACCAGAGCCGCTACTATGAAAACTGTGTGCGAACCCTGAGCCCAGGACAAACCAGAAGAGCAGCGGCGACGCGATCACGCCGACGACGCGGGCCTTCTGGCGGTAGAAGCGAACAATCTCGCGCAGCCAGAGCGTGTAGGCGGGCATCCAAATGCCGATTTTCTGGATCCGATTCAAGCGAGGTGCGGGAGCGGTTGCAACGATGGTAGCCATGGTTATGCCTGCTCCTGCGATGAGGTATTTGGATCAGTCCAGAAGCGATGTCCTGTGCGCTGAATGAAAACATCTTCCAGGCTTGGCTTGGCAACAGAAATTCCCTCGACCAGGCCCGGGAATGCTTCGACAACATCCGTCACAAATTTGTGGCCCTGCTCACGCTCCAGACGGACGGTATTTCCTAAAACCGAGGGCGAAACGATAAAGCGGTTGGCAATCTTTGCCGCAAGAGCCAGGGCCTCGGCCTCGCCTGCCGTCTCAAACAGCACGATGTCTCCGCCTATTGCTGATTTCAGCTCGTATGGCGAACCAAGAGCGACCAGTTTCCCCTCGTTCAGAATGGCAAGCCGGTCGCAGTGCTCTGCTTCTTCCATCAGGTGTGTGGTCACAAGTACCGTCACGCCTTCTTCATCGCGAAGCATGCGCAGGTACTGCCACACATCGCGGCGTGCCCCGGGGTCGAGTCCGGTGGAGGGCTCATCGAGCAGCAAAATGGAAGGCGAGTGAATGAGGCCCTTGGCCAGTTCCACGCGCCGCTGCATGCCGCCGGAGAGGGTTTCAACGGCATCTTTGGCGCGGTCAAGCAACCCTACGTGCGACAGCACTTCTTCAATGCGCCTCTTGAGGAGTGCGCCTTTCAAGCCGTAGAGATGCCCCTGATGCTTGAGATTCTCGGCGACCGTAAGTTTGATGTCGAGGCTGCGGGCTTGAAAAACAATGCCGATCTGCTGCCGTACCTGGTTTGGTTCGCGGGCGGTGTCGAATCCATGCAGATAAGCATGGCCGCCACTAGGCACCATGAGCGTTGACAGGATGCGGAAGAGCGTAGTTTTACCGCTGCCGTTAGGGCCGAGCAGTCCGAAGATCTCGGCCGGGCGTACGTCGAATGTGAGGTGGTCCAGCGCGAGGCGTGAGCCGTAATTGTGTGTCAGGGTAATCAGGGAAATGGGTGCGGGAAGTTTCGCCTGCCGGTCTGCGTCCATCTCGATTTTTGCGTATTGCGTGGTTGCTGCCATAGTTACTTCTTGAGGATCGGTGTCATTAGTTCTGGGGACTAGACTAAATGCTGAAATCTATCACTCAGCTGCTAACCCCGTTTAGATTCGACTCTTTATGGCATGGCTAAGGCCGTGCCCCTTCAAAACTACAGATCCCTCCGCTCCACTGCGCTTCGGCCGGGATGAAAATTTGAGTGAACAGTCATACGTCCATCACTTTCCTACTGCGTCGAGCATGAGGACGATGAGCAGCACAGGCAGATAGATGACGCTTATCTTCAGGAGATCGCGCGCGTACATTTTTGATTCGACCGTGCTGCGTGCGCGTGTAATGCGCCCGAAGCGTATGGTGTAGCCCAGGTACACAAGCCCCAGCAGCAGCGCGGTAACGCCGTAGACTTTGCCTGCAATGTGAAGGTACACAGGCAGCAGGCTCACCGGAATCATGAGCACGGCGTAGGTCAGTGCCTCAAGCACGGTGGACCAGCCATCGGGCTGCACTACGGGCAGCATGCGGATGCCGGCGCGGCCGTAGTCTTCCTTATAAAGCCACGCAATGGCCATAAAATGCGGAAACTGCCAGACAAAGAGAATCGCGAACAGAGCAACGGCGGGCCACTCGATCGCGCCTCGCGCCGCGGTCCAGCCGAGCAGGGGAGGCATGGCGCCGGGGAAGGCCCCGATGAAAGTCGCCAGCGTCGTGCGCCGTTTGAGTGGCGTGTAGATTGCCACATAACAGAAGGCGGTGATGAGTGTAAGCGTCCCGGTGACGAGATTGGTCTCGTAGGTAAGCCACAAAGCTCCGGCGATCATAGCCGTCATGCCAAGCAGCACGCCATGCGGCAGACTGATGCGTCCCGATGCCATAGGGCGTTGCGCGGTGCGGATCATCCTGGCGTCGAGCTTCCGTTCAAAAGCCTCGTTCAGGGCAGCGGAGCCAGCAGAGACGAGTCCGATGCCGAGCAGCGCGGCGATCAGCCCAGGTTGCACACTGCTGATGCCGCTTTGCATCGATCCCAGGTAAAAACCGGCCCATGCCGTCATCACAACCAAAGCCGTTACGCGAAATTTGAACAGCTCAGCATAATCGGCGATGCGCGAGGCTGTTTCGCCTGCGCGAAGATGGGGCAGGTCTGCCGGTGCCGTCTCAATAGGTGCGATGACCCGTTCCTCAAGAGCAGGGGACACAGGGGCGACTGGAGTCATCGCTGAACCGCCAGAGACAGTTTGGATTGTGTGCATGGGACCACCACTCATGATAGCAAGCAAGGAGGGACTCAAGGCGTGCCGGAACTGCTGTGGCGAGAAAGTTTTTGGAATCTACGAATGAATCTGGCTTATTTCCTGCGGTTCGGCAATGATCGGTTCTGACTTGATTGCATATTCATCGAGCAGGACAGCGACCAGAACTGCCGTGGGCACGGAGACCAGGGCACCAACAATGCCGTCGTAAGCGGAACCCAGAAGCAGGGCGACGATGACGGCCAATCCGGAAAGGTCGACGCTCGATCGCATGATGCGCGGCGTCAGGTAGGAGGTTTCCACCTGGGAGTAAATTGTGTAAAAAATAGCCACGCCAAGGACGCGGCCCCAGGAATCGATCGCAGCCACCATGAGCGCCAGCGCGACTGTGACGACTGCTCCAAGGATAGGGATGATATTGAAAACCCCCATCAACACGCCGAGCGCATAAGCGTAGCGCACCTTCAAAACGACGAAGACGATGGTGCTGCTGACACCGAGAATGAGCATGAGCATGCCCTGACCTAGCAGCCACTTGCCCATTCGCACTTCAGCACGCCCCAGAGCGCTATCCAGCCGTTGGCGCATATTAACGGGGAAAAAGCTCATAATCCAGGAGTAAGCTTTTTCGCCTTCCAGCATGAAATACACGGTCAGAATGATGCTCATAATGATGTCAAAGAGCTTGCTGGCCCAGTGACGGATCGACAGGAGTAGATATGTTGCGAAGTTTGTGGCGAAGTCCTGCAGCTTGGCGTTCAACGCAGCCACATCCAGCCTCTGCATAAACGGAATGCGGCGCAAACGCGACAGCATCTGCGGTCCGCGCGTGGGCAACTCACTGACGAACTGGCGGACATCGCGCACCACGGGCGGCAGAGCAAAGAGAAAAAAGAGCATGGCAAAGCCCGCTACTACTAAAAAGAGAAAGGTGATTGCTGTGCCCAGTCCTGGGTGCCATTTACCGATGTGCAGCTTCATGATGATGCGCACGACAGGCATCAGTACGACCGCAAAAAGCGCGCTAACGTACAACAGAACGAGAACATCCCGTGCAACCCATGCCAGATAGAGGCCAATTGCCAGTGAAAAGGTAAAAACGATATCGCTGCGCAGGGTTCTGGGACGAACAGTGAATGAGGCGTCGCTCATGCCGGAGTGCTTTCCTTGAGAATGGAGCGGATCATGCCCATAATTTGCCGGGATGTTTCTTCTGGCGTAAGCGATGCTGTATTTACAACAAGATGCGCATCTCGATAGTGAGGGAGCCTGGACTCAAATCTGTCCCGCAGACGGTCGCGATCATTTAGCACCGGACGGATTGCAGCAGCCAGTTGCTGCTCGCAGCGGGAGATCATGATCTCAAGCGGCGCTTCAAGAAAAACCACGCAGGTCTCCGGCGTGCACATTAGGGCATGGCGGATCGCATCAGTTTCAATGGCGCCACCACCGACGGCCAATACCATTTGTGGCTCGTGTATCAGATCGTCAATCAACTCGGCTTCGAACCGGCGAAAGGCCAATTCTCCGTGCTGCTTAAAAATTTCAGCGACGGTTACGCCGTGGCGGTCTTCCAGCACTCTGTCGGCGTCGAGGAATCGCCACCGCAATTGCTGCGCTAAAAGGGCGCCGACGGTGGATTTGCCGGCGCCCATGAAACCTACAAGCACGATGCGCGAGATGCACGATGGTAGTTGAGTCTTCGTCTCCATGCGTTTTCAAGCATTATAAGAACGCTTACCGCTGTCGGCTATGACCGTTTTCCGGTAGGAGCAGGAGCCTCGTTATCTGTTTCAGTTCGAAGCGCCGATTGAATGCCGTCCCATACGGCGGGGCTGGGGTCGTGGATCGGCAGTAGAAGTTTGGCCTGCGAGGCAATATATTCGAGATCGCGCACCAAGGCCGCACAGTTCTCGCACTCGAGGACGTGTGCTTCATTACTTACATTCGTACCTGATTCAAACAGCTCAGGTATCATTTCCTGAAATTCCGCGCAGTTCATTGATATCCCATCTTGCTGATCGCGTGTGTTATTCATGCAATCGACTCCTTCCGCTGTCCCGAGCGCAGGAGGTCGCGAAGCTTCATACGCGCCTTATGTAATTGCGACTTGCTGTTGCCGATTGAGCAACTGAGCATGTCGGCAATTTCGTTATGCTCATAGCCTTCCACGTCATGCAGTACAAAGACCAGTCTGTAGCCGGGAGGCAGGTTTTCAACGGCCCGTTCGAGAGCAACACGATCAATCGAGCCGGATAGCACCAGGTCGCGTTCTCCGATATCCTTACGTGGGCCGTCCTCTTGCGAGGGCTCGAGTGTCTCTTCCAGCGATACCTGCGGCAGTCCTTTTTTACGCAGGTGCATGAGGACAACGTTGACCGCGAGGCGATGTAGCCATGTGGAGAAGGCGGAATCGCCGCGAAAGGTGCCAATTTTGCGATACAGCTGCAGAAATGCTTCCTGCGTGAGATCTTCGGCTTCCGCTACATTGCCAAGCATGCGCAGGCAAAGTGAATACACGCGGCGCTTATGCAGCGAATAAAGAGTTTCAAATGCAGGTGCATCCCCCCCTTGAGCCTTCGCGATGGCTTCGGCCTCGCCGGCGATTGGAGGGTTCCTGCGCAAATGTTGCACTGATTTAGGCTGTATTGGTCCTGCACTCATCCGCAAATCACCTGTCTTGAAAATTCCACGCTTTACTTCTCTCGTCAATCCGTAGCTCGATTTAGTCTGCTCAGCCAGTTCCATGGAAGTCCGTCTGTCAAGAATATTTGAGAGCTGAAATTAGGAAGGGAATTCAGCGCAAATGGTTGCCAGACCGGAGTTTGCCGGGCTTTTCAGGAGCCGATAAAGCGCGCATACAGGCTACGCGCCTGTGCGACGTCGGTTGTTCCCTGAATGATCGCCCGTCCATCGGCAAAAACGGTGATGACATAGCCACCACGCTCAAACCGCAGCAGCAGGCTATTAAAGCGGACGGTTCCATGAGGCTGCAGTCTTGTTTCCAGTTCCGCAAAGTCAACGGCGCGATGATGCTCGTGAATCTGCACCGAGTTGCGGCCGCAGAGGGTGATATGCGGCCGTCCTTCGCCCCGCAGGTGCGCAAAGTTGCGCTGCTGGCAAACCTCGCAGCCCGGGCGAGGACGCGCGCTTGAGACCTCTGAGCGCTCATTCGTCCACAGATCGAAGGATAAAAGGCTGCGACGCAGCTTGTCTTTTGCTCCCACCAGCAGCTTGATTACCTCCGTCACTTCGATGGAGGCAGCCAGATTGACGGCGGTGTTAAGAATCCCTGCAGTATCGCAGGTTTCTACAGTGCCCGCTGGGGGCTCAGGAAAGATGCAGGCAAGGCATGCTGTCTCGCCCGGCAGGATATTCATCGTAGCGGCGTAGGCACCGATAGCGGCGGCGTATATCCATGGTTTGCCTTGTTCCACCGCATAATCGTTGAGCAGGTAACGGGTCTCGAAATTGTCGGTAGCGTCGATCACCAAGTCCACACCGTGGAGCAATCCATGAATATTTGCCGGTACCAGGTCGGCAACATGGGCATGGATTTTAATTTCGCTGTTAAATTGGGTGATCTTTTGGCGGGCGGCCTCGGCTTTGGGTAAAGCAAGACGGGCATCCATCTCATCAAATAGCACCTGGCGTTGCAGATTGCTGTCTTCCACGAAATCACGGTCGATAAGTGTAAGAGTCCCGACCCCGGCGCGGGCAAGGAGGCTCGCCGCGGCGGCGCCAGTGGCTCCGCAGCCCGCAATCGCTACGTGCCCAGCACCGAGTTTTTGCTGGCCCTCCGCCCCAATTCCGGGATACAAAACCTGGCGGGAATATCTGTCTGTAAACTCTTGGATCGCCATCTGCCTGTTTCTTCCGTTCCTGATTAGTATAGAGATGTCAATGGAGCTTTCATCTCCGGAGATATGAAGACCGGCTGAAGCGCGCAAGCCTGCATCTCAACATTTTCAGGGGCACAAGAGGGCAGATTGGATTTTCTTTGCAAATCCAGGAACGGCACATATCGGAGATGCGTTTGTTGGTTCAGTCTCTGGGCTTTGGCAGGTCTCCTCGGCCTTCATGCAGGAAGCCTGCATGCCATGGGGGAAGACGCACCCGCGCAGCAGGCATCCTCCACTCCGAAGGAATCGGCGCAGGAAGCCACTCTGCGCAGTTGGATGGGGTTAGAGGTGGAAGCGGTGCAGTTCAACGGTATTACCGCCGACAGACTTGCTCCTTTGCCCGACAGGCTTGCACTTCAACCGCACCAACCGCTGGATCCGCAAAAAGTCCGTGACAGTCTCCGGCGTCTCTTTGAAACCGGTCTTTACAAGACGATTTTGGTCGAAGGGATACACCATGGTAATTCGGTCACGATCATTTTCAGTGGGACACCGACCCTTTTCATAGGGCGAGTGACCGTCGATGGGGTCAATAGCGAAAGGCTCTCCGGAGTGCTCGAACGCTCTACCCGGATGAACGCGGGTACAGTTTTCAGCGATGCCAGGCTGCTGCAGGCGCAAACCTTTCTTCGACAAACGCTGGAAGAAAACGGCTTCCACGAGTCCAAGATTTTTGCCAGCACAACCATCGACGAACCGAATTCGCAAGTCAATGTCGCATTCGAGATAGTGCAAGGGAGGCAGGCGCGCATCGGCGACGTGGCTTTGAATGGCGACAGTGGCATGACCGTCCAGCAGTTCCGCAAAAAGGGAAGGCTTAAGGAGAACTCCAGGGTAACGCGAGACACCGTAAGCCGAGCCATTACGCGCGTGCGCGCAAACTACCAAAAAAGGGACCGTCTGAAAGCAACCGTGAAACTTGACTCCCGGCAATTCCAGCCGCCGTCGAATCGACTGGATTACGAGTTCTCGGCAGACCAGGGACCAATCGTGGCGATCAAGGTTGAGGGTGCTTCCCTGAGCGAAGGAAAGATAAGAAATCTTGTGCCTGTCTTCGAAGAAGGCACGATCGACGAAGACCTGCTGAACGAAGGCGACCGCCGCATCCGCGATTTTTTCCAGCGCGAAAGTTTTTTTAACGTAAAAGTCACGCACAGCGAGCAACTGGCGGATCCTCAGCACTCCGTTATAGTGTTCACGGTCGTACTTGGAGACAAGCACGAAGTAAAGTCCGTTACAGTCAGCGGAAATAAATATTTCGACACCGATACAATCAAGGCGCGACTAAGCGTTATGAAGGCTGGCATCGTGAGCAGGCATGGTCTATACAGTCAGGCACTTGCGCAGGCCGACGTTGACTCCATCGTGGCACTCTATCAAAGCAACGGATTCAGCCATGTAAAAGTAACGCCTGAAATAAGCAATATGAAAGCGACGAGCGATGCAAAGGCGAAAGTAATGCTCAGCATCAACTATGCCATTGAAGAAGGTGTGCAGCAGCGTATCGGTGCGTATGTAATCAATGGAGCAAACCAGGTCCAGTTATCCGACCTTACTCCGTTGCTCAATACTCAGTCCGGGCAGCCCTATTCCTCCCTGAATATCACGCAGGACCGTGATTCGATCCTCACTTTTTATCTAAGCCACGGCTTCCATAGAGCGGAAGTAAGCCTGGTCCAGACGCCGTCGCCCAACAATCCAGATCTTATCGACGTGACCATGAACATCACCGAAGGCGATCAGATCTTCGTCAATCAGGTTCTCATCTCCGGCCTTCACTTTACACGGCCCTCCACAGTAGAGGATCGTGTTCTGATTCACCCAGGCGATCCTCTGAACCAGACTGCCCTGCTGGAAACACAGAGACGACTCTATGATCTGACACTCTTCAACCAGGTCAATACAGCCGTGCAGAATCCGAATGGTGATGAACTGCGTAAGAATGTGCTGCTGCAGTTTACGGAAGCGCGCCGGTGGGATATCAGTTATGGGTTTGGATTTCAAGCACAGACTGGCAATCCGCAAAGCAGTTGCAATAATTACACTCCGGAGCAGTTAATTCAGCTGGGGTTTAATCCCGCGACCTTCACATGCAGCCCGAATGGCAAAACAGGCGTCAGTCCCGCAGTATTGTTCAATATTTCGCGAATTAATCTTCGGGGTAGTAACAGGTCAATCTCGCTGAACACAACATACGGCTCACTTGCGCAGCGTGTGCAGATAATTTTTGCCAACCCTCATATCTTTAATAATCCAAAGTTCGATCTGATATTATCCGGCGGTTATACCAACGCACAGGATGTAACGACATATGCATCATCGCGCCTGGAAGGCACAGTGCGGGTCACCCATCACGTCGATAAGCCAAACACACTCATCTATCTGTTCAGCTACAGGCGTGTCAAAGTTGATCCGAACAGTGTGCAGGTAGCTCCAGACCAAATTCCCCTGGTTTCTGAACCAGTACGTGTTGGTGGCCCCGGAGTTACGTGGATTCGCGATACGCGCGTACCGAATCCTCTAGATGCGACGAGCGGGACCTATAACACGATTCAGGAGAGCCTGGCTGACTCGCACTTTGGTTCACAGGCAAACTTCAATCGCCTGGACGGGACGAATTCCACTTACTACAAGTTTGGAAAGCTGGATCAGTGGGTGATTGCACGCAGCACACGCATCGCAGCCATGCGTTCCTACGGTGAAGATCAATATCGATTAATTCCATTGCCGGAGCGTCTGTATGCAGGCGGCGCGCAGTCGCATCGCGGATTTGGTATCAACGCCGCGGGGCCTCGCGATTCGATTACCGGATTCCCCATAGGTGGTGCTGGAGCCTTCATCAACAGCACCGAACTTCGTACGCCGAATCCACTATTGCCGTATGTGGGCAATAGCGTGGGTTTTGTGCTGTTTCATGACATGGGGAATGTTTTTGAAAATGCTTCGGACATCTGGCCCAGCGCTATCCGAATCAAGCAGCCACACAGCTATACATGCAAAGACCTGAATACTGCAGACCAGGAGGTGCCGCACGAGGATTCAAGCACAGGCGGGGCTGGAACATGCAGTTTTAATTACTTCTCGCATGCAGTTGGTCTTGGCCTGCGCTATCACACGCCGGTAGGGCCACTGCGTCTGGATTTCAGCTATAATCTGAATCCGCCAATCTACCCAGTCATTATTGACTATTCGAGCACACCCTCGAATATAATTCCGCCGCACGTAGGGCAGGCCGGACACTTCAACTTCTTCTTCAGTATCGGGCAGGCGTTTTAATGCGGAAGCATTGGCAGATCGGAAACCTTACGGTACTTATCGCGCTGGCGGCCATATGCCCATACGCGATGGTATTTGGCCAGACTCCGCAGACGCCAGCGGCCGCTCCACTGCAATCCGACTCCTCCGACTCCTCCTCGGAAAAGCCTGTCCTGCTCGATCGCGTCATCGCCATCATCAACGGCGACGTACTGCTCGAAAGCGATGTGCTTCAGGAAATGCGGCTTGCCGCGCTGCAGCCGATCACAGTTCAGGCCGGCCAAAATACGAAACAGCGCGCAGTCCAACGGCTCATCGCCCGCGCTTTGATTTTGCGGCAGATGAGAGAACAACACCAGATCGATTATTCCGTGACAGATGAGGAGGTGCGCAAGAGTCTTGACGAATTGCGCGCCACGATACCGATATGCAAACAAATGTCGTGTGTAACTGAAAAAGGTTGGCAGGCATTTCTGAAGGCCAACGATCTCACTGATCAAGAAGTGAATGAGAGATGGCGACAACGCCTGGAAATCCTGAAATTTATTGAGGCGCGCTTTGGCTCAACTGTCCGCATTCCTCGTCAGGATATTCAAAAGTATTATCAAACGACGGTTGTACCGGCCTTCGTCAAGATGAAGCAACCGCCTCCAACGCTGGAAAGCACGTTACCGCGCATTCGAGAGATCATTCTTCAGCAACAGGTGAACTCTTTGCTGCGCGACTGGCTGAAGAGCCTTCGGACACAGGGCAGTGTGCAAATTCTGGACCCTGCATATGGACAAAGCACCGGCGATAGCGATGAAGATGATGGAGGGGGAGCGTGAGCACGCAGCCGCCGGGCACTCCATCCATTACGCCTCCTCCGAAGCCGCGCAGGCGCCGAATCTGGCTGCGTATTGTCGGCGTCGTCGTGGTCTTGCTCTTATTGGCTGTAGGTGGAATTGTTTGGTACGCTTCCACCCCGCAATTCCAGAATCTCGTTCGCCAAAAACTTGTCGCCACCATCGAACAGGCCACGGGTGGGCGCGTCGAACTGGCCGCATTTCGTTGGTCTTTACGACATCTGGCATTTGAAGCAGACAGGCTGACGATTCACGGTCTGGAGGCTGCAAATGAGGTTCCATACGCGCATGTCGATCGCATCTATGTGCGGGTGAAAATTATTTCTTTCTTCCGCCCTAAGATTGATCTGAATTACCTTGAGGCAGATCACCCTGTTGTCCATCTCATCATCTATCCCGATGGCTCGACAAATCAGCCGCGCCCAAAGACCGAGCGCAGTGGCAAACCACTCAAGGACACACTCTTTGATTTGCAGGTAGGAAGAACTGAAATCAGGGACGGTGTTGCCCTGATCAATCAGCGTGCGACGCCATTTGACCTGTCGGCGAACGATCTTGGGGTCGTCGTCACATATTCGGCGCCGCGGGATCACTATCTGGCTACACTGCATGCTGCAGATATCACGGCCCAACGGGGCAAAGATTCTCCGGTCCACTCGCACCTCGATCTTTCCGCTGAAATAGGCCGCAACACGCTGAATGTGTCACAGCTACGGTTGCAAACTGGTCCCTCAATGCTTAAAGCAACCGCAGCGCTTAACGACTTTTCCAACCCGCACTGGAATTTAACGGCCCAGGGCAAGGTAGATGTGCGGGAGGTCATGGCACTTGCTCCCGTTGACGGTGTGGATCGCGGCGTTGTCGATCTCAATCTGAAAGGACAGGGGACCAGGACACAGTTTGTTGTGGACGGACAGGCTAAGGTTGACGGAGCCGCCTATCACGTAGGCACCATTCGCATTATTGGAGTAGACGTTGATACAGCGCTGCATGCAACCGAAGATGAGCTTGCACTCACCGGCACTCGGGCTCGCATTCGGCGCGGTGGTGCGGTTGACGCGGAAATGCGCATCGCGCATTGGCTGGGAACGGCGAATAGCGGCCCCGCCCGTCCGCCCGTTGCCGCAGTGCTGCGGGGAACGATTCGTGCAAAGCTGCGCGGTATTTCTCTTCGGACAATTATGTCCCTTGTTGCTCCTCTACAGTACGAAGAACTCGGCTTTGGCACGATCGTTTCAGGAGACAGCACCGTGGATTGGACAGGGGATGCGTCTGATCTTGCTGGAAGAGCCAACGTAACCTTCGTGCCCCCCGGACAAATGCCCCCCGGCGAAGTGCCCATGTCCGGTATGGTGGACGCGACGTATTTCCAGAAAAATGGCACCGTCGTGATCAAGCAGCTGCATGCGCAGACACCCGCTACTCAAATCGAAGTCTCAGGCGGACTCGGCGTGTATCCAATCAGCCGCCCATCGACCTTGCAAGCCACTTTGCAAACAACCAATCTTGCAGAATTCGACGAGACACTCGCCGCTCTTGGAGTTGCGTCTCATGGCAAAAAGGGTGTCGGGGCTTTGCCAGTGCGCCTCCAGGGACAAGCGCAGTTTCACGGCACGGTTTCCGGCACCATTCCTGATCCGGATGTCAAAGGACATCTCACCGCGAATAATTTCGATCTGGTCTTGCCGGCGGAGACAACGCAGCAGCCTATAGCTGCCGTACATACTGTGAGTGCCTTGGGCCAACCCCCAGCGGAAGAAGCCGCCGCGCCTGAGCGGGTTATTCATTGGGACACTCTCGAGGCGGATGCGGAATATTCTTCGCTGCTGATCGCCATTCAACAGCTTTCGTTGACACGCGGCAAGGCTTCAATCCACGCTTCTGGCCAGTTGCATGCTCATCGCATCACTGCTCGCCGGAGCGCATTCGATGGCGAGTCGGCCCTCAACGCTGATGTGAATTTGCAGAATGCTGCTTTGGACGAAGTGCTCGCGATGGCCGGCCAGAATCTTCCAGTAACTGGAACGCTGAATCTTAACGTTCATGCCGGCGGCCAACTCACGAATCTGAATGGCGGTGGCCATCTCTCGATTCAAGGCGGTCGGGCTTTTGGAGAGGCATACCGCAGCCTTAACGCCGACCTGCGATTCGCTGGGGAAGAAATCGGTGTTTCGAAACTCATACTGTTGCAAAATGGAGGTCAACTTACTGGCAATGGCGGATTTGGCATCCGCACAAAGCAGTTTCATTTCCAGGCCGAGGGCAAAGGCTTTGACCTTAGCCATACGGAACATTTCAAAAGCGCCAGATACCCCATTACCGGCCAGCTGATTTTTTCCGCCGACGGCTCGGGAACGTTGGACTCGCCAGCGATCCACGCCAGCGCTCACCTTAACAGGGTCAGGGTAGGAGACGAAGCAAACGGCGCGATCGATATTGAAGCACACACGGAGCATGGCAATTTGCTGCTTACGGGAAATGGACGACTGGGCTCGGCTTCGTTACAAATCAATGGGCAGACGCAACTTTCCGGTGACTATTCAACTCAGGCAAGCGCGGCACTCTCGAATCTCGATATCAATCCGTTTCTTCAGATGTTTCACGTGCAGGGTGTAAAGGGGCACTCTTCGATCGCCGGAAATGTAAATGTGGCCGGACCGCTCCGCCAACCGCGTCAGTTGCAGGGTGATGTGCAGATCAGCCAGTTTTCGATTGCGCTTGCGGACATCCCACTCAAGAGCGAAGGGGCCTTACATGCCCAGCTTCGCAATGGAACTCTCATTCTCGACCCATTTCATATCATCGGTGACGATACGGACGTGCGGACGCAGGGGCGAATTGGAATATTGCGCGCAAATCATCTGATGAATCTGCAGGCACAGGGCGCAATCAATATGAGGCTTCTGCAGACCCTGAATCCAAACGTTACGTCGACTGGACAGGTCACGTTCAGTATGGACGCAGGCGGCAGCTTCGATCGTCCCGAGCTAACCGGGCAGGTCAAGCTCACGAATGTCTCCATGAGTTTTGAGAACATTCCGAATGGCCTAAGCCAGTTGAACGGTACATTGGAGTTTGATCAGGATCGCCTGCAGGTAAAAAACCTTACTGGCACCACAGGGGGTGGCCAGATCAGTATCACCGGATACGTCACGTACCAGCAGGGTATCTACACCGATCTGACTGCGACGGGAAAAGATATTCGCATTCGCTACCCGGCAGGTATCAGTTCCCTGATCGATACAAAACTACGTCTGCAGGGAACGCAGAACAGCTTCACATTGAGCGGAGGCGTGCTCCTTACACGCTTTACTATCAGCCCGAATCTTGATTTTGCCAGCTTCGCCGGACCTTCCGGCGGTATTTCGCCGCCTCCCGATCCAAATGCCTTTTCCAATCGCGTACGGCTTGATATTCATGTGACATCATCACCTGAACTCGATTTTCAGAACTCGTATGCAAAGCTGGCCGGCGATGTGGATTTGCGCGTGCGCGGGACGATTGCGCAGCCGACTGTGTTGGGGCATGTTACGGTTACCGAGGGAAGCGCCACGTTTGCGGGCACAAAATACCAGCTCCAGCGCGGCGACATATTTTTCAGCAATCCGGTGCGGATCGAGCCGACCATTGATCTGGAAGCTACGGCTCGCATTGAAGACTACGACATAACCATTGGATTGCATGGCACGCCCGGTAACCTATCGCCTTCATTCCGTTCCGAACCGCCGCTTGCACAGCAGGACATTTTTTCGCTGCTCGCAATGGGCCGCACCCAGGAAGAGCAGCAGATTTATTCCATGCAGGCACAACAGGCAGGAGTGAATACTGCCGCCGACGCGCTTCTGGGTGGAGCTCTGAACGCTACGGTCAGTAGCCGCGTTCAAAAACTGTTTGGTGGCGGCAGCGTAAAGATCGATCCATCATGGGTTGGGTCGGTTGGCAACTCCACCGCGCGCATTACTGTGGCGCAACAGGTCTCAAATAACGCGACACTCACTTATGCCACCAACATTAACTCCACCGCGCAACAGCTCATTCAGGCAGAAGTGAATCTTACCCGGACTGTTTCGATTCTTGCCGTTCGCGACGAGTCGGGCGTATTCAGCCTTATGTTCAAGATACGCAAACGATACCGATAGTCTTACCAAGAAATTTTTGCAGACACGCATATAAATCCGAGTAGAATGTGTCGGTATTACTGTGCAGGTTGTTTGATGGCGTCTGTCGTTCCAACGATGTAGCAACGTTCAGGAATTCGCAGCTAATCGGGAGAGCATGACATGAAAATAGTAAGACGCAGTCTTATTCTAGCTTTGGCAGCAGTTTTATTTCTCGTACCTTCATCTGTCATAGCGCCACATACTGCTGTGGTCTTAGCCCAGAGCAGTCAGGACACGCAAATCCAGGCAAGTGTCATAAACAATGCACTAAACAGACCCAGATTGAGGAATGTGAAAGCGACCGTTCACGATGGAATCGTGACTCTGACAGGCACAGTCGATCTGTTCGACAATAAAGTCGAGGCGGAAAGACGCACGCACCGTGTCAACAACGTAAAAGGTGTCGACAATCAAATTCAGGTAGCTGGCCCTCAAGTGTCGGATGCCGATCTTCTGAATCGACTGGTCAGGTCTGTTTCCCTGAGCCGGGTGGGCCGCGGTACGACAGCCTTCAACGCCATCGGCGTGAATGTGCAGAATGGTGTGGTCACACTGTCCGGCACAGCGTTTGGACCGGTAGATGCTGATACTGCGGTTTCAATCGCGGCGAACACACCCGGCGTGAGAGACGTCATCAATGAGATAGCGGTTGATCCAGTATCCCCGGCGGACGACCGCATTCGCAGAGCTGTTTACAATAGCATCTACAATTTTCCAAGTTTTCGGAGATATGCGATCAATCCTGCGAGACCGATCCGGATATCCGTGCAGAGGGGCCACGTGACCCTGTTTGGTGTGGTCAATTCGGAGGCAGATAGAAACGTTGCCGGCATTCGCGCTAACACGGTTTCCGGGGTCTTCAGCGTGACCAATAATCTAATGGTGGCTGGCCAGCCGATAGGTCAATAGACCTGCACTTGCCAATCTCAAATTCAGCGGCCTCGCGTAGCAGCGAGGCCGTTCCTTTTGCGCTGCCATACCTCGCAGAGTATCCCTGACATACACTGAGAACAGGGAGTTTTAAGAAGACGATGACATTACTGCGCAGCCTTGGCACGACCCTGGAAATGATCAAATGGGAGCACTCCATCTTCGCGCTTCCATTCGCATTGACGGGAGCCATGTTGGCCGCGCACGGCTGGCCGCGTCCGGTTCAGATCCTCTGGATTGTGATCTGTATGATCACGGCACGTTCCGCTGCAATGGCTTTCAACCGTTGGGCGGATGCCGATCTCGATGCGGTAAATCCGCGCACTGCAGCTCGCGCAATTCCAGCTGGCGTCCTTACTAGGGGATTTGTTGCCGTATTTACCGTTTTTATGGCTGCACTGTTCATTCTTGCAGCAGCGCAGCTGAACCGCCTTACATTGTGGCTCTCTCCAGTCGCGCTGGCAATCGTGCTGCTCTACTCCTATACAAAGCGCTTCACGCGGTGGTCACACCTCTTTCTCGGCCTCGCTTTAGGATCAGCGCCGGCGGCCGCATGGATTGCAATTCGCGGCACACTCGATCCCCGAATTCTAGTGCTCACAGCAGCCGTTCTTTTCTGGGTAGCTGGCTTTGACATTCTTTACGCGTGCCAGGACGCCGCGCACGATCGTGCAAATGGGTTGAACAGTGTTCCTGCGACCATCGGGATCAGTGGTGCATTCTGGGTTGCTCGTAGCATGCACGCAGTGATGCTGGTGCTGCTCATATTGCTCGTGCATCTATTTGCACTGGGGCCGGTGGCTCTTGTAGGAATCGCTGCAGTTGCCGCCCTGTTGCTTTATGAACATTTAATCGTGTCGCCAACCGATCTTCGTCGATTGAATGCGGCCTTCTTTACGATGAATGGAGTTATTTCGGTCGTATTCTTTCTCTTCGTTGCTGCGGATATCCTGATACATCGCTAACAAGAGAGCCCCATGCCATTGCATGGGGCTCCAGCGTTTAAAAAGAGCTTAGACTAAGCCGGTTTACGGTGCTGATCGATCTTCTCGTTCACGTGCTCTTTTACATCCTGCACTTTCTTTGAAATGTGCTCGCGCGTGTCATTTGCATTATGTTCGGCTTCTCTACGGTGGGTTTCAGCATTTTCGTGGGCCACTTCCTTCGCGTTGCCCCATGTTTCCTTGGCAGCGCCCTTCACTTGCTCCGCCAGACCCTTATTGGCCAGATGCTGATTTCCCAGAGCCTCGCCTACTTTTTCTTTTACCTTGCCTGACGCCTGATCCAGTTTGCCGCTTACTTGATCCTTGTTCATAGCATTTACTCCTGAGATGCTGCTCTCAATCTTTTGAAAGATTGAGAGCAGGTTATGGGTCGTCGCATGTTACGGATTAAACAACTGGCCGTCTTCCGCTGATGAGCTGGATCAGCAATACGACCAGAGCCACGACCAGTAGAATGTGGATGTACCAGCCAATCGCGTGAAAACTCACCAAGCCCACCAGCCATAGCACCAGCAAGATCACAAATATTGTCCAGAGCATTTCAGTCGTTCTCCTTGTTTCTTGCGCTCAGCATGAAATCGCCTACGGTGTGATATGGTGCGCTTGATGCCACTTTTGGTTGCCGTGGCCAACAAAACGTTTGTAGGAAGTGCGCCAAGATGCAAATAGCAATACAAGGAGAGCCTGGATCCTTCAGTCATGAAGCGGCTGGAAAGATTTACCCTGAGGCAACCATTTTGCCGTGCTCATTTTCGTTTGAAGTCTTTCATGCGCTTTTATCAAAAGAAGTAGATGCCGCTGTCATTCCGATTGAGAACAGCCTCGCCGGTTCCGTTGTTGAGCATTACGACCTATTGCTCGAACACGACGTTCTCATCGAGAGTGAAAGCTTGCTGCGTATACGGCATAACCTGATTGCAGTTCCAGGCGTTGAGATGGAGCGAGTTCAGCGCGTTTATTCGCACCCGGTAGCGCTCGCGCAATGCCGCAAGTTTCTCGAACAGCATCCCGCGATAGAATCCATTCCTTTTTATGACACCGCAGGTAGCGTGAAGCAGCTTATGGAACTTCGCGACCGCAACGCAGCTGCTATCGCCAGTGCCCGTGCCGCTGAGTTCTATGGCGGAGAGGTTCTTGCCGCGGATATTGAGGATAACGCCGAAAACTACACCCGTTTTTTCCTGATCCGCCGCCGTGAAGACACTCCGCGCAAACCCGACGCGAACAAAGTAAGCCTTGCATTCACAGTAGAAAACCGGCCAGGAACGTTAGTCTCCGTCCTTGAAGAATTCGCCGGCCAGGGAACTAACCTCACGAAGATCGAATCGCGTCCTGTGCAGGGAAAGCCGTGGCAGTATGTTTTCTATGTGGACTACCAATTGTCCACTCAGGCACGGGCTGACATTGCGCTCGACCTGCTGTGGCAGCATTGCTCCATGGTCAAAGAACTGGGCCGTTACCGGGCTGCCGAACAGCCTTCCTAGCGGATTCTTGGATTTCAGTTTGCTCAAGTCCTTGCCGATGAAACTTTCGTATGAACAACGCATGCACTGCCAACGTATCAGCATCCAAAGCAGCAAAGGGCCATGGCAAAGTGGGATGCGCCACGCCGTGTCATCATAAGCTATTGAAAAGTATGGGTTTATGGTGACACGAGGGGATTTGCGACTTTCTGAAGCATGCAGAATCAAATAGTTAAACTGAATTGTAATCAGATCATATAATCTGATAAAAAGGCACTCATGGCTAGCGACTTTCTCAGCATCATTCGTCCCAGCGACCCCAAACAGCGCGAAGATCGCCCCGAAGGCCGGGTATTACCCGTTCTTCCCGTGCGGGATACTGTTCTTTTTCCACACGCTGTTCTTCCGCTCACAGTAGGCCGCGAAAGCTCCATCCAACTTATCCAGTCGCTTGGCGAGGAAAAGACCATTGTCGTTGTCGCACAGCGCGACGCGCACCTTGACACTCCCCAACCCGGTGATTTGCATGCGTACGGTACCTTGGCAACGGTGCACAAGGTCGTGAAGATGCCCAATCAGAGCCTCTTTGTCTTCACAGAAGGCACGGAGCGCGTCAAACTGGGCGAATTCACGCAGGTTGACCCATTCATGGTCGCCAATGTCGAGGCGGTTCCGGAGATAGCGCCGCAAAAAGGTCCCGAGCTTGAAGCATTGCAGCGGAATATTCTTTCTCAGTTTCAGCAGATCGTATCGGCATCGCCTACGCTCTCTGACGAACTCTCAACCATTGCGGCGCAGATGGACGATGCTGCGCGTCTCGGTGATTTCGTGGCTTCGTCGCTGCCGTTCCTTACCACTGCCGATCGGCAGGAGCTGCTCGAAACATCTGAAGTGTCCACGCGTCTTGAGCGGTTGAACAAGCATCTCGTCAAAGAGATTGAAGTCCAACAGCTTCGCAACAAGATTCAGACAGAGGTTCAGGACCAGGTACAGCAGTCGCAGCGCGACTACTACTTGCGCGAGCAGCTCAAGGCTATCCAGAAGGAACTGGGCGAGCAAGACGAAACCCAGAAAGACATCGAGGAGCTGCGCCAGAAGATCGAAGACGCCGGCATGCCCGAGGAAACTAAAAAAGAGGCACTCAAAGAACTGACCCGTCTCTCGCGCATGTCTCCCATGGCCGCCGACTATTCACTCACGCGCAATTACATTGAGTGGCTGGCTGTTCTGCCGTGGGCGAAATCTTCGGGTGAAGAAGTCGATATTTCCAAGGCAAAGGAAATCCTTGACGAGGACCACTATGACCTGAAGAAGGTCAAAGAGCGCATCCTCGATTATCTCGCTGTGCGCCGTTTGAAGCCTGATATGAAGGGCCCCATCCTATGCTTCGTTGGCCCTCCGGGTGTGGGCAAAACATCATTGGGACGTAGCGTGGCACGTGCTCTCGGACGCAAGTTCCAGCGCATCTCACTTGGCGGCATGCACGATGAAGCCGAGCTGCGCGGTCATCGTCGTACCTACATCGGTGCGCTGCCTGGGCAGATTATTCAGAACCTGCGCCGTGCCGGTACGAACGATCCTGTCTTTATGCTCGACGAGATCGACAAGCTGGGACGCGATTTCCGTGGCGATCCGGCATCGGCGCTGCTTGAGGTTCTGGACCCGGAACAGAACAATACATTCCGCGACAACTACCTCGACCAGCCCTTTGATTTATCCAAGGTGCTTTTCATCTGCACGGCGAACATGCTGGACACAATGCCGGCTCCACTACTTGATCGCATGGAGATCATCGATCTGCAGGGTTACACGGAGGAAGAGAAGAGACACATTGCTTTCCGTTATCTAATACCCCGCCAGATCAAGGAGAACGGCATTGAACCCGAAAGCATCGAGTTCCCAGATGAATCGGTTTCCTATATCGTGCGCCATTACACACGGGAAGCCGGCGTGCGTCGGCTCGAACAGCTTATCGGCACAGTTTGCCGCAAGCAGGCGCGCCGCATCGCAGAAGGCAAAACGGAGAAGTTGGTCGTCACCAAGGAGATCATTCACGAATTTCTTGGCGGCATTAAGGTCCGCGTCGATACGGAACTGGCTGAACGCACCAAGCGTGCAGGTGTTGCCGTAGGCCTTGCCTGGACACCGGCAGGCGGCGACGTGCTCTTCATCGAAGCCAACAAGATGAAGGGTAAAGGCGGATTTACCATGACCGGCCAGATCGGCGAAGTCATGCAGGAATCCATGCAGGCCGCGCTGACCTGGGTGCGTTCGAATGCCAAGTCGATTGGTCTGGAAGAAGACTTCATGAAGGATATCGACCTTCACATCCACGTCCCTGCCGGAGCTATTCCCAAAGATGGCCCATCGGCAGGTGTGACCATGGCGACGACGCTGATCTCCTTGCTGACCGATACGCCGGTGCATCCGCTTACCGCGATGACTGGTGAAATCACGCTCAGCGGCAATGTGCTGCCGGTTGGCGGCATCAAGGAAAAATTCCTCGCCGCCAAACGAGCGGGCGTGAAAGATGTCATCCTTCCGGCAGAGAACCGTCTGAACGTGGAGGAAGACCTGATGCCCGAGCAGATCGCAGGCGTGACTATCCACTATGCCAGCCACATTGAGGATGTCCTCAATGTGACGCTGCCCAAGTCCAGAGAAGAAGAAAAGAAGGACGAAGAGGTAAGAGAAGAAGTATTGCAACACGCCGACGCATAAATGCTGTGCGTCCAACTGTACTCTCAGGCCCGCCTAAAAACGGGCCTTTTGTTTTACAGAATGAAGCGGGGAATCTCCGAGCTTCAAACCCGATGATTATCCGCGCAATCGCAAACTATAACTGTGCGGTCATCATCCTGGGACACAGACCATTCGCGTACTCGCTCAAGGATTCGGTCGGCTGTCTCATCTGGTGAGAGATGGATTGTCTGCCGCAGCAATTCGCATAGCCGATCATGGCCAAATGCTTCTTCATGTGTGTTCTCGGCCTCAACAATTCCATCGGTATATAAAAGCAGACGGTCACCCTTCATCAGTGGCTGCGTTATCGAGGTATAGACAGCAGATGAAAACAACGCCAGCACCAGACCATTCTCTTCAACAGCAGTTATTTTTCCATCCCGCAACAATAGCATCGGAGGATGCCCGGCGGCGGCATAGTGCATGTCACCGCTCAGAGCATCCAGATGAACATAGGCTGCAGTGACGAATTGATTCTGCGTGTTCCCGAAGAGTGTTGTATTCATGCCTGCCAACAACTTTGCGGGTTGAGCCGAATGTTCCCGTTGAGAAGTGGCTGCCAGTTTGACCATAGATGCGATCAGTGCGGCGGGCACACCATGCCCGGAAACGTCGGCGATCAGCAGTCCAGCCTTGTCCTCTTCCGTGACATGGAAATCATAGAAATCGCCGGCGACCGAGGTCATGGGAACGTAACGAGCCGCAACTTTGAAATGATGCGATGCTGGAAATTGAGTGGGCAGAATCGATAGCTGGATGCGCTTTGCTACCTCAAGCTCCTTTTCCAGCGCACTGAATTGCTGGTCGCGTTCTATAGCTCGCCGAGCGGCCACATACCCAAGGCAGATAAGAAAGATGCCAAATCCATAAGGCTCCAACTTGTGACCCAGTTTGCTTCCGAAATTGTTCCACAAAGCCAATGCAACAAACATGAACAGACCGTTTCGAACGATGATGAAGTCCTTGTCGCGAACCGGACGGCGGAGTGCTTGCACGACCAATACCAGGAGCGCAAAGATCACAACGCCACTGTTCAATTTGTAAAGCCAGTAAAGCGGAGCGCCAAAAGCGGCAGCTATCAGTATGCAAAGCAGAATGGTGCAGGAGGCATACGTCACAAACTTTCCCGGCTTACCCAGGAAACCGGTCGCGTGGAAAAACAAAATCGCCGGGATCGGCACCAGGAAGTCAATCGTCGCCTTCAAGCGTCCGAAGAATTCGGACGGCGGGATCAACATTCCCAACAGCTCTGACTGCATCCAGAGCCGGTTCCCGTAGAGAATGGCAAAGATAGCGAGCCAGAAGAGCAGGGCGTCAAACTGTCTCCGGATGACAAGAAACCCAATAATCACCAATCCTACCGTGGTGAATGCAGCTCCCAGGTACAGAAAAATCTCGTCCCGGTGGAAGGCGCGCAGAACCTGTAAAGCCGTTAATTGAGAATCGGCCAGAACCATCGCCAAGGATAGTAAATCATCCACAACAAGAAAGCGCTGCCAGATGTGGCGGCAGCGTTTCTAAGAGTGCAGCTTTTTGTCTCGCAACCAGATCACAAGTGCTTCCGGATCGTCTGTGATAATCGCGTCGACTTTGGCATCAACCATCTTCTGCCAGTCTTCCGGCGTGTTCACTGTCCAGGGAATGACCTGTAATCCCGACGCCTGCGCGGCAGCAACTTTCTCCGGTGTCAATAGATGGAAATCGGGGCTGATCATCTGCGCGCCACTCTTTTTGCCAATGGAGACGAAGTCTTTATCGTGGTCGGTCAGGCCCATCTCCGCATCGTCTTTCGGATCGCCCAGCAAAGCTGATAGCCGTATTGAGGGATCGAGCTTCTTCATCGCAATCAGAGTGCGAAAGTCGAAGCTTTGCAAAATGATTCGTGACTGGAGATTGTGCCGTTTTGCCGCGTCGTCAATTAGCTTCACGAATTCTTCCGGTGTCGGTGTCAGTTCTGGATGGCTGGGAAAGCTTTTCGTCTCGACGTTGTATTCGAATTTGCCTTGGGGAGCCAGATCAAGCACTTCGTCGAAGGTGGGAATACGCGTTCCAGGCATGGCGATCTGTTTCGGAAAATTCGCCAGCGTCATCGATCCGCAGTCAAACTGCTTAACCTGAGCCAATGTCAGAGTATGGATCGCAGTATGCGGCTGCATCGCAGGTCCGGTACAGACGCGTTCACCCGGATGGTCCGGTGTGATGAAAGGAGAGTGGGAGACAACCAGCACATTATCTTTCGTGACGGCCAGATCCAGTTCCAACACATCCGCGCCATGCCGAATTCCATATTCGAATGCGGGAATTGTATTCTCCGGCCGTGTCGCGCGCGAGCCACGATGCCCATGCACCAGAATGGTTTGCGCATTGGAAGCGTTGGCAATCAAAGCAGTCGCAAGAAGGATCGTAACAGTGTTCAACATAAGCGAGTGTATTGTTTCATCCCGCGTCACATGTGCAGCCGGATCATAGCGATTCGCCGCTTAACAATTCCACTGTTTTCTCAATAACTACGCAATTAGAATGTTATATAGCCCTCACGGACTGACCCCGCGCCGTGGTTTCTCCTGTTAGACCATTATGGGAAAGCTCTTCGTCATTCTCGTGCTGTTTGTATCCTGTGCGATGGCGCAGGTCAATCGCGGAGAGTTGCGCCTTCGGGTCGTCGATACATCTGGCGCCGGCATCAAAGTGGATGTTGATCTGACAAACGAAGGAAGCGGTTACAGCAATCTCTTCACAACAGACTCTGCCGGTGAGGCCCGCGTTCCCGAGCTCTCTTATGGCATCTATGTCGTCCGCATCAAACATCAGGGATTCGCCCCTGTCTCGCAGTTCGTGGAAGTAAGGTCTGCCGTTCCGATCGACTACACCGTGCAACTTCAATTAGCTCGTGTTACCACCCAGGTCAAGGTAAATGCTGCGACCACGCTCGTCGATCCGAACCGTCCCGGCTCCGTTATGCAGATTGGCAGCGAGCAGATCGAGAGGCGGCTTACCTCTTTGCCTGGCCGCTCTGTACAGGACCTGGTCAACACGCAACCCGGATGGCTCTACGAAGGCAATGCGGTCCTGCATCCGCGCGGGTCAGAATACCAGACACAGTTTGTCATCGACGGAATCCCCCTTACCGACAATCGCTCGCCGAGTTTCGGACCGGAAATCGAAGCCGATGCCGCCGAGTCCATGGCGATTTATACGGCCGGCATTCCTGCTGAATATGGCCGAAAGATGGGCGGCATCGTCGAGATCAATACGAGAAGACAAATCGATGAAGGCCTGCACGGGGAAGTCATCCTTTCCGGCGGAAGCTACGACACGGCCTCCGGTTTTGCCCATGCGCAGTACCTGTGGGGAAAAAACACGGTCGGCGGTTCTGCCAGTGGCGCGCAGACCAGCCACTATCTCAATCCAGTGGTGCCGCAGAACTATACAAATGACGGCACGACCGGC
>DATHQH010000151.1:0-6206 GCA_035482895.1 Alloacidobacterium sp. | reverse complement strand
TGACGTATCACTACAAAATGATGGACGTTCCCGTGTGGGCGAAGACTGAACAAATGCAAAAGGCCTTTCCTGAGATGGCGAAGGCATTTTCCGGTGATGCTATTGGAGAAAATACATTGGCCAATGCCGGAGTGGGATGGCAGGTTCCGAACTAAGGCAAGAACCTATCCTGAGCGGAGCGAAGAGAAAATCTCAGACGCCACATTTGTCGGAAAGTTTTTGATCCTTCGCTACGCTCTGAATAGCCTCGTTTCCAGGCGATTTGCCTATGGAGTTCCGGACGGCTCACCGGCAATTTTCCACGCATACATAAGAAAAGATGCTGCTGTGAGATCGATTGCTGGCTCATCTGTGGAGTAAGACTGAACATTGTCCTTATAGACTGCACCATTGCCGTTAAAGGCTTTATATTTGTTGCCTCCATTCGGAGGACACTTGACCATGCCGTCTAGTGCTCCGCGGGTAGCGGCATTCGTTGGGCCTTCAACAGCTGCTCCGCTGAGTACGGGAGGTTTTCCGTTTGTGCTCCCCACGATGTTTGCCACCTGATGCTGCATACAGTAGGGAAAGGGCGTGCCGTCATCGACGATGAATGCAACTCCCCAGGGATTTGCACCGAGTACATTCGCGAGCCAGCGTCGTGAATCTGTGGCATAGCTGCCAGCTCCAGTGAGTGAATAGTATTCGCGCGCCATCACCGAAAGTCCAGCGCCGTGCGAGACTGTGTCGCTGCTGCTCCACGGCCATGCAAAGCCGAATGGGTCATTCGCACCGGAGAAAGATGTCTGTATCTGATTGGCGATATCGCTGACCAGGTCGGCTCGTGATACGGCCAACCCGCCTGGGTCGCCGGCGAGAGTGATGGCGCGGTAGAGATCGAAGTGAGCGAAGCCGCTGACATCGTACAGATTCAGCGTGTCCGAGCCGTCATTCGGGCCTGTGATATAGGCGTGCGCCCATGTTGCGGCTTGCTTAAGATAGTAGCTTGCATCCTTGTGCGGCAGACCGGAGGGAAGCTCACCGCTGCGCAACGCAAAGTAAAGCTCGGTTGCACCCAGTTCCATGTCGTCGCGCCATTCATCTTCTGGATAGAAGTCGTTGGGAGCTACCGTGAGCAGATTCGCGGGTGAAGTATCTGCGAGATCATAGATGTGTTCAGCAGAGAGCAGGCAGTGGTTCGCATACGATGCGTCCGTCGATTTGTAGACCTTATAGCAAAGCGCGAAATCTGCGGCGAGGCGTCCAGCAAGATTTGGGCTGATCTTTGACCCTGCCGATCCGGCAATAAAGACAGGACGGTTGCGAATGTACTGATACGTTGGGTCAGAACCCCCATAGGTATCATCTACCTGGGGGAGACGCCAGATGTCGTGATCGCTCAGATAGCTGAAGCTCACAAAATCTGTGCCGATGCCTACTTGGTAATAGAGCGTTTCGGTGCTGTCGTTCCACATTTTCTGCAGCCAATCAAGGCCGAATTTCGCTTCGCTTGAAAAGTCAGCGCCCGACCCCGGGCCCATTTGTCCGGGGAAGTCGCGAATTCCGGCGAGCATGAGCGCGACGACATAGCTGTGCGTTTGCACAAACTTCAGATAGTCTCCCGCATCCCACCAGCCGCCGGACGCATCGATGGTTGCTCCGGTAGCATTGAGGCTGCCTTTGATGTTGTCGTTTTTATCGAAACTGGGCGTTTGATAAACTGCGGCGCTGGTGTCATTCAAATGACCGGCTCCGTTGCGGAGTGCGGAAGGAATATAGTCCGCGCCATCTCGTTCATTCTGGTAAAACGACAACGTATTGGCCAGTGCATTGGAGTAAAGATTTACGGGCGTATCGACTGCGAACTTCGGAGAGGTTGCAGAAACCGAGCCGCTGACCGAAAGCGTATACGTGCCGGGGGCGGATAGTGTGAAGCCGATGGGGTAGATGTTGAAGCTGCCCCACGTGCCGGAGGTTACCCCTACATTGCCGGAGGCAACGGTTCTACCGTTGGAATTGACGATCGTGAATGTCTCACTGCTGACAGACGATTTCGTCATCAAATAGGCGGAAGCAGAAAGCCCGGACTCGTAACCAACCAGACTAACGCGCAGATAGGAACTGGCTGCGTGAGACTGGTCCGTAGCAGCGAATGTCAGGACGCACGCGAGCACGCCGAACAATCCATGTCGTGTTGCACGGTAACAAATAGAGAAAAGCGGACACTGCATATGGACACTTCCTTTCTTGCGGGCCTTCGATTAAGACAGGGGGCCCTAGACTTCGCACAAAAGACTGCATGGATACGACAGCGCGTCGAGCATTCAAACGATTCAATAATCGTGTGCATGGTCTTACGAACCGGTTTTGAATGTCAAGGGAAATGTTCAACTTCAAGTTGTAGACGGCTTTTCATCAAGCGCGAAGCAGTAATTGATCCTGCGGCGTAAAGATGCGGCGTGTAACCAGATGGCTGGAAACATAACAAGTGAGAGCAGCTGAGGAAAAGATGGTGGTAAGGACTACGAACTGATACAGGGCGGCAAAGAGCGGCGAGGCGCCGGAGAGAATCATGCCGGCCATGATTCCGGGAATCCAGACGATGCCGAGCGAGCGGATGTTGTCCATCGATGGAATCAGACAAGCGCGAAATGCGGCCCTCAGGTAAGGAAGCACCGCCGCTTCTGAGGTCGCTCCAAGCGCCAGCGCCGACTCGATTTCGCCGATGTGCGAAGTGACTTCACCACGTAGCCTGTCAAGGAAGAGTGACTGCGTGTTCATCGTATTTGCAATCACCATGCTGCCGACCGGGACGAGCATCGTGATCTTCAGCGGAATGACGCCGAAGAAAATCATGATGATAAGTACTGCGCCTGCTCCGACACAGATGGAGATCAGCGCAAGCTGAAAGGCGCGTGGAATGAGCCTGGCGCGCTTGCGAACGATGCTGGCCGCAGCGAGCATCATGGCGGCCAGAACGAAAAGCGATGTCCATTGAGGGCCGCGCAGCATAAAGGCAAGTACAGTCCCTACGGCGACGATCTGTACGAGTCCACGGAATTCGGCAAGAGGTAATTCGCGGAGCAGTCCCGGAGCGCGATGCCGCGCCAGAAACATGACCGTAAGTGCCAGTAGTCCGGCTACAACGCACTCCGCAATGCCGAGGGAAAGCTGCGAGTGGAAGAAGTAGTTAAGCACCGAGCACCTCAGCAGCCGATCCGAAAGCGGAGACACGCCCGGACTCGATGGCTAACACCTTGTCTGCCATGGTGCGAGCCTGTTCAATGCTGTGCGTAACCCAAACACAGGTGAGATGACGCTGACGAATCAACGATTCCAGCAGTGTCTCAATGCCGCGCCGCGCTGTCTCATCGAGTGCGGCGGTTGGCTCGTCGAGCAGCAACACTTCCGGCTGATTGGCCAGGGCTCGCGCGATCGCGGTCCGCTGGGCTTCCCCGCCTGAAAGTGTGAGTGCATTGCGGGACGCATACCCCGGGAGTCCGACCTGAGCGAGATGACAGTCGATTTCTTCGGGAGATAGAGTCTGATTACACTGCTGCGGCCCGAAGGCGATGTTCTCAGCAACTGTGCCCGGAAAAAGATACGCTCGCTGCATGACCATACCAACCCTGTGCCGAAGCTCGTGCGGGGCCAATGTGCGCGTGTCTACACCGTTGAGAAGCACCTTGCCGTCCGTGGCTTCATCTAGCCGATTCAGCAAACGCAGCAATGTGCTTTTACCCGAGCCGCTGGGACCGACGACTGCCAGGACCTCGCCGCGTTCGATAGTGAAATTAATATCTGCGAGGAGGACTCGCGATTCGGGCGGCAGAAGAGTGCGGCCAAGTTGGGAACACGTGAGCATAGTTCTGTGGCGAGTATAGTGCGCCGGCGGTGAATTTATTTTCGGTTGAACCAACGATACTTTAGACCGAACAGACGCGATGGTTTGCCAAGACGCATGCGGGCAAAGATTGCCTGTTCATCGTAAGCATGGACCTCTCCAGGCTGAGCAGAGCGTGCTCTGCTTATTGGAAATAAGTGAGCAAAACGAATAGAAAAATCCAGAAGATGCCCATTGTGTGCCAGTACCAGGCGGTACAATCGACGACAATTTGGCGCATCTCCACGCGACGCAATAAGAACAGCGCGCATAGCGCGCCAACTAGCGCGACAATGCCGAGAACGAGATGGATGCCGTGCGTAGCAGTAATGAGGTAGAAGAAATGGCTATTCTGGTTGCTGGCGAAGAAGAGGCCTTGTGACTCCAATTGCTGCCATGCAATCCACTGTCCCGCAAGAAATATCACTCCGAGAACAGCCGTGCCCATGAGCCATGGAGATGCGCGGCGCACTGCAGGACGGCCCAGACCGAGCCATTCTTCCATTACATCGACCTCATGAAAGAGATGCCGTCGGGCGATTTCGATGGTTCCGCTGCTCAGGAGCAGGACAGCCGTATTGATCCAAAGAATCGGTGGGACCGCGAGCGGGTGCCAGTCGGAAATATAGTTGTCGCGCGGATCGAAGTGGCCGGCATTCTGCCGCACAAAAAAAGCGCCGACCAGCGCTATAAAAAACATGAGATCGCCTGCAAGCGCGAAAAAAAGACCGAGCCGATAGCGAGTCAATAGTTCACGCGGGCCGCGCCGTCCTTGTGGATGGTTATCCCAGTTGTCATCGCCACCCCCGCCGCCCGTAGGTCTTCTGTCAACAGGTGGCTTGCCACCAATTCCAGGGTCTTTCCGTTCAATATCGGCCGGTGTACGAGTGAAGGTAGCGGGCATGGCGCGAATCCCTCTCGGCTACAGATTACTCCTGTTCGGGCTCCGCGGCACACTGCATGACGAAGTCCGATAAATTTGACTGAAAATTGTATTCATAAGGTCCCCGGACGACCCTGCACTGTGTGAGATCCGATGCCCATTCAAGCGTCGTGGCTCGCCAGGGATTGCTACCGGCAGGTTTGCCGCGGCGAGCGCTCCACGCAAGGTTGGCAAGAAAGAGGAGCTGCGCGCTCGCCAGAAACAGCGCGGAATGGGTGATACCGGTTTGGAGCGGTAGCAGGGAGCTTAAAAAAGTAGACGTGCTCCCTATAAGCTGCGCGTAATGGCGCGGCTGTCCAGCTAATCCGGCAAAGTGCATCGGGAAGAAGGTCGCATAAGCCCCGATAAGTGAGAGCCAGAAGTGCCATTTGCCGAGAGTTTCATGCATCAGACGCCCGGTCATCAGCGGGAACCAATAATACACGGCAGCAAACAGGGAAAATGCCCCGGCCATGGCCATGATGAGGTGGAAGTGAGCCACCACGAAGTATGTATTGTGCAGATAGGCATCGAGAATCGGCTGGGCGAGGATCGGGCCGGTGAGCCCGCCAGCGATGAAGAATGACAGAAAGCCAAAAGTAAACAACATGGGTGTGGGCATCGGGTGGACGCGGCTATCGCGTCCGCGAAGCAACATGGCCAACCAGCCCAGGACCTTGCCGGAGCTGGGAATCGCTATGGCCATGGTCATCAGAGAAAAAGCGGTCCCGGCATATGGGTTCATGCCGCTGACGAACATGTGGTGGCCCCAGACAAGCAGTCCGAAGACGCCGATGAACAGGGTTGTCGCCACCATGAACCGATAGCCGAAGACGGGCCGGCGTGTGAAGTTGGCCAGGAGCGACGACGTAAGACCCATGGAAGGCAGGACGGCGATGTAGACCTCTGGATGCCCGAAGAACCAGAAGAGATGCAGCCAGAGCATGGGCGATCCGTTTGCATGCGAATTGGCACGGTCGAGCAGCAGTCCATTGATGACTTCGCCAGTTGGCACAAAGAAGCCCGTCGCCAGATGACGGTCGCTGAGGAGCAGCACCACGGCCGCAAACAGAATACTGAAGGCGAAGAGGATGAGTACCCCTGTTACGAGCCACGACCATACGGTAAGGGGCATGCGGAGCAGCGTCATCCCCTCGCAGCGTTTGCTGACGATGGTGGTAAGCATATTGACGGCGCTCAAGATCGAGGCAAAGCAGAAGATGCCGATGCTTACGAGCCAGAGATCCATGCCTGTGGCCTGACCGGGACCGGCGACTGCGATGGCACTGAGTGGAGGATAGTTGGTCCATCCTGAGATCGGAGCACCGCCCGGCACAAAAAATGCGGCGAGTAACACGGTCAGCGAGAGGGAAGTAAGCCAAAAAGAAGCAGCATTTAACAGCGGCAGTGCCATGCGCTGTG
>DATHQH010000150.1:0-4000 GCA_035482895.1 Alloacidobacterium sp. | reverse complement strand
AAATGGGTGGTTGTCCCCCTTAGTATCGAGGATGACATCGTTGCTGGTGAGATTCACCTCAACCATCACGTGCTTGCCTGCCATCTCCTTTAACAGCTCATAAGGATGGTCTTCGTACATCACGTCCACGCCATGTCCGATGCGATCGGCATGTCCCTGCTCGACTGCGGAACGAATGTGAAAGGTGAGACCGTCGGGTGGAACCATGCCCGGTTCCAGCTCGCCCGCATGCAACGAGATGTGGACATTTGGATAAAACGGGCGCAGAGCATCGATCATCTGCATGTGCAGCCGGTAATCGGCCATGCAGACTTCACAATCCTCCGGTTGGACGAGATTGAAACCTACAACGCGCGGATCGGCGGAGGCTACCTCAAAACCGAGAAGGATCTGCGCGAAGACAACTTCCTTCGGAAGCCCGCGTAGCACCTGGTAGATAAAGCGGACTTCCACCGTGCATCCGGGCGCTGCATCCGGCTGATCGCAGTGTTCCCGTTCGCGGCGTGCGGCTTCAGCCTGATCGAAGTAGGCGCGGATGCCGGGAATGGAATCGCGAAAGCCCTGCGCGAGCAGTTGCTCCCGGTATTGTGCAAAGTTCGGATTGAAGCCTGCTTTGATGGCCAACGCAGCTGCGGGCTTAAAATCCGGGGTCTCCATTAATTCGAGGTATTGTTCATTCTGCGCGGCGGCGCGGCTTGCGACCTCATCGATCCACTCACCCACATGACGCTTGTCTGTGCCACCGAATTTTTCAAACGTATTGAAGAAATGATCGTGACCGGAATCAGCCGTTGTAGGAATGAAGGTACGCATGGAAAAAGAGTCAATCAATGCATCGTAGAGTTTCTGGTTTTGAGGAACACTGGATGCGGGTACATCGCCCTCTTTGCATCGTGGCGCACTCCCGGCGGCAGGGGCATCTAGGGGTTTGGTAAAGGCGAGAGTGAGCGGATTGACGCAGAGGCCATCTTCACCAGCGGCGCGAATGAAGGACTCTGCATAGATTGCTCCTGAAAGATGGACGTGCAGATCGGCACCCTTCGGCATTTGATAAAAAAAAGCTCGCAGAGCAACCGGACCCTGCTTCCTTGCCTCTTCAAAGGCACGCGAGGTGCGCGCTTCGGCGTCGGTGCCCACAGGCTGCCCGGCTTGTGCATAGACAGCATGCAGCGGCAGGGACAATGCGCAAAACAGAAGCAGTCGAAATGCGAACGGCTGACGACAGTGGTCGCGAGACATTACGATAGTCCTCTTAGGTGCGAAGATATGCAAAAGCTGTGTTCGACAAGTGTATGGTATCGGCTTGCCTTAGCGGCAGGGTTGTTTTCATCAGGAATCGCCGCCCTGCCCGCTTCAGCGCAGCAATGGCTGCAATCCATTCCACAGTTCCCGCTGGCGTCGAGCGATCTTACGATACGGCAACATGCGGAGATGCTGAAGCCGTTTACCGTTGCCGGGAAGTGTGGGGTATTTGTCGGACAGCAGGATGGCAGCTTTGAGGCATGGGTCTTTCCGATCAAGCTGCTCAGCCACTTTCGCATACAGGCAGAGGTGCAAGACTACACCGTTCCCATCGATGTAAACGATCAAGCCGCTGAGGTAGAAGTAGCGCCTGACCACACAACGATCACGTACTCGCACATTGCTTTCACCGTGCGCGAAATTCTCTTTGCCACTCCATGCGAAGAAAGTGGAGGCGGCGTGATGGCGCTCTTTCAGATTGATTCCGTGCGCCCTATGAAGCTTACGTTTTCTTTCACGCCGGAGGTGAAACGCATGTGGCCTGCGGCGAATTACAACTCGCCTTCTGCGGAGTGGGTGAAGCAGGGAGACAGCGGTTATTACATTCTGCACACAGACTCAGACGGGTTGGCAGGTGCGGTAGGCATGCCGGGCACGCAGCCTGGGATTCTTGCACCGTATCAGGAGCGGCCGAAGTTCTGGCCGACACAGCTCATTCTGAGCTTTGATCCGAAGCGGGATGCGGGCAAATTCTTTCCGCTACTGCTGGCCGTCGGCGACCATGTCGAGTCGGCAAAGCCGACAGCGCTCGCTGCCCAGCTTGCCCACCTGAATCAGAATGCGGCGCAGCTTTATGCGAAGACCGCCGACTATTACGCGCACTTTTTCGACAAGCGGCTCATAGCGGACACCCCGGACGAACACTTTAATCAGGCCGTGCAATGGGCTGAGATCTCAATTGACCAACTGCGTGTGCGTTATGGAGATGAAGTGGGCCTGGTCGCGGGATTCTACTCTTCCGGCGATTCGAATCGGCCTGGCTTCGGCTGGTTTTTTGGCCGCGATACGCTTTACACCCTCTTTGCGGTCAATAGCTATGGAGACTTCACGCTTACGCGGCAAGCTCTCGAATTCCTGATCCAGCGGCAGCGCGCCGATGGCAAGATCATGCATGAGTATTCGCAAACAGCGGGGCTGGTTGACTGGCAGAACCTTCCCTATGAATTCGCCGCAGCAGATTCGACGCCGCTCTTCCTGATGGCGATGGAAGACTACATCCGCGCAAGCGGAGATCGAGGGTTTTTAGAGCAGCATTGGGACGCTGTCGAGAAGGCCTGGGACTTTGAGCGCACGCACGACTCCGACCGGGACGGCATCTACGACAATACGCAGGGAACCGGCTGGGTCGAAAGCTGGCCCACGGGAATGCCGCATCAGGAAATCTATCTGGCGGCGCTCGACCAGCAGGCCAGCGGAGCGTATGCGCGCCTAGCCGATGTGATGAACAAACCGGACAAGGCAAGCGCCGCAAATGCGCGCGCAAAAATGGTCGCCGGCATCATTGAACAGGAATATGCGGGTCCGATGTACGCTTTCAGCCGCAATGCCGATGGATCGCTGGACAAAACAGCGACGATCTATCCCGCCATTGCCTGGTGGGATGGCCACTATGCGCTGAAGCAGCCCGATGCCATGTTCCAACGCTGGGCGTCGGATGAGTTTTCGACCGATTGGGGCTTGCGTGATCTGGGCGAACACGAGGCCTTCTATGACCCGATCAGCTACCATCAGGGCTCCGTATGGCCGCTCTTTACCGGTTGGGCGTCGATTGCAGAATACCGCACCGGACGTACGTTGTCCGGCTATGCCCACTTGATGCAGAATGCCGGCATGACCTGGACGCAGGACCTTGGCGCGGTCACAGAGCTGCTTTCGGGCGCATATTTCCAGCCCTTTGGACGAAGCACCACACACCAGCTCTGGTCTTCGGCGATGGTGTTGACGCCGGCCATCCGCGGCCTCTTCGGTGTCGCTCCGGACGCTCTGCACAACAGCATTTTTATTGATCCACATCTGCCGGCAGACTGGGATCATGCGACCTTACGGCATGTATCCGCGGGCGCCAGCTTTGTAGACCTGGAATTTCGCCGCGATGGTGATGGCCTCATCGTTCGCGCAAGCAATGCTGGCGTAAAGTTGGTCGGGCCCAATGGAACTGCCGGAAAAGATGGCGAGCTTAGGATTCCACTGCCCGGAGTGGAGGTGGGTATTCCGCACGGTTTGCCAGCATTTGGCTCGCGCACGGAGCAGTTGAAAGTTTTGAGCCAGACAACGGACGCACATTCATTGACGCTGGAGCTCGAAGCCCAGGCAGGCAGCGCGTATGACTTGCCATTGCGCTTGAATGGAGTACGTTCCGCAATTCATGCAGATCATGCAACGGTCGTTGAAGCCGGGAAAGCAACTTCGGGCTTAGGCAGCTTGCATATCCTGTTTCCCGCCGGAGCGGGATACCAGCGGCAGACTGTCCGCGTAACCTGGTGAGTCTTTGCTATACTAAGCGAGGTTGTTTGATGTCAGATTGTTGCTCGCAAAGCTCCTCCGGCTTTGGCCTTTCTTTTTCTCAGACATCCTCATGCGCCGTTGGCCGATGTGGTAGCGGCGTCCTTGGAATTCCCAAGGCCAGATAGCTCAGTGGTAGAGCGCGGCCCTGAAAAGGCCGGCGTCGGCGGTTCGATCCCGTCTCTGGCCACCATTT
>DATHQH010000149.1:0-16423 GCA_035482895.1 Alloacidobacterium sp. | reverse complement strand
GCAACGGTACTAGCCTCCAGCAATGAAAGCCCGCGCTGCTCCGCGCAACTCAGGCCCAACAACATCCAAATCCGCTTCACGCAGGAGTCGAATCGGCGTTCGATCTCTTAGCTCTGGGTTGATTCCTGTCAGCCAAGACTGTACCACGGCGGGACTGTCATGCTCTGTCAAAGACATTACGATCTGATAGGCAAAACGTAATCTTAGCTCGGCATCGCTGTAAGAGCCTTGGCCTTGCATCCAGCGGTCAACGGAGCGAACATCGTTTTTGCCCGCAATGTAAGCGGTAAGCTTCTTGCCGATGACGCCGGTTAATTTTGTTACGAGATCAGCAAACGGTAGCCTAGTCGACTCAATGTGTGCGCGAACTCCCGGGCGTGCAGGTGACGTGGTTGAAGTCGTGGTCGCCATAAGGGATATCTATCCTCCGAGTCATGCTCTGCATTCATCTAATTGAGATGATGCGGGGAGAGATGCAAGCGTTACAGTCATACATGAAAATGCATGATCAATATGCATGCAATTCTACACATAAATATCGACAAAATAGCAGCTACTTTTGTTAGCGTTCCACAAAGGTTACAAGCGTTTTTAGAGGTTCTAACCCGTTTTGCAGTTACTCTCTAATTCCTCTCTCAGCTAGTATCACGTAAGTGCAAGAAGAATAAAGGCCATTTACACATTCAACGGCGTCCTGTCATCAGCGACGGTCTATGCTCCTACGGTAGCAAGTTCACTTCTCCTCAACGATAGCGACATCCCATGGCTGCAGTGTGATTTTCCCGGATGGAGCCATGGCGTTGTTGGTGAGCAGGTCCGTTCCTGCTTTGTAGGGGTAGGTGAAGGTTTGCTCGCTGCTGGAGTAGTTGAGGTAGTAGTGGAGTTGTTTACCCATGCGGTTGACTCCGTGTTTTACGCGGACGGAGGCGGGGAGTTGCTGGTCGGGGCCGGTGAGGTTCGCTTCTTTGAGGACTTGCTCGACTACTGCTTTCTGCAATGCGTCGGTGAGGTAGGTTCCTTCATAGGTGAGCGTGCCGCTGCCGTAGTTGTTTTCGGTGATAGCGGGCCATTTCCCGAAAAAGGGGTGGTCGTAGCGAGCGAGAGCCTTGGCATTTTCGGGCATGAGGAATTCGGCCCAGTAGTTGACTTTGTTTTCGTCCGCGCCTACGTGGAAGGGGTCGTCTTTGAGGGCGAGCGGTTTTTCAAGGTTCGAAAATTCCTGATAGCTGAATCCGGCGGCTTCGCGCAGGGGTCCGGGGGCGCGCACCCAGCGCACGGCGGAGTTCTCGTTGGCGAAGCCGCTCTTGAAGGTCATGAGGACGTGGCCGCCGTTCCTGACGAAGTCAGATATTTTTCGTAGCAGCGCGTCGTCGGCGATGTAGAGCATGGGCACGATGAGGACTTTGTATTTGGAGAAATCGGGCTCTTCGGGAAAGACGAAGTCGGTGCCTACGTTGAGATTGTAGAGCGCGGCGTGGAGCTGGTTGAGGAGCGAGGAGTAGTCGGCGCTGGGGGTTCCAAAGGCCCAGCGTGGCCCGGTCGAAGCAAAGGGCATGAAGTCGATGGCGTTGAGCGAATCGAGGCTGTGGAGGATGGCGACCTGATTGGTGATCTTGAGGTCGATAAGATGCGGGCCGATCTTCTGGAGTTCGTGCGCGGTGTGTGAGACCTCGGCATAGGGGCGGTTGGGTTCGAGGTCGTGCGAGAGGATGCCTTTCCAGTAGGTTTCCTGTCCGGAGTGGATGGAGTGCCAGTGCCAGTACTCGACCATATTGGCGCCGCTGGAGAGATGGGTGTAGACGTCGAGGCGGAGCTGGCCGTCGTAGTACGGATACTGGAAGGTTGAGGCCCAGTAGGTGGTCTGCGCGTTGGTTTCAGTCACGAGGTAGTTGGCGTGCTTGAGGGAGCGGTAGTAGTCGCCGGCCTGGGCCTGGATCTGGCCGTCCATGTGGTCCTGCGTGCCGTGGTAGGGATTGACGGCGACGATGTCGAGAGCTTTGGCGACTTCGAATTCGTTCACGTCGCGATGGACGGCGTCTGAGAAGTCGTGCGTGACGAACTGGTCGGGGCGGCGGTACTCGCGGACGAGCGCGGCCTGCCAGCTCAGGTAATCTGTCACGCGCATCTGCTGCCAGCGGGACCATTCGAGTTTATAGCCGGTGCTGGTGGCGTTCTGACGGGGCGGCATGTTTTCCCAGCCGTTGACGTCTTCACCCCAATAGTTGAGGAACCAGGCTTTGTTGAGGTTGTCGGTGGTGCCGAATTTTTGCTTCAGGTGATCCACGAAGCCGGTGAAGACCTCGGGATTATTGGCGTTGTAGGCGCCGGTTTCGTTGTCGATTTGCCAGCCGATGACGGTGGGATTGTTGCGGTAGTGCTCGACGAGGTTGCGGATGAGGCGCTGCGCGTAGAAGCGGAAGGTGGGGTTGGAGATATCCATGTTCTGGCGCATGCCATAGGAGGGTTTGGGGCCGATGAGCGGATCGACGAGGACTTCGGGGTGTTCGTGGTACATCCATGTGGGGATGGAGTAGGTTGGCGTGCCGAGGATGACCTTGATTCCGGCTTTGCCCATGGCGTCGACAACGCGGTCCATCCAGGCGTATTCGAAGCGGCCGTCTTCGGGCTCCCAGAGGCTCCATGTGGACTCGCCCATGCGGACAACGGAGATGCCGGCTTGTGTCATGAGGGCGATGTCTTTGTCGAGGCGACCAGGCTGCAGGTCGGAGGGCATGTACTCGTTGTAGTAAGCGGCGCCGTAGAGAACGTTTTCCCATGGGGCGGCGTTGTAGGGCTGGGGTTTTGCCTGGGCGATGGCGGTTAGAGTCAGGAGTGCGGTCAGGGCGAAGATTGTTGCGGCCCTTCGCGTTTTCGAATCAGACATGTTGGTTTCGTCCTCGGAAAGCTTCCACGAATGTTTATCACGGATGTCGTGGATTTTGCTTTGGGGCGCCCACCGGTCGTGCCGACCGATGCAAAACAGCAGGTCCTTCGACTACACGCCTTACGGCGCTCCGCTCAGGATGACAAATGTTGGGTGGGATTGCTTTCTGCGAATATAAGAGCTTATGCCGGAACTTCCTGAAGTTGAGACGGTTGCGAATGGTGTTGACCAGCGGGTGCGGGGCGAGGTGATCGAATCGGTGTGGCTGGGGTCGAAGCCGGAACCGTTTAAGACGAGCCCGGATGAGATGGCGTCTGTGCTGACGGGCAGACGGATCGAGCGCGTTTACCGTGTAGGAAAGCATATTGTCTTTGATTTAGCCGGGGATTTAGCCGGGGATGAGGAGAAGTCCGGGCCGCAGTGGATCGTTCATCTCGGTATGACAGGACGCCTGCTGGTTTCAGCGGCCAAGGTGCCTGTCCCGTCCCATACGCACGCCATTCTGCGGCTTGCTTCGGGACGCGAGCTGCGTTTTGTCGATGCGCGGCGCTTCGGACGACTGGCGATCCACTGGCCAGAGGTTAAAACCGGGGCGGCCAGAGGCTTTCAAGGTCCCGGGCAAGAGCCGCTAACCATTTCTTCTGAAGACTTTAGCTCACTTTTTCGCCACCGGAAGACGGCGATCAAAGCCGCACTTTTGAACCAGAAACTGCTGCACGGGGTGGGCAATATTTATGCCGATGAAAGCCTCTTCCGCGCCGGCATTCGGCCCACGCGAATGGCTGGACGGCTCAGCAAGGAGCAGCTTGGGCGGTTGCGCGCGGCGCTTCAGACTGTTCTGAGGCATGCCATCGAGCTGGGCGGATCTTCCGTATCGGATTATGTCGATGCGGATGGGGTTCGCGGTTTCTTTCAGCTGGAACATAGGGTCTATCTCCGGGGCGGGCAGCCCTGCCTCGTCTGCGGGACGCCGATCCGGAAAATGGTTCTGGCGGGGCGTGGAACCCACTACTGTCCGACCTGCCAGAAGTAGGTTTTTCCCCCAAACAATGTATGGATTTATGAAGACGGCGTCCTATGACCTTCCATAATCTGAAGAATACGCCTGCCCGAAACATATTAAGTGGTTGATTTCATTGATTAAAAGATACGGCATAAGAATTGCTTATTACGTCTATGCCAGCGACGTACGTGTTTTCCGGACAATTAGCGGAAGGCGCGATGCAAAGACTGCGGTACAAGAGAGCGGGAGCCTACAAGGCTCCCCCCAAAGCCGTAGTTGTTACCCGGATGCTTCGGCGGACGGGATTTCAGGGAGGCCAGTGATTGGCCATCATAAAAAGCAGAACGGCCGCCCCAGCGCGGCCATTCTGCTTTTTGGGCAGGATTTTCAAGATTCCTGCATCTAACCACTTGCCAGGAGAGTCTATTCCGAGTAGTATCGTCTTTGCCTATCGAGCGGCTGATGCTGGAGAAAAAATCCGGAAAGTTCGCCGCATTTCTCGACAGTCAAGAATTCAACTGGCGCGTATCACCTTGCAGTAAGTTTGTCTCGTTTGCGGATGCGACGGCGTAAAGGTGAACACCCAAAACATAGTGATGGCGAGTTGAAAGATCGTATATTGGGCTCCGTGACACAGTGCAGGCCAGGATCTGGTTCCTCCCTCGACGACCTGAATCCAGTGAGCCGAATCTCGCGTGGAGCTATAAATCAACTGATCTCCCGGCAAATCCGATAGAAGAAAGAAGCAGCGGCTTTCCGCCGGAAACTTGCTGCAACCAAGTCAACGCACCAGGAAGTGCAAGCATGACAACAGAGCAGAACCAGCCCCAGGCACAGCCGCCTCAGGGGCAAGCGCCGCAGGGCCAGCCCCAGGGGCATCGCCGCAGGCGTCGCAGACGAAAGGGCACCAAAGGGCAGCCCAACGCTCCCCAGGCAAATGCCCAGACGGGCCAGCCCAACCAGCAGCAACCAGGACAAAAGCCGAAATACTCCAACCAGGGCCGTCCATTCCAGAAGAACGGAAGCTCCAATGGCCAGGGCGGAGGCCGCCGGAAAAACAAGCAGCGCCGGCAGCAGGTTTTTGTCGGTCCCATGGACCACAGCTACAGGACCGCGAATGGCAATGTGGCTGACGGCCCGCCCTCTACGATTGAATACCGGAATGGTAATGGCAATCCGAACGGCTTCCATCCGACGGAAGCTGTCGCGGAAGCGCCAGTGCCGGTGCGCGAAGATGCTCCCACGCGTATTTTCTGTTTCATCGATGACCTTTTCTTCCTGGCCAAGATTCAGGAGACGGCTCGTAAGCTGGGCGTGAAGGTCGGCTTTGTGAAAGCGGACAAAGACATCGTTGCCAAACTGGCCAATGTGCCGGACGATGCGCGCCCGTCCCTCATCGTTTTCGATCTGAATAATGCGAATGCCAAGCCGTTGACGCTGATTCCGCGTCTCAAGACTAAGCTCAAGCGGGGAACTTCGGTCATTGGATTTCTCTCGCACCTGCAGGGCGATCTTAAGGTGAAGGCCCTGGAAGCCGGATGCGACATGGTCATGCCGCGCTCCGCCTTCTCGCAGAATCTGCCCAACCTGCTGCGCCGCCACGGGCTCGACGAGGAAATGGAAGCGGTCGAAGCATAAGCAAGTTTTTTTCCTGATATGCCACAAAGGTCCGCCGCCGCGCGGGCCTTTGTGTTTGCGCGGCAAGGTGCGTACTCATGTGGGTGGAAGCAGATGAGTTGCACAAACTTTGTCCAGCAGGAGTACAATTCGTGCTCGTATCGCGTGGCGGCCTGTCTGGGCTTCTGAGAAGGCCATCGTTGCTGAACCGGTCTGAACGGGGCGAATAGGTCAGCGCGCAATCTCATTGCGAGGTCCCTATGCAAACGGCTCAAAGAACATTCCTGCTGTCTATGACCATCGCGCTCATCGCTCTCACCGGGTGTCAGCGTCATTCGCATTCTGAGACGTACTACCTGGTTGCCAACAACCTGCAGCTGCCTTACTGGCAGACGGCAGCAGAAGGATTTAACAAGGCGGCAGCGGACTATCATGTTGTGGCAAAAGTGGTCGGACCAACCACATATGATCCGCAAGCCCAGTTAACCGAGTTGCAGCACGCGATCGCCGCAAAGCCTTCGGGGATTCTCATCTCGGTTGCAGACGCCTCCAGCTTTCAGTCGGACATCAACGCGGCGATCGATGCCGGAATTCCTGTGATTACGATGGATTCCGATGCTCCGCACAGTCATCGGCTCTACTTTATCGGCACGAACAACCTGCAGGCAGGGCGCCTCGGCGGGCAGCGCGTGGTAGACAGGCTGCCGGGTGCGAGGGGCAATGTGGTCTTCTTTTCAATGCCCGGACAGCCGAATCTCGATGAGCGCTTCAAGGGCTATCAGGAGATTTTCAGCGATCACCCGGGGATCAAGACGGTGGAAGTGGTCGATATCAAGGGAGAGTCGACAGCTGCGTTCGACAAGACAGAGCAATATATGAGGCAGACGGGACCGCAGAAGATCGATGCGTTCATTTGCCTGGAAGCTTCGGCCGGTAAGGAAGTGGGCACGGTTCTGAAGCGGGACAATGCGAAGGACCGTTTATTGATTGCAATGGATATTGATCCGGACACGCTCAGCCTGATCAAAGATGGTGTGATCGATGCAACAATTGCACAAAAGCCTTACACCATGGGATTCATTGGGCTGAGGGCCCTGGACCAGGTCTTTCACGATGGACCCAAGACGTTCCGCACGGATTTCAGCGTCGATCCCTTCTCTCCGTTTCCGGTATTTGTGGATACCGGAACGGCAGTGGTCGATAAGGTGAATGTGGATCTATACACCAACTCGGCAAACGCGGCGCAGAAATAGGAGCCAGTGAGCGGAGCAGCCCCGCTGGCTGTTTCCATAACCGTCTTTAACCAGGAGGCCAGTGCATCTGTCGTCCCCCGAGCAGGTGTACATGCAGATGAAAGACGGTCTGGCCGCCGTCCGAACCCGTATTGACCACGGTGCGATAGCCATTGTCGAGATGATGCTCGGATGCCAGATTGCCTGCGACCGCGTGCAAGTGGCCGACCAAGGCTACGTCCGCTGCGTCGATTTCTGCGAGAGATGCGATGTGTTTCTTCGGAACGATCAGCAGATGCACGGGGGCCTTCGGGTCGATGTCCGCGAATGCGTAGACGAGATCGTCTTCATATACCTTCTTCGACGGAATGGTTCCCGCGATAATTTTGCAGAAAAGGCAGTCCATGTCGTCAGAATAACTGAAACCTTAAAACCACAATTCTTCGATTCGATTCGCATCGAAGTCGCTGTATCGCAGCCATTTTGGACGGACCAGAAAATATGCGATCCCGGGCCACATCTCTCGCTCACGACCATCGGGCCACGCCGCGAAGTAGATGTCCTTCGCTCGATGCAATTCGTCGCCCAGCGGTTCGCTGGCCCGGCCTTCGTACTGGATCGTCGTTTCGCCCTCCCAACCGAAGACAATCGCGATGCTCGAATCGCGCTTGAGATTGCGATACTTGCGCGACGAAGATAAGGTGTCGAAGACGATTTCAAGATCCGGAGAAACAGCAAATCCAACGAGTGCAGACTGCGGCTCGCCGCGCGGGCCGATGCTGGAAATCACAGCCAACTTACGGGCGCGCATGAAGTCGTAGATCGCTTCGTGTGTCATACCAGCGGCCATTTCAAATCCCTTATTTGGCGGCATCCGCTAAAATTAAAAGTACGAGTCTAATTTACATGCATCTTTATCCACGATTTGTGCCCAGGTCTTTTGCTGTCTTTGCGCTGGCTGCTGCTTTGACGCTGCCTTCCATAGCCCAGTTTGCGAACCCGTCGGCAGCTCCGGGTACGCCCGTACACAATGCCAGGGCGTTGCGCCCACCGGCGGGCGCGAAGGTTGCCATTTTTGAATTTGAAGACCTTGAGTGCCCTGATTGCGCGCGCGCGAATCCGCTGCTGAAAGAGGCGTCGGAGAAATATCGCATTCCCTGGGTGCGGCACGATTTTCCTCTGCCCTTCCACACCTGGAGCTTCGATGCGGCTGTAGCGGCGCGCTGGTTCGATACGAACTCGAAGAAGCTGGGTGACGACTTCCGCGATGCCGTATTCGCGAACCAGGCCAGCATCACCACGCAGGATGGTTTGCGCACCTTTGCGCAGAAGTTTGCTGAAGATCACAAACTGGCGTTTCCCTTTGTGGTCGATCCGCAGGGCAAGCTGGCGGCGCAGGTGAAGGCCGACTACGACCTGGGGCAGAGCATCGGAATTCAGCACACGCCGACGATCTGGATTGTGACGAACAAGACGAGCGGCACTCCGTTTGTCGAGGTGGTCGACCGAACTCGTCTCTACGAATTAATTGATCAGGCAATGGCAGAGACGAAGGCCGAACCTGCTGCTGCAGCGCATCACGCCAGCGGGAAATGAAGACTTAAATTTGTGCTGATCGTGGCGAAAAGCAGATTCTTCGCTGCGAAGAATAACAAGATAGTGTGAGGGGAGTTATCCGTGCCGTTATACGAGTACCGCTGTAAAGCCTGCGGGCACCAGTTTGAGAAGATACAGAGCTTCAGTGCTCCGGAAGAAAAAGTATGTCCAGTATGCGGGGGCGAAGTGGAGAAGCTTTTATCCGCGCCAGCCGTGCAGTTCAAGGGCTCGGGATGGTATGCGACCGACTATGCCGGAAAGGGCGGCAGCAAGCCCGCCGCGTCCAATTCCGATACAGGCAATGGCAACGCAAGTAAACCTGCCGAGAAGCCGGCGGCTTCTACCTCATCGGAAAGCAGTGCGCCTGCGTCTAAACCAGCGGCCAGCAAGAGCGAGTAAACCGGGCGAAGCGTTACTTCTTTGCCGTCTTTTTCGTGGATTTTTTTGTTGCACTCTTCTTTTTTGCCGAGGTCTTCTTCGCTGCAGATTTCTTTTTAGCAGGGACCTTGGCTCCGGCCTTGCGCGCTTCCGACAAGCCAATGGCAATGGCCTGCTGGCGGCTGGTGACCTTCTTCTTGCTGCGGCCGCTCTTGAGCTTGCCTTCCTTCATGGCACGCATTTCGCGTTCGACAGACTTCGATGCTTTGGGGCTGTATTTACGAGCGCTAGATTTCTTCTTTGCAGGCATGCTTCATTCGCTCCCTAAAGAATGGGAAGCATGAGCGGGCTTTAAGGTTGTGCCAAGCAGAAACCGTCTATGCAACCAGCTAAGACAGCTTATCTTGCTGCGACAGCTGCGGGAAGGATGTCTTCTACATCGACCCACTCCGTCGGATATTCTCCCGTATAGCAGGCGACGCAATAACGATTGCCGTTGCCGTCGCAGGCTTTTTGTAACCCTTCGAGTGACAAATAGGAGAGCGAATCAGCCTCGATGAAGCGGCGGATCTCTTCGATGGAATTATTGGCTGCGATCAGGTCTTTTTTGCGCGGCGTGTCTACCCCGTAGAAGCAAGGCGATATGGTGGGCGGGCAGCTGATGCGGAGATGTACTTCCTTCGCTCCCGCGGCGCGCACCATGCGCACGATCTTGCGGCTGGTCGTTCCGCGAATAATGGAATCGTCGACAAGAATGATGCGCTTGCCTTCGAGCAGATTGCGCACCGGGTTGAGCTTGAGCTTCACGCCGAAGTCACGCACGCGCTGCTCGGGCTCAATAAATGTGCGGCCCACGTAATGGTTGCGGATCAGGCCGAAGCGAAAGGGAATGCCGCTCTCCGCCGCATAGCCGATGGCCGCGGTCACACCGCTGTCAGGCACGGGCACGACGAGGTCGGCATCGACGTGCGATTCGCGCACGAGCTGACGGCCCATCTCTTCGCGGCTCTCCTGCACCCAGCGGTTGTAGATTTTGCTGTCAGGACGCGCGAAGTAAACGTGCTCGAAGATGCAGCTCGACTGCGGTACTCCTGTCGAATATTGCCGTGAGGTGACGCCGTCGCGCGTGACCATGACGAGTTCACCGGGCTGCACGTCGCGCTCGAATTTTGCGCGGAGCAGGTCGAAGGCGCAGGTCTCCGATGCAAAGACGATCGTGTCCGGTCCATCGGGATTCGAGATGCGGCCCATCGAGAGCGGACGGAAGCCGCGTGGATCGCGAGCTGCGAACACGCGGTCGCGAGTCATCATGACAATCGAGAAGGCTCCGTCGACCTGCCGCAAAGAGTCGGCGATGGCATCGACCAGCGTGCCTGCTTTCGAGTGCGCGATGAGCTGCACAATAATTTCAGAGTCGCTGGTTGTCTGGAAGAATGCGCCTTCGCGCTCAAGCTTCGCGCGTACGTTGCCGAGATTGACGAGGTTGCCATTGTGCGCGATGGCGATCAGGCCCTTCGTTGAATCGACGCGAATGGGCTGAGCATTCAGCAACGCCGAATCTCCGGTCGTCGAATAACGTGTGTGGCCTATGGCCATGTTGCCATTTAGTTTCGCCAGGACCTCTTCGGTGAAGATGTCGGCGACCAGTCCCATGCCCTTGATGTTCGAGAGGCTGGTGCCGTCCGCGGTGGCGATTCCGGCGGACTCCTGTCCGCGATGTTGCAGTGCGTAGAGGCCGAGATACGCCTGACGCGCCGCATCGGGATGACCATGGATGGCGACGACGCCGCATTCCTCGCGAAGCTTGTCGTCCTGGGCAATGTCTGGGTGCCCCGGGTTCGCGAAGCTAACCTGGGTTTCTTCTCCGGGAATACCTTCGATCAGCAGGTGGCTCACGCAATGACCTCATCGTACAACTTGGCTTCAAGAGCTCCGGCCCAAACATGCTGCAATCCCAGAACAGTTTCGTCAATCACTGTTTTTCCGTTTACCTTAATACGAAAAAGATTTTTTTCTGTCTCGCCAATGTACAGGGCCATGAGCCCTGCATGTTTCGCGACGACGGCCTTGATTTTTTCGACCATCGAGGCATCGCAGGTAACAACAACTTGCGTTGCAGTCTCACCAAAAAGCTGCCACGCCACAGGCAGATCCGGTCCTTCCTGCAGATGAGCCGTTACTCCGATGCCATTGCCGAATGACCCTTCGGCGAGCGCCACGGCGATGCCGCCGTCTGAGATGTCACTTGCAGAGTGCAGCAGACCGGCATCGGCAAGCTCGGCAAGGCATTTATGCAGGTTCGCTTCAACGTTGAGGTTGAGGCTCGGCGGAGTGCCCCAAAGTTCGCCAAGGACCGTCTTGGCATATTCGGAGGAGCCGAATTCGCGCAGGCGATCTTCGATAGTTGGCAGCTTCGCAGGCGCGATCACCAGGACCGCATCGCCGGATTTTTGAAAGGCTGCCGGGACGGTCTTCGTGACGTCTTCAAGCAGACCGACGATGCCGAGAACCGGCGTGGGATAAATGCCTTCGCCCCGCGTTTCGTTATAGAGAGACACGTTGCCGCCGGTAATTGGCGTTCCGAGTGCAATGCAGGCTTCGGAGATGCCGTCGATAGCGGCAGAGAACTGCGCCATGATCTCAGGTTTTTCCGGATTGCCGAAGTTGAGGCAATTGGTCGCGGCGATGGGCGTTGCGCCCGTGCAGGCTACTTTGCGCGCAGCTTCGGCGACGGCGTGCGAGGCTCCGAGTTTTGGATCGAGATAAGACCAGCGGCTGTTGCCGTCGAGCGCCATGGAAAGGCCGCGCTTTGTTCCCTTGATGCGCATCACACCGCCTTCGGCGCCCGGGCCTTGTACGGTGTTGGTCTGCACCATGGTGTCGTACTGTTCGTGCACCCAGCGCTTGCAGCAGATGTTAGCCGAGGCGAGCAGCGTGCGCAGGTCTTCGGTGTAGTCGCGTGTGCCGCTGGTCTTGTCTTCGTAGCCGAGTTTATTCAACGCGCTTCTGGTCGGCTCTGTTGACACAGGCGCCTTCCATTCACCGATGGGACGATGGTATCGAGGAGCGTCATCGGTCAACGACTGGTTGGGGATGTCCGCGACCAGTTCACCGTGATGCAGGATGCGCAGGCGCGGCTCGGAAACGACGGTGCCGACGATGGTGGCGTCGAGTCCCCATTTGGTGAAGACGTCGAGCACTTCCTGCTCGCGGCCCTTGTCGGCGACGAGGAGCATGCGCTCCTGCGACTCGCTGAGCATCATTTCGTAGGCGGTCATGCCGGTTTCGCGCTGCGGGATGTAATCCAGATTCATCTCAAGGCCGACACCGCCGCGCGCTCCCATTTCGCAACTGGAGGAGGTAAGGCCGGCAGCTCCCATGTCCTGAATGCCGACGATCGCTCCGGTCTTCATCGCTTCGAGGCAGGCTTCGAGGAGCAATTTCTCCATGAATGGATCGCCGACCTGCACGTTGGGACGCTTCTGCTCGGAGCCTTCTTTGAATTCTTCGCTGGCCATCGTCGCGCCGTGGATGCCGTCGCGGCCTGTCTTGGCGCCGACGTAGATCACTGGATTGCCGACGCCCGTGGCTTTCGCGTAGAAGATTTCATCGAGGCGCACGAGGCCAAGGGCAAAGGCATTGACCAGCGGATTGCCCGAATAGCACTCCTCGAAGCGCGTTTCGCCGCCGAGGTTGGGTACACCGAAGCAGTTACCGTATGCGGCAATGCCATGGACGACGCCTTCTACGATGGAGTGATTTTTGTGGACGATCTCCCGCGGTGTGTTTTCGTCTTCTGTGATCGGCCCGAAGCGGAGCGAGTCCATGACGGCGAAGGGGCGCGCGCCCATGGTGAAAATGTCGCGCAGGATGCCGCCGACGCCTGTTGCCGCGCCTTGAAATGGCTCAATGTACGACGGGTGATTGTGCGACTCGATCTTGAAGGCGCAGGCCCAGCCGTCGCCTACATCAATGATTCCGGCATTTTCGCCCGGCCCCTGAACGACGCGGTCGCTCCTGGTCGGCAGGCGCTTCAGGTGGACACGCGAGGATTTATAGGAGCAGTGCTCGCTCCACATAACACTGTAGATACCCAGTTCTGTGAGGCTCGGCGTGCGACCCAGAGCGGCAACAATGCGCTCGTATTCGTCAGGGGTAATGCTGTGCTGAGCCAGAAGCTCGGGGGTAATGGCGGTGGCCTGCGGGACCACAGGGAGCGATTCTGATTTCATGGCGGTTACATCTTTATTGTCGCATGGCCTCCCGCCCTTTGTGGCAAAGGACAGGTGGTTGGGCCATCGGCACTCAGGCCAATGCATCGCAGATGGCGCGGATATGCTCCGGGCCGGTGCGGCAGCAGCCTCCGATGATCTGTGCCCCGGCGGCAGACCATGCGCGGGCAAGCCTGCCAAAGTCCCGAGCGTCAGAGGTTCCGGTCCAGCAACGGTGTTCGGCGTCCCAGCCTTCGCCGGAGTTGGGGTAGACGACAATCGGCTTGCGAGTCGCCTGCTTCAGCTCGGAGACCAGCGGCAGGATCAGCTTCGGCTGGGTGCAGTTGATGCCAATGGCGATGACCTGCTTCTGCCTGTCCAGAAACTCGGCGCAATGCGCCAGCTTTTCGCCGTGTGAGACATGCTGCTCGTCCTTGCAGGTGAAGGAGATCCAGCCCTGAAGGCTCGGGTGCTGGTGCAGGGCTTCTACGATGGTCTCGGCCTCTTCGAACGACGGAACAGATTCGAGCGCGACGAGATCGGCCTGTGTGGTTTCGACGACGGCCAGACGATCCGCGTGAAACTGGACGAGATCGGCGAAGCTGCACTCGTAATTGCCGTGGTACTCCGCGCCGTTGTGCAGGGCTGCGCCATAGGGACCGAGCGACGCGGCGATCCAGACGGGCCGTTTGGATTGCTGCTGGTAGCGGTCGCGCGCGGCAACAGCCAGATCGACGGATTGGCGCAATGCAGCCGCTGCGGCTTCCGGAGGCTGGCCCAGCTCGGCATAACCCATGGCCGACACCTGATAGCTGGCGGTGAGGATGCAGTCAGCACCGGCTTCGAGATAGCTGAGGTGAACGGCCTCGATCGACTCTGGACTGTCCGCGAGCACATGCGCGGACCACAGGGGTCCGGTGATATTGCATCCGCGTTGCTCAAGCTCGGTGGCCATACCGCCATCAAGGATGCGCAGATTTGCGATATCGAGTTGACCCCGTGGCGTCATGGTGTGGCCTTACGCCGACCGCTCACCGGCATCACCCAGCGTCACGCGGGTGGTCAACTTGCGCCGTCCCCGAAAGTAGGTGACCGCAATGGCGTCGCCGACCTGATGGCGGTCCATGATCTCGTCGATATCCTGCGTGCTGGCTACCTCCCGCCCATCGATACCGACAATGAGGTCGCCGCCGAGATAAATCTGCATGTTGCCCAGATAGGCTGTCTGATTGCCACCGTGCAGCCCGGCGCGTTCGGCTGGGCCACCGGGCAGGACGCGCAGGATCAGTACTCCGTAGTCCGCGGCAAGGCCCATCTGGCTGGCAAGATCGGGGCCGATGGGATAGGACTTGATGCCGAGCGAGGGCCTGCGTACATGCCCATACCGCTGGATGTCGCCCAGCACGGCCTTGGCCGTATCAATCGGAATAGCGAAGCCGATGCCTGCGTTCTGGTCGGCGGTCTGGTCCTGGTTCGGATTGGTGGCAATCAATGAGGTGATGCCGATGACCTCGCCGCGGGAGTTCAGCAGCGGTCCACCGGAGTTGCCGGGATTGATGGCGGCGTCGGTCTGGATGGCGTTGTCGATCAGGTCGCCGGTCGGGCCCTGAATGGAACGCTTGGCGCTGATGATGCCGGTGGTCATGGTGCCGCTCAGCCCAAAGGGATTACCGATGGCGAAGACCTTTTGGCCGACCACCAGATTCTGCGAGTCGGCGAGCACAGCAGGGACCAGATTGGGCGCGGTAATTTGCAGCAGCGCCAGATCGTGATGCGGATCGGTCGCGACGATGCGCGCTTTGTAGGTGTGCTTGTCGTAGGTGTTGACTTCGAGCTTCTGCGCATTCGCAATGACGTGATAGTTGGTGAGAATCTGGCCGTCCTTGTTGAGGATGAAGCCCGACCCCTGTCCTCTCTGCGGTACGGCTCCATAAAAGAAGTCGAAGGCGACAGCGGACGAGGTGATGTTCACGACCGTGGGAAGAGCTCTTTTATAGACAGCGATGTTGTTTAGCTCTTCCGAATCGAACTCGGGCGCTGCGTGGGCCTCGGTCAGATGCAGAGATGAGGGAACACCTGTGGGCAGCATCTGGCTTACCGGCCTGCTGTGATTGATGAGATACCAAAAACCGCCAACCAGCACGAGCACCAGGACAAACCTGCGAAAAATCATTGAAAACGCCCATCCGTTCAAAAATTGCATTTTTGACTGCTTGCCTATTTTTGACGCAGGCAGTCTCGAAGCATCACTCTCTATTTTAGGCTTTTGCTGATTTCAAAAGAATCAAGCTGTCGTCCTGGAGCGGAAATCAATCTGTCATCCTGAGCGGAGCGAAGGATCTGCTTTTTATCGCAAGGCACAATTTATCAAGCTGCATTTGCACATAACGAGTGCCCGGAAAACGGGGTAGGGGTTCAGTTTGAATCCAGCATCGAGAACAGCACATGTCGGGATAGCCCGTTATTCGGACATGTGGACTGCTGAGGATTGGTAAACAGAAGGCGACTTGTGATTACTGATTTGAGTTAGATACCGTGACCAGACGATGATGCGACATTTACACGGCGGGCCATAGCAAGTGGCCATGGCCTTTTTGGTTGTCAGCTTATTCCCTCATCACAGGACTGGGGATGAACTTGAGCGTCTGGTTTTTCGGCCACGACAATTATCAACGCTCCTCAAGCAGACAGTCTTCGCTGTCTTGCTGTAAGTAACGAGGACGCTACTATATCTATCCGGACCGGTCGAGTTCGCTATTGAACCGTCAGGGTAATGACGGAAGAGTGGGAAATGTTTTGCGACGGCTCGGTGGTCTGTGCTGTCACAGACACCTGGTAACTAACAGGCGAGGTAGAACCTGTGGTTCCATGGCCGGAGCCTCCGCCGCAGCTCGTGGTTATAAGCGTGACGAAGCCGAAGATAGCAAGAACAAGAAAGCTCACAAAGCGTTTCCGACGTGAGGACGAGGGCAGAAAACAAAACACGAGTCCGGCAAGAATGGCCGTAGCGCCAGTAGTGGTCAGACTGGGAGAGTGACTCAAAGAGGCGGATTGCGTAGAGCCGACGGTATGAATACTCAGAGCCACTTGTCCTTGGCCCATCGAAAGCGTGGAGGGGCTGAAAACGCAAGTGGCCTGAGCTGGAAGGCCAGAGCATGAGAAAGATAGCGGCGCACTAAAGCCACCAGAGGCCATGATGGCGAGTTGGAATGTGGCGGATTGGCCGGCGGTGACGGTCGCGGTAGTCGGAGTGCTTTGGATGGAAAAACCGCCGACGAAGTAAACCACGGATTCCGTGAGTTCCGATGACGTGGTCCCTTGAACCTGGGAGTTTCCCGAGTAAACCGCAGTTATCGAGTGAGAGCCGACGCCGAGGTTGGACGTGGTGATGGTAGCTGGCTGCCCAGTAGCAATGGAGACAGGTGCACTCAGCTGGGTCTGTCCATCGAAGAAGGTAACAGTGCCTGAGCTATCGACACCCACAACAGCAGGCGAAATGGAA
>DATHQH010000148.1:0-7777 GCA_035482895.1 Alloacidobacterium sp. | reverse complement strand
CTCGAAGGCGTCCGCGCCGTCGGCAAAATCATCACCGCGCAGCTCAACGAGCTAGGCTTCCAAACGAAATGGATCCCCATGGACGAGGTCAAGCGCGCCGGCACCCTCGTAGCCGAGCATCCATGCCCAGAACCCGGCAAGTGCGGCAAGCGTATGCTGCTCATCGGCCACATGGATACAGTCTTCGAGAAAGACAGCCCCTTCCAGAACTACACCGTCGACGGCCACATCGCCACCGGCCCCGGAACCAACGACATGAAGGGCGGCCTTGTCATCATGCTCTACGCTCTCAGAGCCATGCAGGCTGCCGGAGTGCTCAAGCAGACCGACATCACCATCGTCCTGAGTGGAGATGAAGAAGCGCACGGCGAGCCCGCCAGCATCTCCCGCCGCGATATGATCGCCGCCGCCAAACACAGCGACGTGGCACTCGAATTCGAAGGTACACCACGTGTCGACGGCGTCTTCTACGGCAGTGTCAGTCGCCGCAGTTCCATCACCTGGAAGATCAAAGCCACGGGCGAAACCGGCCACTCGTCAGGAATTTTCTCGGAGAGCAAAGGCTACGGGGCCATTTACGAGGTCGCGCGCATCCTCGACACTTTCCGTACGCAGCTTCCTGAAAAGTACCTCACATACAACGTCGGTCTTCTGCTTGGAGGCACAACCGTTTCCGTCGACTCTGAAGGCATCTCAGGCAGCGCTACCGGCAAGGACAACGTTATCTCGCCAACCGCATATGCAAGCGGGGACATCCGGACCATCTCGAATGAACAAACCAACCGCATTGAATCGAAGATGAAGGCCATTGTCGCCGAGCATCTGCCCAAAACAAACGCAACCATCGAGTTCGGCGAAGGCTACCCAGCGATGGCTCCTACCGAGGACAGCCGCGCCCTCCTGCGCATGCTGAATGGAGCCAACAAAAGTTTAGGATTCGCCGAAATGCCGGAACTCGACCCAATGAAGCGCGGCGCAGGCGATATCTCTTTTGTTGCAGAATATCTGCCCGGCCTCGCTGGCATTGGAGCTACCGGAGAAGGCGCACACGCTCCCGGCGAGACAGTCGACCTCTCCGCGCAGCCCATCAATACCGAGCGTGCTGCTCTGCTCATGTACCGCCTGAGCCAAGTGAACGCGAAAGCAGACTTGAAATCGCTGTATCCAGCAACAACCGCGAAATAAACGCGATATAGAATCGTCACCATGCCAGACAATCCGCAGTTCCCCCAAACCGTCCTCGACCGCGCCAAGAATATCAAGCTCTTCCTCATGGATGTAGACGGAACACTCACCGACGGCGGCGTCTGCCTCATCTCGCCCCCAGGAGGCGGCGAAATTCTCGAAATGAAGGTCTTCAATGCGAAAGACGGCGCGGGTCTGACTCTCGCACACATCATGGGTCTCAAAACCGGCTTCATTACCGGACGCAAATCTCCCGCCGTGCAGCAGCGCGCCCACGAGGTTCACGTAGATTACGTCTACCTCGGCCAGGCAAAAAAGACGGCCGCATTTGAAGAATGCCTGCAGAAAGCCGGAGTGACCGCCGATGAGACTGCCTATATGGGCGATGACCTGCCCGACCTGCCGCTCGCTCTTCGCGCGGGGCTGGCCGTCGCCGTTTCCGATGCGGCCCTCGAACTGAAAGCCGCCTGCCATTTCATAACCAACGCCCGTGGCGGCAAAGGTGCTGCGCGGGAGGTGATTGAGTTGATCCTCAAAGCGCAAGGACGATGGGAAGAGGCGATCCCTCAATCGCTTGCCTAGGTGGTTCGACGCAAAGAGCTTCTAGATCGGTTCAAGTCTTCGTGCCATAAACCTGACGGAACGGCGTTTCCTGTTTCAGCTCTGAATCAATGTCAAGCCGACTCCAGAAACGCCACCGATTGCACGCCAGCCACGTCAAAGCGCTTGCGGCAGCGGATATTCTTACACGCAACCATGTCGTCTTTGCGGACCATATAAGATTGGGCTTTCGCGAAGCGGGCGCGGTCGCGCTCGTCGGCGTGGCGCGGTAGGGCGTTTCGTTTGCGGCGTACCAGCCATGCAAGCTGGTACTCTTCTGCTTTTCCGCAATGTGGGCAGGTGAGCGTATGGGTACGCTGCTCGTTCTGCTCAGTGAAAAAGTCGCGTTCTTCCATAGCAAAAACCCCCGGGATAGACCTCGAAAGTATTTCATACTGGTGCTGTAGCAGGAAACTGCGGGCAGAGACGAGAAGATCGGGAATGGTTAAAAAGAAGGCAAAAAAGTTTTCTGCGGTAAAGGCCGTCAAGGCCAATGCGCGGGAGCGCGTGGGGCAGCCCAAGGCCGAACGGATCATAGAAGATAAACCACGCGAAGAGCGTCGCAAGGCAAAGCATAAATCAACGCTCGGTGAGATTCTGAACAGCGAGGAGTAAGCCATGGCGAAGGTAATCGGTTTCGGTGGAGCGTTTGTGCGGGCGCGTGAGCCCAAGGCGTTATATGCGTGGTACGAAAAGCATCTTGGCCTGCAATCGAATGCGGGGTGCTTCATCTTTCAGGCGGCGGAGCAGAAGGCCTATACGGTGGTCTCCTTCTTCCAGCAGGAGGATGCGTACTGGCCAGTAAAGCAGCCGGCGATGCTCAATTTTCAGGTCGACGACGTGGACGCTGTGCTGGATTCGCTGATTGCTGCGGGCGTAGAGGTGGACGCAAAACGAGAGAGCACAGAGTACGGACGCTTTGGCTGGTTTAACGATCCGGAAGGGAATCGCGTAGAGATTTGGCAGCCAGCCATCCCCTAGCGTCTTGTAAATGAAAGAAAAAAGAAATCATTAGGTAAAAACGGAACGAACGCGTATGCTCATTCTCCAAAGGGGTATTTCTTCCTTTTCCCTCATCTGGCTGCTCTCGTTTCTGAGCCGGCCTCTTGACCCGAGGCAAAGTAACTCACGAAATGAGGCAATATGCGTTCTGAGCTGGTTTACTCCGCAAGCACTAAGATCGAAAATCGTTTTTTACTCGCAACTGTAACGATGCGAGCGGTGAAGCGTCTGCATGTCGTCTCCACCCGCACGGAAGATACGGCAAACAAGGTTTTGACCGAGCTGGCTACTGGCAATTTCCTTGAGGTAAAGACACCGAAGCTAAAGCCAATCCCACCAATCGATGCATTGGTCATTACATCTGCGGCCTGAGAAAATCGCTGACAGGCGACGTAAAATCGATCATCAGAATCCTGCGTGATACGCTCAAATTTTACATATGTATTCTCGCCTGATCGTTTTTATCCTGAGCCTCTGGTATGTCTGTCCAATCCTGGCACAGAATACTGCAAGAGATGACTGTGAGCTGCGGAACCCCAAGCCTTGCGTCGTGCACATTGCGCAGGATCAGGTTGGAATTATCACCAGTCCTTTTCGCATCAGTGCAAGAGACATGTTCTGGATCATCCCCTTCGGGGTGGGCACAGGGTTTGCGATTGATTACGACGCGCATATCATGCGTAAACTTGGGGTGAATCCAAGCCGGGAAGATAAATTCAATACATTCTCTAACTACGCCGGCTTATACGGGCCGACCGCAGCTCCTGTCATCGGCTATCTCGTTGCAATTGGTACGCATAACGATTACCTGCAGGAGTCGTCCGTTCTCGCAGGTGAGGCCACGCTGAACGCAGTCATCCTGAATGAGGGTTTGAAATATGCCATCAACCGTCAACGCCCGAATCAGGGTGATGGCACCGGACGCTTCTGGCCACATGGCACCAGCACCTGGCCCGATGGACAATCGATGCCCTCCAATCACTCTATGATCGCCTGGTCATTTGCGCGTGTGATCGCCGGCCAGTATAGCGGAGTCGGAACCAAGGTAGTCGTCTATTCGCTGGCGACTGCAGTTTCAGCGTCGCGTGTGTTGTCACGCGAGCATTTCCCGTCGGACGTGATTGTGGGCAGCACCTTTGGGTACCTCATCGGTGACTATGTGTTCCGTCATCGGTCGAGGCAAGCCTCGCTCTTTTCACTATCCACCGTCAATACTAGGGGGCAACGCGGCGTCCAGCTCAATATCAACCTCGGTCCTCACTGAGGTGTTCTACATCAAGCCTGCATCGTCGGTTTCGACGCATAAGATTTGAGCAACTCGACCAGCTCTGTATGGCCACGTTCGTGAGCATAGTCGGCGGCAGACTTGCCGCGATCGCAGACGCAATCGTGCCGCGCTCCATATTCCAGCAGCAACAGCACCAGGTCTTTTTTGCCGGCGGCGGCAGCCTGCAGCAGCGGAGTGTATCCGCCATGCTGCGTGGCGTTTACGTCTGCTCCGGCTTCGAGCAGTGCGCGGACGACGTCCAGCGAGTTGTTCAGCGCAATGCAGGCGTGCAACGGCTGGTTCCGCAGCGGATTATGGGAGCATTGATGTACATGGGCCCCATGCTCCAACAATAAGACCACAGGTTTAGTGTCGCTAAATGCTGCTGCCAGATGCAGCGGCGTCCATCCATCAGGTGAGTGGGCACGGGCGCACATAGCATCGGCTGCAATCAATTGCTGCAAGCGCGTGCAATTGCCCACCGCGGCGGCCTCAAAGATGTCCAGCTCTTTTACGTGCGCTATCAGGAAATCGCGAATCAGCGGTTGCTGCGTGTACACAGCGAGCATGATCGCCGAAATTCCCTGCGCATCACGCGATTGAGCAAGTGCAGGCTGCGCCTCTACAGCCTCGGCAATCTCCGCAGTTTTTCCCTGTCGGATGAGATCGAAGAAATGCTGGCTCATGCGGCGAGTATAGCGCTCTTGTTTTATCGATTGAAATGCCACCCGGGTTTTGAAGGAGAGACCGGCAGTTATCTCTAATGCATCTGTTTCTGGCATAATGCAGCGCGTGAGGAGAAAGACGATGGAAGCGAGATTTGTACAGGTAGCCAAGGGCGGTGCGCCTCTGGAAGTGGTAACCCGGGAAGTTGCCGAGCCGAAAGCAGGTCAGGTGCGCATCCGCGTGCAGGCCTGCGGCGTTTGTCACAGCGATTCCGTTACGAAAGAGGGGATTTTCCCATTTATTAAGTATCCCAGGGTGCCGGGTCATGAAGTCATCGGCCTGGTGGATGCTGTAGGAGAGAATGTTCCTCAATGGAGCGTGGGGCAGCGCGTCGGTGTCGGCTGGTATGGCGGACACTGCGGGCGTTGCGAGCCTTGTCGTCGCGGCGACCTGGTCGCCTGCCAGAATGCGCTTATCCCCGGCATTACCTATGATGGCGGTTATGCCGACTACATTATTGTCCCGGCGGAGGCGGTAGCGGCGGTCCCCGATTCGCTCAAGAGCGCCGAAGCGGCTCCGCTGCTATGCGCCGGAATCACGACCTTCAACTCCCTGCGCAACACCGGTGCAAAACCGCCGGCTACGGTCGCTGTTCTTGGAATAGGCGGTCTGGGACATTTGGGTATCCAGTTTGCTGCGAAGATGGGTTTCAACACCGTTGCCATCGCGCGGGGCGCAGACAAAGCCAAATTCGCGCATGAGTTGGGAGCGCGCCACTATATTGACAGTTCCAGTGAAAACGTAGCCGAAGCCCTCCAAAAACTGGGTGGAGCGCGCGTGATCCTTGCCACCGTGACCGATGCGGATGCGATGTCGGCCGCTATAGGCGGACTAGGATACGCAGGGGAGTTCGTGATTCTCGGTGTTTCTCCGAAGCCGCTTCAGGTGGCGTCACTTCCTTTGATTCTGCAGCGGCAGTCCCTTCACGGATGGCCCAGCGGTACATCGATTGAATCTGAAGACACACTCAAGTTCAGCGACATCACCGGCGTGCTGCCGTTGATTGAGAAATATCCGCTGGAAAAAGCAGCCGAAGCCTACGACCGCATGATGAGCGGCAAGGCGCGCTTCCGGGTGGTACTGGAGACGGGGGCATAGGTTCCCCTCCTCTCCATGTGATTGCCCTATCTGTTTATTTTCAATCACTTGCGAGGGGATCATCCCCCGCTAACTGACTGATTTTATTCAACTTAATATCGCTCTAGTGTTTTCAATTACTTAGCGGGGGATCCCCTCCTAAAAAGCGAAACGCCTGCTGCAAGCGGGCGCTTTCATCTAAAAACTTCTCTCTATTCCAGTATAACAAGTTCGGTGAAATAGTACGCCAAGTCTGCGATCTGCTAAATCATTTTATTGCAACTAGTTGCGGAGATTTTTCCGATTGAGGGGCTTGACAAAGTTTGTAGTTGTAGACTTTTGCCATGATGTTTGCCAAACGGCTTCGAGAAGGAGTTCGTCGGGGAGAGATCACCTGCAGCGTTCGAATCTGGATGCGCCCTCATGTGCGAGTTGGCGGACGATATCGCATGGAAGAGGGCGCGATCGAGATCGACTCCATGGAAACCATTGGATTTCCTGATATCACGCCGGAGCTGGCACGCCAGTCTGGATTTTTGGGTGTTCTGGACTTGCTTAAAGTGGCGAAGCATGGAAAGGGCGAGAATATCTATCTCATCCATTTCCATTATGTGCCGCCTGGTGCCGGGTTAAGGACAAAGGCGAAGTCGTAACCGGGGCAGAAGCCGCTTTTGCGCTGCGGTTCTTTTCCCCGGCTAAAGCCCGGTGCTTCCTGAGCGAAGGATTCACGCAGGTGAAGCCGCAGTCGAAGAACCTGCGGTTTCTTTAGATAGTTCTTACCCCAGTCCTCGCTCCAATCGATCCATGTCGGGTTTTCTTGTTCGATCAGGATGAGTTTCTTCGATCGCCTCCACCCCTTCAATTGCTTTTCGCGAGCGATGGCTGTGCCCGGTGAGGTATATCGTTCGAACCATACCAGTCGATTGCATCGGTATTGTGCTGAGAAACCAGGTAATTTCCCTTCTTTATGCTCTGTCACGCGCCGCTCGATGTCATTGGTCATTCCGATATAGAGCGCATGGGTGCGGCTGGCGACGATGTAGGTGTAGTAGAAGACTTTGTGCATGATTTGCAGGTTAGCTCAAGCGGCTGCATTCCAGTCCCGAGTCGGGTTTCGGGAAGATGTGGCTGAGCGAACGATAGTAACCGCAGGTCCTTCGACTACGCACGCTGTGCGTGCTTCGCTCAGGATGACATCCGTAGAGTGGCATTGAAAAACCGGGAAAAGGCGCCACATTTCGTTGACTCTGCCCTAAAAATCCCGTATTCTAAAATCCTTGCGCAGTTCCGCGTCTGCCCGTCCGTATGTCTGTGATCAACTCACAGATTGACAGGGCGCCGAACCCGGAAAACCCCTATCGGTTGAGCCTGCGCCAAATTCACCCCAACTCGCGAACACCGCGCGTGCTGGGGGCCCCGAATCTCACGCGTACATGAAGTCTTCGCTGTGGGTAAGTTTTTAGACCGCGCTGCTGTTTTGCGTGGGCGGATTGCGTTTTGAACGCGAGTTTTTGCTGGAGATAAGAGAGATGTCGACGTACATTCCTAGCGCGCACGAGATTGACCGCAAGTGGTTCGTGGTGGACGCGAGCGGCAAGACCCTGGGCCGACTGGCGACCGAAGCGGCCAGCGTGCTGAGCGGTAAGAGAAATCCAAAATACACCCCGTACATCGATATGGGCGATCACGTCATTGTGATCAATGCCGAAAAGATTCGGCTGACCGGTTTGAAGAGCCAGCAGAAGGTCTATCGCCGCTATACGGGTTTCCCCGGCGGTCTGCGCGAAGAGTCGTTCACGCGCCTGCTGCAGCGTCGTCCGGAAAAGATTGTGGAAGAGGCGATCAAGGGCATGCTGCCCAAGACCAAAATGGGCCGCAAGATGGGCTCGAAGCTGAACGTCTACAAGGGCGACCAGCATC
>DATHQH010000147.1:0-33454 GCA_035482895.1 Alloacidobacterium sp. | reverse complement strand
ACGTGCGAAGTTGCTGCCGCAGCGAATCATAGGAAACAGTAGAATCGAAGATAAGGCCATTTTGATCGCGGACCTGGAAGTTAGCGCCAGCGTTCGCAGTATTTGCAACAGGAATGGTTACAGAATAAAAAGGCTCGCGGTTGAGTGTCAGTTCCGCGCTGATTTGCTGCCCCGCTCCAAGCCTCAGAATGCCAGTCGTGCTGCTGTCACTCTCTTCCGGATACCAGACTGGAGGAAAACCCCACCGCGTGGATGCCGATTGCCCTGCGTCCGGGTCAAGAGAATTGGCAGTATAGAGTCTGTATTCACCTTTTTGGAGATTGCCGAAATGGAATACTCCTTCACTATTTGTCGATTTCATTTCAGCCGTCTGCCACCTTGCCCGGCCTTCCTGTACGGTGTGACGCATCAGTTGCACATGAATGTCGTAGGCCTGTTCAGCGGTCGATAGAGTCACCCGACCCGTGATAGAACCCGCTGGTTCCAAAGCCAAAATGGTGTCTTCGGTCTTTGGTCCCACATAGATCGGCTGAAATGCATCTCGTCCCGAGTTTTTCGCAAAAAATCCCGGACGCCGGGCCTGCAAGACACATCGTCCGGCCGGAATATTCGGAAATTCAAATCGCCCTCCACTGTCCGTCAGCATCGAGCCGGATGCTTCCCCGGAAAACGACACAAGCGCACGGGCGATTGGCTCATGCGTCACACTGTTGATGACGGTGCCTCGTACCTGGTATGTCTGCTGCTGTGAGTTTGTACCGTTGCTATCATCCTGGGCACGAAGCCTGGCAGATACGGAAAAGACAACAAGCAGCATGCACAACGCGAATGTAGACGAGTGAGGAGCCTTGTCGATCACGAGAGAGCCTTCGCCGCTATTTTCACTGAATTGCTACAAAAAGCAACAGGCGCCTGAAGCTGATCTTCAGACGCCAGAATATTGTGAAAGTGAGCCGCGTGTCTCGTCTACTCGACATGATAGTTCGGGGCCTCGCGCGTGATGATGACATCGTGCACGTGGCTCTCGCGCAACCCGGCATTGGAGATGCGAACAAAGCGAGATTTGGTCTGCAGGTCTTCAATCGTGCCGCAGCCCAGATAGCCCATGCCGGAACGCAGGCCACCGACAAGCTGGTAGACCATCGCTTCAAGCGGCCCGCGATGTGGCACACGTCCCTCAATGCCTTCAGGCACAAACTTCGCCAGGCGGTTTTGTCCGTTACGCTCACGCGCCACTACGCCTTCAGTGCTGGCCGGTGCTTCTTCGAGATCGCGACTGCTCTGGAAGTAGCGCTCACCGGAACCCTGCGACATGGCGGAGAGCGATCCCATGCCGCGATATGCCTTGAACGAACGGCCCTGGTAGAGGATCGTTTCGCCGGGGCTTTCATCCACGCCTGCGAAAAGCGAGCCGATCATGACGGCGTTGGCGCCTGCGGCAATCGCTTTCGCGACGTCTCCTGAATACTTGATGCCGCCGTCGGCGATGACAGGAATATTGTATTCGCGGCCTGCCTTGTAGGCTTCGCTGATGGCCGTGATCTGCGGCATGCCCGCACCGGTAACCATGCGCGTTGTGCAGATGGAGCCGGGACCGATGCCAACCTTCACTGCATCCGCGCCCGCTTCGATCAAAGCTTTTGCGCCTTCGTATGTGGCAATGTTTCCGGCAAGCAAGTCCACATTCGGAAAGCGCTTCTTAACCTCGCGGACAGCTTCGAGCACACGCGAGGAATGGCCGTGCGCCGAGTCGATAGAAAGAGCATCCACTCGATTGCGGACGAGCTCGGCGGCACGTTCCAGATAGTCGCCGGTTGCGCCGATCGCCCCGCCCACGCGCAGACGACCCTGGTCGTCTTTCGAGGCGTTGGGATACTTCAGCTTTTTCTGGATGTCCTTGACGGTGATCAGGCCCTTGAGCTCGTATTGATCGTTGACGACCAGGAGCTTTTCCACGCGATGCTTATGCAGGATCAGCTCGGCGTCTTCAAGCGTTGTTCCCACAGGGACGGTGATGAGGTTTTCTTTGGTCATCACATCGGCAATGGGAATATCCGTGCGGGTCTCAAAGCGCAGGTCGCGGTTCGTGAGAATGCCAACGAGCTTCTTGTCCTTGGTGACGGGCACGCCGGAGATCTTGTACTTCCGCATGACATCGAGCGCGTCGGAGATGAGCTGATCCGGCGTAATCGTTACCGGATCGACGATCATGCCGCTTTCGGAGCGCTTTACCTTGTCGACCTCGCTTGCGTGCTGCTCGATTGCCAGGTTGCGGTGAATGATGCCAATGCCGCCCTGCTGAGCCATAGCAATGGCCAGACGTGATTCGGTCACGGTGTCCATGGCTGCGCTTAACAGCGGCGTATTCAATAAGATACGGTTTGTGAGCCGAGTCTGGGTGCTTACCAGGGCAGGCACTACTTCACTATAGGCAGGTACGAGCAGAACGTCGTCAAACGTCAGCGCTTCGGGGACGGGATGTTCAATCATTGTCTTCCGTAGGTGCGAAGAGCGGGCTTCGCGGGCTAAAGGCCGTGAATACGGCTATCTCTTAGTGATTCATTCGATTGTAGAGGGGTTCAGAAAACAGGGCAAACTTTGGTGGAACCGGCTTCGGAGTGTTTCCGTATCTTTCGTAGCAAGGAACAGGAGCGACTGTGAGCCATCGTAAGTGTTTTCAACTGTTTCGCGGCGCTATGTATGTAGCCATGCTCGCGATTCTAAGCACTTGTGCCCAAGCGCGTGCTCAGAAGACAGACAACATGAATTGCGATGGAGAGCCGGTGACGGACCGCCAATACCAGCAACAGGCTGGTGATGTGCTGGAGCCCCGGCATCTTGAAATCGCCCGGGCATTTAGCGGTACCGGAAAGCTGAATGTGAGCATCTGCAATGCACAATTTCAGGTACGCACGCGACCCGATGCGAAAGAGCTGAGGCTTTCCGTAGAGATGGATTCGAAGTCGAGCAGCAAGCCTGCTGCGGATTACATTCACATTTTGCGCGTTGCTCCGGACGATGGCGTGATCCACCTGAAGTTTCAGGGTGATTCTCATGCGGTCGTAACGCTGTTTGTTCCCATGAATAAGGGTTTGAATAGCGAATTCAACCTGGGGAAAGGCAATCTCACTTTCGACGCCATCGGCAGCGCGGGCGACCGTCAGATTAATGTCGGCTACGGCGATGCGAAGCTGCTGGTGGAAGGTGATAAGAGCTATTCCGACATGAAGGTCAACATCGGTTTGGGCTCGCTGCATGATCATAGACCGGGTGGGCACGATGGGCACTTTGTTGTGAGCAAGAATTACAGCGGCAGCGGGACGGGTTCATTGCAGATCAACGTAGGCATGGGCAGCCTGGATATCGCCCAGGAGTAGGAGGCTGCATATGAAAGCAGCAGCAATCGTATTGGCCATGGGTCTCATAGGCGCAGGCAATCTGTATGCGCAGGATGCATCCGGGCGAGAGAAACTCGAACTGCCGAAGGCGCAGCCGCTGGTGATCAGTAAGAGCCTTCCGGCGAAGGGTACGCTGGTGATGGAAGTGAACATCGGTGAAGTACGCGTCGTGCGCAGCGACGAAGAGAAAACGATTCGCCTGACGATTGATCCGAGAGCATTTTATGACGACTCTACCGTGCAGTCATGGGTCAGGCAATTTGACGTAGCGGGAGACCGCGCGTCGATTGATCTTAAATTACCAAAGCACAATAACAATCATTCCAGCCCCAGCGTTACGGTGTATCTCCCGTCGCAAACGGACCTGAAGCTGGAGCTGGGTATCGGCGAACTGACTGTAAAGGGAATCGAGGGCAACAAGGAACTGCACGTGGGTATAGGTGATCTTACAGTGGGTGTGCTTGACGGCGCGAAGTACAACGAGATTCTCACCGGCACAAAGATCGGCGATGCAGACGATGCCGTTTCCAAGGAGCGGTCAGATGGATTCTTCCCTAAGACGCGACATGTTTCCTCCCGGGGAATCTATAAATTGCATGCGACCGTGGGCATTGGCGATGTGAATGTCGTGCAGGATTGAAATTGCCTACGGAATAAGGATCTATTCCTGCGCCGGTTCAGGAACCATGTGCCGTTTTATGGCTTCCATTTGCTGCAAGTGATTCAAGTCATGACCGGCCATTGTTTCCACGATGTTCAAGAATGTCATCGTGCCGCGTTCAGGGTGGGTGACCGTTTTTGTCTGCTTCTCAGGCGAAACGCTACGGATGAGCGCAAGGTTCCATTGCCTGACGGTCGAGAAGACCGCGAATGCGGCGCTCGCGTCATAGGCTGCGTAAGTGGCGGCCCATTTTTCCTGATCGAAGGGCTGAATCACGTGGTTGTCTTCAGCCAGCGTCTGCCGCAAGCGAAATCCGAAGACAATCTCGCAATCAGCTAAATGACTGATGATTTCGCGAGCGCTCCATTTGCCCGGTGCTGGAGCCTCTTCCACGCCTTTGGTTCCCAGATGCTCCAGAATTACGTGCAGCTTGTCAGGAGTGGTGGGCAGCACTTCCAGCGGGCTGCGATTTCCTAAAAACGTCGCGTATGGATTGAGCATAGTCACCGCCTGATGTGAGGGCCTGTCGTTCGATGAGTGCGGCCGGAGTTACGCCCGGCAATTCGCTCGATAACGAAGACGAGCCTGCTGCAGTTTTTTCAGGGCATCACCGTCGAGGAGCTTGGGGCAGCCGAGTTCATGCGCAGCCAGACAGACCTGTGCGAAGTGCTCGGTGGTTTCGAGTTTCATAAATGCATCGAGCAAATCTTTCCCATACGTAACGAGGCCATGATTCGCCATCAGAATTGCATCATGGTCCAGCAGGAACGGTTTAAGGCTTGCTCCCACCTCGTCGGTTCCGGTAGTTGCGTAGGCTGCCAGAGGAATGGCGCCCAGCGTCATGATCAGCTCGGCGCAAAGCGGAGTATCCAGTGCGAGACCGCAAGACGCAAAAGCGGTGGCAATGGCCGGGTGCGCGTGGACGACGGCCTGCACGTCCGAACGCCCTTTGTAGACGGCTAGATGCATGCCAATCTCGCTTGTGACGTTGCGGGTGCCGGAGAGCAGCTTGCCGTTAGGATCCACCACAACCATGTCGACCGGGCGCAGCAGGTACTTACTGCAACCCGTCGGAGTTGCGAGTATGCGTTCGTCATCGAGACGCACAGAGAGATTACCTGAGGTTCCCGGAGCAAATCCAAGCCGGTACATCCACTTCGAAAAGCGCGTGAGCTGCCGCCGCAGCTCACGTTCAGAACGTTCGATATTGACGACCGAGCCCTGACGAGCCGGAGCATGTGCTTCCATAAGGGTGATTGCAGACTGGGACGTCATTTCATGCGACCTCTTGTTGAAAATTTCTGAGCTTGTCGATGCCCTTCCCGATGCGTTCGGAGGCACGGAACACCCTGCCGAGATTGATACCGGCGCCAATTTCGATATGACCTACGGCAGCTAAGCCCATGGATGCCATGCAACCGCACTGTGAGCAGTCGGGATTGCCACCGAACTGGCAAGGAGTGATACGGGTCTTAAGATCGGCGGAGACGATCTGTGTAGTGCGCGCAAAGATGCATTCGTCTGGTGACGCTGGTGGATTGAGGAATTCGCGCAGTACTCTCTCGCTCATGTCCAGTACTGGAAAGCGAGTGCGCAACTGCCCCAGCTCTTCGATCACCGTGGCACGCTCCTGCGCGGTGAGGAGTTCAGGGCCAACGGCACCTTGCTGAGGCGTAAAGATGCTCATCCAGATACGTTTGATTTCCGGTATCTGGCTCCAGAAGGTGAGGAACCGTTCAAAGTAGCGCTCCTGCTTGGTCATCTGGCCGGTAATGGTGCTGTGGATGGTCACCCTGCTTCCCCGGATGTTCTTCAGAATACGCTCATAAGTCGCGGGCTTTCGCCGTTCGTCGTGATCGGGCTGAAGTCCATCGATGGATACGACTATATTGAGCCGCGAGAACTTTGCCCAATGCGTTGGGATCGGCCGAAACGCGCTGGTAACGAGCTGAACATGAATACCTCTCGCGTCGAGTTCTGGCAAGATATTTTCTAATTCACGGAAACGGACCAGCGGATCGCCGCCTACCAAAGAGACGTGGAGCGGGCGATATTGGTCAACGAGATTGAGAACTCCCTGCACGAGGGCATCCTGCTTGAAGTCGGAGAGAACGCGCAGGGTGACACCGTTGCCACCGAGGTGCGCCTCATCGTAGGCATAGCAGCCGGGGCAGCGGAGAGGGCATTCCCGGGTAATTTCAATCGATAATAAGGGCTTTCGGCCGCTGAGGATGGTGGACCAGGATTGGAGGATTTCTTGTGCCTTCATTAATTCCCCTAGAGTTCGTTTACAAAATTTTCATCATCGATATTCAGATGAACTCGAAAAGTAGCGTACTTGTTCGAAAAGGGAAGAATGAATTCGTTAGCACTGCTGGACGCAGTTTGTCTGGATGGGGAGCTTCAAATGCTGCACTAGCCGGGGGACGTGCCATAGGCGGCGGCAAACGAGCAACACCTCCAGCGCCAGCATTCCGGCGAACAGAAGAGTGCACGCAACGAATGCAAACATCAGGAAAAGGATGACTTGAAGCGATTTCAGGGTAGTTTCGGGAGGATCGACCCAGGGCGCAACGCAGAGAGCGATCACGCAGACCATACAAAGCAGCGCCGAGATGATTTTTACTGCCCGCGCCATACTGAGGAGATGGTAGATGCCTTTGTCCTGCTTGGCAACCGCTGAGCAGCTGACAAGTTTGAAATTGCCAGGCAAGAGGAGTATCCTGAAATAGCAGACGAGTTTGTCCGCGTAGTTACTGTGAGTCAGCCAGGGCGCGGAGGAATGAGTGGGCGAAAGCCCACTTTTCTTTTGCTGCAAACTCTTACCAGCACCATGGCCTTGAATCTAGAACAAATTCGCGCCACGGCGGAGCGCGTTGCCGCTTCGCACGGTCTTGATGTCGTGGAAATCGAGTTTCAGGGCGGAAGCAAGCATCGTATTTTGCGCGCCTTTATTGAAAAAAATGCAGCGCAACGGGCAAGGCTGGCCGAAGAGGCCAAGGTGGGTGGAGCGGAAGCCGCACTCCCGTCCGGCGTGGAAATTGACCAGCTGGCGGGCATTACGCACGAAGATTGCCAGGCGTTCAGCCAGGATTTTGGAACAGTTCTTGACGTAGAAGAACTGATTCCCGGCGCCGAGTACACTTTGGAAGTTTCCTCACCTGGTCTGGATCGTAAGCTTTACGGTGAGTCAGATTACCGGCGGTTTGCGGGCAGTCTGGTAAAGTTACAGACCTTTGAGCCGGTCGCGGGCAACCGTCACTGGCAGGGGAGGCTCACAGAAGTAAAAGAGCATGCGCTCGGGTTGGATATTTCTGCCGTACGGCAAAAGGGAAAGAACAAGAAGAACCCGGCGAGCGAGACCATAGAGATTGAGTTCGCCAACATCGAAAGGGCTAACCTCGTCCCGGAAATTTGAGACGAAGCTGCAGTTAATAGCTGGCGGCGGAACTGCGAGTTACGCCTGATCGCGTGATCGCTGGGGTATCGAAAGAGAGAAATATGGCAAGTGTGCTGTATCAAAGCATCGAGGCATTAAGCCGTGACAAGGGCATCGACCCGAACGTGGTAGTGTCCGCGGTAGAAGACGCGATTGCATTGGCAACGCGCAAGTATTACAAGACGCAGGAAAACATGCGCGCCGAGCTGGACAAGGAAACCGGCGAAATCCGTGCGTATGTGTACAAGACAGTTGTTGAGGTGCCGGACCAGATTGAAGATCCGGTGAACCAGATCGCTCTCGATCAGGCGCGCGAACTGGCCCCGGAGGTCGAGATCGGCGGCGAAATTCGCTACTACAAGCCGACCGACGTGCTCGGACGTATCGCGGCACAGATGGCCAAGCAGGTCATTTTCCAGAAGGTGCGCGAAGCTGAACGCGACACGGTATTTCAGGAGTACAACCACCGCATCGGCGAAGTGATCAACGCGACGGTAAAGCGCCTGGAGCCGCAGGATGTGATTTTCGATCTAGGTAAGGCCGAAGCGCGCATGCCCAAGCGTGAACAGTCGCGACTGGAGCAATTTGCCGTGGGCGAGCGGGTGCGCGTGGTGCTGCAGCGCGTCGACCGCGCGGCCAAGGGGCCGCAGGTGATCGTGTCTCGCGCCGCGCCGGAGCTGGTGCAGAACCTCTTCCAGAGCGAAGTGCCTGAAATTTACGACGGAACGGTTATGATCCGCGCTATCGCTCGCGAAGCAGGCGAACGGACAAAGATTGCCGTGATGTCCCGCGATAAGGATGTCGATCCGGTGGGTGCTTGCGTGGGCATGAAGGGCATGCGTGTGCAGTCCATCATCCGCGAGCTGCGCGGCGAAAAGATCGACATTATCGAATTCAGCGAAGAGATCACCACGTTTGCCGAAAAGGCGTTGCAGCCGGCTAAGGTGAGCCGTGTCAGCATCACTGATTTGGGCGATAAGCAGCTGGAAGTCATCGTGGATGACACGCAGCTGTCACTGGCGATTGGTAAAAAGGGCCAGAATGTTCGTCTGGCAGCCAAGCTGCTCGCCTGGAAAATCGACATCAAGAGCGAGGAAGAGAAACGCCAGGAAGTCGAGCAGCAGATGCAGGCGATGTCGGGTGGACCCGCTACGCCGATTGAGCAGGTCAGCGAACTGGGTGAATCCATCATCCAAAAGTTGGTTGCCGCGGGCATTACAACGGTCGAGTCGCTGGCCGATATGACCCCTGAGCAGCTGGAAGAGATTCCTGGCATCGGCGAAAAGACGCTGGAAAAGATCGGCACGGCGGTTCGCCATTACTTTGGGCAGTATGAAGAGGGCGAAGAGCGTCCGGCCGGTGCGACGCCGAGTGATGCCGAAGCTGCACATATCGCTGATGTTCAGGCCGAGGAAGAAATCGAAGCCCTGGAGCAGGATCTGACGCAGGCTGGCGAAGAACGGCCCAGTGAAGATGGATCCGGTCTTATCGATGATGAGTTGGCGGAGGAGCGTCTTGCCGAAGAGACCGAGACCGGCGAAGCGCTGGAAGACGAAGGCGCTGCCTCGATTGCTCCGGGCCGGGAAGATACAAGCGAAGTGCTTGCCAAGCATCATCCGCATGCTGATAACGATGCGGTGGTGGAAGGCAATTTGGACGAGCCGAAGGACGAGGCCGTCGAGAATGAAAAAATTGAAGAGGGCGGCGCATAATATGCGCTGCCTGCAACATGTAGATAGGCCTGAGAAGGTTGGCGCAATGCGTGCCATTTCAGGGGATAATACAAACAGTATCGACTCCCATAGGCATGAGGTTGCTATGAACAGCTGAGCGCTTGGGATGTGGTAAGCAAAAGGGGCGGATGAGCAAAGTTCGAATCAACGATTTAGCGCGCGAGCTCGAAGTGAAGAGCAGGGCAATTCTGGACGTACTGACCGATGTTGGCGTGACGGAGAAGAAGACGCACTCCAGTTCTCTGGAAGCGGATGAAGCCGAGCGTGTGCGCGTACACTTCAATCGTGGCGGCAGGGCAAGCGGTGGGCAGGGTGGCTCCCGCGCCGAATCTGAGGCCAAGCCAAAGATTGACTGGTCGCGCGTCTCGAAGCCTGGCGATGTGCTGAAGGCCATTCAACAGCGCAAGGAAGAAGAGGCGCTTGCAGCCAGCAGGCCCACGCCTCCCCCGGCTGTGATAAAACCAGCCGCGGCGGCTCCAGTAATCGCGCCTACGACTCCGAAGCCAGCGATTCCATCACCAATGACTCCTCATGCAGCTCCTGCGGATGCAGCCAGGCCCGCTCCGCGTAGGATCGTTCCGCAGCCACGACAGGCTCCACAAATTGTGCAGCCCCCTCAATCTCCGGCGATTGCTGCCAGACCGCCGGCAGGTCCGGTTGTGGTGAAGCCTCCGGTTGCTCCTGTTGGGGAAGCGAAGCCGGCGATTGCTGCCGCAGCGCCGACAGCGCCAATCGTGGCCAAGCCCACGGCTCCGGCGGCGCCTCCTGTCGTTGCTGCTGTCGCTCCCGCAGCTTCGGCGCCTGCACCATCTGCTGCGCCCGTTGCAGCAGCTCCGGCAAACACCGCTTCTTCGTTAAGTGAGCCGTCATCTCCTGCCGTAGCGCCCGCGCCTGAAGTTGCCGCGCCCACAGTGCCCGTCGCGGCAGCGCCTGCAACTCAGACAGCCCCGGCAGCGCCTGCAGCCCCTGTCCGTCGCGTGATCATGCCGCAGACCGGACCGCGTCCTGTGTATACGGCGCCTCCACCGGCCCCTGTGCCGCCGCCAGCCGCTCCCACGGGGCAGATGCAAGGCGGATTGCAGCGCGGCCGTCCTATTTTCGATCGCCGTCCAGGCGGCCCTCCGGGTTCAGGCCAGCGTCCGCAGGGTGGGCCTCCGGGACAATTCCCTGGCGGTCGCCGTCCGATGCACCCGACACGTAGCCAGCCCGGTGGGCCGCCGACCGGCGCCCGTCCTGGCTTTGGTCAGCGTCCTGGTTTCGGTGCCCGTCCCGGCTTTGGCCAGCGCCCCGGCATGGGCGGTGCTCCAGGACTTGTTCCGCCTCCGGGTGAAGCTCCCCGTCCGCAGCGTCCGGGTGGCCCCGCTCGTCGCGGCCGTCAGACCTACGAAAAGAGCAAGGAAGGCCCGATGAAGGGCTTTGCGCCGCCGTCCCGTTTTGGCGGAGCGCAGGTTCCATCCGAGCCGTTGCCCATCACCCGCACCATTACCGTGACCGAAGGCATCAGCGTCAAGGACCTGGCCGAGAAACTCGGTGTACGCGGCAAGGATCTAATCGCAACGCTGCTTATGCGCGGCGTCTTCGTCACTGTCAACCAGTCGCTCGACGCGGAGCTGGTGAAAGATGTGTCGCATCAGTTTGGCGCGGACACGCAGTTCATCACCTTTGAAGACCAGATGGCGAATGAAGCCATCGAGAGCATGCTCCTGCAGGAGAACCCGGACGAGCTTGAAGTGCCGCGTCCGCCGGTTGTCACTGTGATGGGCCACGTCGATCACGGTAAGACCTCGCTGCTTGACGCTATTCGCGAGACAGACGTTGCTGGTGGTGAAGCGGGCGGTATTACGCAGCATATCGGTGCGTACAAAGTGCGCATCGGCAAGCAGGATTCGCCTGCTTTCGGACGCGAGATCGTCTTCCTCGATACGCCGGGTCACGAAGCCTTTACCCGCATGCGTGCTCGCGGCGCCAAGGTCACGGATATTGTCGTCATCGTGGTCGCAGCCGATGACGGCGTGATGCCGCAGACGCTCGAAGCCATTGACCACGCCAAGGCAGCCAATGTGCCGATCATTGTCGCAGTCAACAAGATCGACAAGCCCGATGCGCAGCCTGACCGCGTGAAGAAGCAGCTTGGCGATCGCGGACTGGTTCCTGAAGACTGGGGCGGTTCAACGGTCTTCGTCGATGTGTCTGCGAAGAAGCGTCAGAACCTCGATCTGCTGCTCGAAATGATCTGTCTCGTTGCCGATCTTGGAAGCCTCAAGGCAACGCCGGGACGCTCTGCTGTTGGCACGGTTATCGAAGCGAAGCTCGATCGTGGACGCGGCGCTGTGGCCTCGATCCTCGTGCAGAACGGAACACTTCGCAATCAGGACAGCTTTATCGTTGGCAATACCTTCGGCAAGATTCGCGCTATGTTCGATGATCGTGGACGCGCAATCGAAGAAGCCGGGCCATCGACTCCGGTCGAAATCCTCGGTCTTGAAAGCATGCCGGATGCGGGCGACACGTTCCTCGTCACTGCCGACCGCGACAAGGCCAAGAGCATTGCGCAATACCGCAGAATGAAGGAGCGCGAGGCGCAACTGGCGAAGTCCTCACGTGTCTCTCTCGAAGGGCTTGCCGAACAGATCAAGCAGGCTGGCATGAAGGAATTGCCACTCATCCTCAAGGGCGATGTTACCGGCTCCGTCGAAGTGCTGGCGGATTCGCTGCAGAAGATGTCGACCGAGAAGGTGCGCATCAAGGTCATCCACTCCGGCGTCGGCGCCATCACGGAAAGCGATGTGCTGCTGGCTTCGGCCTCGAACGCGATCGTCATCGGCTTCAATGTACGTCCGGAGCGGAAAGTCGCCGATCTTGCCGAGCAGGAAGGCGTCGAAATTCGTCTGCATTCGATCATCTACGAGTTGCAGGACGAGATTCGCAAGGCGATGCTGGGCTTGCTCGAACCGGTCTTCAAGGAGAACTACCTCGGTCGTGCCGAAGTGCTCAATGTCTTCAAGATTCCGAAGGTGGGCACCATTGCCGGTTGCCGCGTTCTCGATGGCGTGCTGCGGCGTGACTCCGAAATTCGCCTCATGCGTGACGGGGCGCAGGTCTATAAGGGCAAGCTTACGTCTCTCAAACGCTTCAAGGATGATGCCAGAGAAGTCACGAATGGTATGGAGTGCGGTGTCGGCCTGTCCAACTTCAACGACATCAAGGTTGGTGATACGATCGAAGCCTTTATCACGGAGAAGGTGGCGGCGGAGCTGACGGCGAGCTAAGCCACCAATAAACTGAAAGTCCAGGAGGCATGCGGATTTAAACCCGCAGGCCTCCTTTTTTTAAATCCATGACGATTGAGGGCAAATTGGAATAGCCGGAAAAGATTCATGCGATACAAAAGACCGCTTGCCCCGTAGAATGCTAGTCTGCTTACGATCGTCGATTCGCAATGATTGGAGAGGTGCATATGCAGCTTGGAATGGTAGGTCTGGGAAGGATGGGCGCGAATATGGTGTTGCGTCTCATCAAGCATGGGCATGAATGCGTCGCCTTTGACGTTTCGCCGGCAGCTGTAGAGGGACTTGTGAAGCAGAAGGCGACAGGCGCTGCTTCTCTTCAAGAATTGGTCAGCAAGCTCAAAAAACCGCGAGCGATCTGGCTGATGGTCCCTGCCGCCGTTGTGGACAAAACGATTCAGCAGATCCTGCCTCATCTTGAACCAGACGACATCCTGATCGATGGCGGGAACTCTTACTACATTGATGACATCCGGCGCGCCAAAGAGCTTGCTCCAAAGAAGATCCACTATGTGGATGTGGGCACCAGCGGCGGCGTGTGGGGTTTGGAGCGCGGTTACTGCATGATGATCGGCGGTGAGGCCGATGTTGTGAAATCCCTCGATCCAATTTTTCAAGCGCTGGCTCCTGGAATCGGCGATATTTCACGGACGCCGGGGCGGGAGAAAGTCGGCGGTACTTCCGAGCAGGGTTACCTGCACTGCGGACCGAATGGCGCGGGTCATTTCGTGAAGATGGTGCACAACGGCATCGAGTACGGACTGATGGCTGCTTATGCGGAGGGTCTGTCGATTTTGCGCGCTGCGAACGTAGGCAAGAAGCAACATGAGATCGACGCCGAAACGACGCCATTACGCGATCCTGAGCACTACCAATACGACCTCAATCTGGCGGATATATCCGAGGTCTGGCGGCGCGGAAGCGTGATCGCTTCCTGGCTGTTGGATTTGACGGCAGCATCTTTGGTCGAAGACCAAAACCTCTCCGGCTTTGCAGGCCGCGTCTCTGACTCCGGTGAAGGACGATGGACTATCAAGGCCGCGATCGACGAAGCTGTGCCCGCACCAGTGCTCACTGCGTCGCTGTATGAGAGATTCAGCTCGCGGGGCGAAGCAGAATTCGCGAATAAACTTTTGTCGGCAATGCGTTATCAGTTCGGAGGTCACCACGAGAAACCAGCCGACAAATAAATAATTGACGATACAGCTATGACATTCTTAATGAACTCTCCATTTTTGGTGTTCTTTATCTCTTTCTTTGCCTTGTGGCTCTCGACGTACATGGGTGTGTTCCTTCGAGGGAAACGGGAGAAGCTGAACGAAGAGGAACGCGAAGATTTTGGGGTGATTCTAACTGCCACTCTGACGCTGCTCGGTCTCATCATCGGGTTTACCTTTTCCATGGCGATCAGCCGGTACGATCAGCGTCAGCACTTCGAAGAGCAAGAGGCCAATGCGATCGACAACGTACACAACCGGGCGGATTTACTTCCTCCCGCGGACGCGGCAAAAGTAAGAGCTTTGCTGGTCGACTACCTTCGCGAGCGTATCTTGTTTTATGAAGACCGTAATCAATCGGAGATTCCACAGCTCGACGCCAGAACAGAGCAGTTGCAGGCAGATATCTGGGATACTGTCCGGACGGCGGTAGCTGCGCAGCAGACACCTGTTCTAGCCATGGTCCTTAGCAGCGCGGACGGTCTCTTGGGCTCGGCGGGAAACACACAAGCAGCGTGGCAGAATCGTATTCCGATTGAAGCGTGGGCTTTGATGGGAGGGATTGCTATCTGTGCCAGCCTGTTAATCGGGTATGGAATGCGCACCGCTAAAGCAAATTCCGTTCTGGTCATCATCCTGGTGCTGATCGTGTCTGTCTCATTCTTTCTCATTGCGGACATCGACAGCCCGCGCGGGGGCCTTATCCACATCCATCCGAACAACCTGACCAGCCTCGCCAAGTCGCTGAATCGCTAGTAGTCGAAGAGGCTTGATGCCGAGACGTTGACCTTCATCCCGGCTCCGGGTATCTTTCAATCATCTGGTGTTCGGGAAGACGGTGCAATTCCGTCACTACCCCGTAACTGTGACGCTGAGAGATTGGCATTTCGTATGAAGCCACTGGGACGAAAGTTCTGGGAAGGCCGTTTCAATCTCAACGAAGCGAAAGTCAGGAGACCGGCCAGATGAATCGGGCTTCATTCAACTTCGCTGGGAGAGTTGAAGAGCATATCCACGCGCCCTCATTCTGGAGTGTGTGGCGGCTGCCTATCGATTAATTCCCGCTCTGCATTCGTCACATTCGCGTGCCGGATGCCAGGAGCGATACATGCAGCAGATCCAAATCAAGGCCGTGGTGATCGCAGGCCTCCCGCTTGCCCTTAAAGGCTCCGTGAACATCGAGGCTAGCTTATGACAGGCCTTCTTGTCGCCGGGACGGCAAGCGGAGTCGGCAAAACCACTGTCAGTCTTGCGATTCTCGCAGCGATGCGCCGCCGTGGCCGGATCGTACAGGCATTCAAGGGCGGTCCCGACTTCCTCGACGCTGGCCATCACACCCGCATCTCGGGCCGTATCGCACGCAACCTCGATACCTGGATGCTCGACGATGAAGCGAACAAAGATGTTCTCCGCCAAGCCGTCCAAGGTGCGGACGCGATCCTTGCCGAGGGCATGATGGGGCTCTTCGACGGCAAGGATGGCGCCACAGAATCAGGCAGCAGCGCGGAGATCGCAAAGCTCCTCAGGCTTCCCGTCGTGCTCGTGGTGGACGCAGGCAAGAGCGCGCGGAGCATCGCCGCGGTCGTACTCGGGTTCGAGTTGTTCGACCCTCAACTGGCTCTGGCGGGAGTCATCCTGAACCGCGTTGCCAGCGAGCGCCATTTTCGCATGCTGGAAGCCGCCATCCTCTCAGCCTGCCGGACACCGGTACTAGGCTGGCTGCCGCGCGAGTCTGCTATTGCGATTCCTGAGCGGCACCTCGGACTTCACACTGCGGAAGAATTCGATGTTCACGAAGGCCAGGATGGGACGACAGAGAAGTTGATCGAAACTCTCGGTTTACTTGCCGAGAAGCATCTCGACCTTGACCGCCTCCTATCCCTCGAGTGCGGACTCGACCTCGAGTCCACACTCCTGCCAGCCCCTTGTATCAGCACACGTCACGTTCGCATTGGTGTAGCCCGTGATCATGCATTCTCTTTTTATTACGAGGATAATCTTGACCTGCTCCGACAACAGGGAGCCGTTATCGTTCCCTTCAGTCCAACGCACGATCCATCACTTCCTGAAGACATCGACGCACTTTATCTAGGCGGCGGCTACCCGGAGCTTTATGCGCAACAACTCAGCGCCAACACCGGGATGCTTGCTTCCATGCAAGCGTTTGTCGCATCAGGTCGCCCTGTCTATGCCGAATGCGGAGGCATGATCTACCTCTCACAACAACTCACGACGGCCCATGGCATCACGTACCCGATGGCCAGGGTGTTCCCGTTCGCGATAGAGATGACGGGCAAGCTGGTGCAGTTCGGCTATGTCACGGTCGAACTGACGGATGACTGTCTGCTTGGTACGCGCGGCACTATCATCCGTGGTCACAGCTTTCATTTCTCGCGCATCTCGAACCATTCCGGAATCGGCACCCACTATCGCATCCAATATTCTCTCTCAGGCAAGCTGGAGAACGAAGGCTATGGCGTCGGAAATGTGCTTGCGAGCTATATCCATCTCCACTTTCGCGCTGCCCCGACGGCCGCCGCGCATTTTGTAGAAGCCGCGCGCCGGGTGCAGTCTGAGCACATGGCGTCTGCATGAAGCAATATTGCTGAAATCCTCGAGCTGTCTCACGATTTGTCAGCTCGCTACCATCCACCAAACCAGCAGGGTGTCGGGAAGCTCGGTGAAAATCCGTCACTACCCCGTAACTGTAAGCGCCGAGAGACATGCATGAATGCCACTGGAGCATTGCTCCGGGAAGGCCGCATGGACTCGATGACGCGCAAGTCAGGAGACCGGCCCGGCTGCAACCAAACCCGAGGGGGAAGAATGTACGCTTGTCGCCGGCAAAAATATCTGAGCGCCACTGTCAGAAGAACCGCACAGTTCCACCACATCGCAGTCATCGTATTCATAGCCGCTTTCGTATGCACAGTCGCGCCTTTACGCCTGCTCGCGCAACAGGCAAAGATGCTACACGGAGAAGTTCGTGATCCGCTTGGCGCCCTCGTCGTGAGTGCTTCCGTGGATTTGCTCGAAGACACTCGCGTCATCGCCAGCACCAAAACCGGCGCGGACGGCACTTTCGATTTCGATATACCAGAATCGGGCCGCTATAGCGTTCGCGTGACCGCGCCTTCTTTTCAGACGACCACTACGCCGGCCGCGTACCTCACCGGATCGGCCAAAGCGGAGTTGAATGTCACGCTGGCTACGCAGACACTCACGCAGCAAATCACTGTCACTGCTACAGGAACTCCAACACCCGAAGCCCAGACAGGCGCATCTGTCACCGTTCTTCCGGCCGATGATTTCCGCTACGCGACAGAAGTGCAAAATCCACTCCGCCTCGTGCCCGGCGTGCAGATCACGCAAACCGGCCAGATGGGCGGCACAACTGGCCTGTCGATTCGCGGCGGAGAAACGGACGCAAACAAAGTGCTGATCGATGGGGTCCCGGCAAATGCTATCGGAGGCGCCGTAGAGTTTGCCAATCTGGCAACGGTGGGCATCCAGTCGATCGAGGTCTTGCGTGAGCCGAACAGCGCGCTTTATGGTTCAGACGCCCTTGCCGGTGTAGTGAGCCTCACTTCAGCTCGTGGCACCACTCCTCTGCCTCTGCTCACGTACGCGGGTGATGCAGGCAACTTCAGTACTTACCGCAATGAAGTTACTGGCAGCACCATCTACCGGCATTTTGATCTTTATTCGGCCTTCGCTCGCATCGATACGAGCAATAGCATCCCAAACAGTGAGTTCCACAACGCCACGTATGCCGGCAACTTTGGATGGACTCCGAACGCTGCCAACGATCTACGCTTCACGGTACGCCACATCGTTGTCTCGGGCGGCCAGCCGAACGCGATCGCCTTATACGGTATCCCCGACGATGCCCAGCAGAAGGAGCAGGATAACTACTACAACGCTGTCTGGAATAACCAGACAACTGCGAAGTGGCACAACCAGGTACGCTACGGCGGTCTGCGGTTGAACTCGGAGTTCAACAGCTTTGGTGCCACCGGCATCTTCAACCCGGATAGCGGCTATTACGACGGCGCGCCAGTTACCATTACCGGCGCAAACGGCTATAGCGTCCAGGGACAGGCTCTTTTCCAGTTCAGCGCCGCTCCCTCGCAATACTTATCGCCGACCAGCCGCGATTTCGCCTATGCGCAGACCGACTATCGTTTCAATCCCCATATCGTCGCTCTCGGTGCCTTCAAGTTCGAGCATGAAAGCGGCGCTATCGGTTATGCCGGAACCACGCCCACGGCCATCGAGCGCAATAACTATAGCTATACTCTTCAGTTTTCCGGAGACATCCGCAACCGTCTCTTCTACAGTCTCGGTACCGGTTTTGAGGACAATGGGCTGTTCGGTTTTGCCGCCACCCCGCGCGTCTCGCTTGCGTACTATCTCATTCGCCCGTCAGCGTTTTTTTTCAGCGGAACGAAACTGCATGGAAGCTTCGGAAAAGGCATCAAGGAGCCCAGCATCTACCAGCAGGCAAACTCTCTTCACGGAGTCCTCGCGGCATTACCCAATGGCAGTCAGCTGCTCGATCAGTACAACGTGACTCCGCTTGGCCCGGAGAACTCACGGACATTCGATGGCGGCGTCGACCAGCAGATCATGAACGGGCGGGCCCGGCTCGGCATTACCTACTTCCACAACGAATTCACCAACGATGTCGAATATGTGCCGCAGGCAGGCCTTATAGAGCTTGGTGTCCCGGCTGCGAACCTGCCCCCTTTCGCCTTTGGCGGAGCGTATCTGAATTCTTCCGCCTTTCGCTCCCAAGGCGTGGAATTCGAGACCGAGTACCAGCTTGGAAGCCATCTCTTCGCCCGCGGTGGCTATACGTACACTGATGCGGTCGTCCAGCGCTCTCTTTCAAGCGACAACCTTGGGCCCAGCTTCAATACGTCCTCGAATTTCGCTACGATTCCCATCGGCGCTGACTCTCCGCTGGTTGGTGCACGCCCCTTCCGCATTGCCCCGCATAGTGGCTACTTCAGCCTCATTTACAACCGCTCGAAGTTCTACACATCTTTTACCGGCACTCTCGTTGGCCAACGCGACGACAGCACCTTTCTCACCGATTCGAATTTTGGCAACAGCCTTCTGCTCCCGAATCGCAACCTGCTCGGCTCCTATCAGCGGCTCGAACTGGGGGGCGGCTACCAGATCACGCCCCGTATCAACATCTACACCAACATTCAGAACCTGCTTAGTGAACATTATTTCGAGGCCTTCGGCTATCCGGCGTTACCACTTACTTTTCGATCGGGCATCAAGCTGAACTTTGGTGGAGAGTCGTGGAAGCTGAAGTGAGAGGAATCGTCCTTATCATCGAGTGTTATCGCCTACACGCATCAAGACGCCTCGTGTCACGATAGAAGAGGCTATGGCCCTGCGGCATCAGGAGAATCTCTATGAGCATCGCAACCAAACGAGGTGACGGCGGCCAGACCGGTCTGGCCGGCGGCATTCGTGTCTCCAAGTCCGATCTTCGCGTCGAGTCCTACGGCTCCGTCGACGAACTCAATAGCGTCCTCGGCTTTGCCCGCAGTATCTGCCAGAATAAGGAAATCGCTGGCTGGACTGAAGAGATTCAGCGCACTCTCTTTCGCGTCGGGTCTGCACTGGCCACGCCGCCTGAAAGCAGGAAGCAGCCGCCCGTCATTTCCACCGAAGATGTGGACAAGCTTACCGATCTCGTTCATCAGATCGAGGCCACCGAGGGCATTCTCGCCGACTGGTCGCTGCCGGGTGCCCATACCGAATCCGCAGCCTATGAAGTTGCCCGCACGGTATGCCGCCGCGCCGAGCGCAGCGCGGTCCGCTTTGTTGAAAATGGCGGAGTTGTCGAGCCTGCGGTTCTCGCTTACCTGAATCGCCTTTCCGACCTCATCTGGCTCTTTGGCCGCCTCATCGAGTTGAACGCCGGCATCGATACACGGCTGCGTGAAGGAGATAAAGCCGGTCCAAAGTGGTCGCGAGCCTGGTAATGACCGGAGCTCCGGCTACATTGATCCTGAATCTGCCAGGGAATAAAAGCTCAAGGCCGCATCTCCCTGCTCAAGTAGACGATAGCGATGCAGCCCGCCGTAATTCTCTTCGAGCGATTGTTTACGATGATGCTCCGCGATGATGGCGGCATCGTCTCGCAGCACCGCTTTGCATTCTCCCCCCAGCAAGCCCAGTATCAGCGTATATTCGTCAGCGGCTTTATAGGGCGGGTCGAGAAAGACAAGATCGAAACGCCGATCTTGTTCGCACAAGCGTTTCAGTGCTTTCGAGGCACTGCGCGTTTCGAGCTGGTAGCCTTCGCGAATGCCCAGCGCCTGCAGATTTGCGCGAATTGCGGCAACCGCAGGCGCGGATTTTTCAACAAAAACAATCTGTTCCGCACCCCGGCTGAGCGCTTCGATCCCATTTGCACCGGAACCTGCGTATAGATCGAGAAACGCAGCACTATCGATACGCGGCGCGAGCACATTGAAGAGCGTTTCCCGCAGACGGTCGCTCGTTGGGCGGGTATCGAGTCCTCGAGGAGCCACTAAAGTGCGAGAACGAAACCTTCCGGCAATTACGCGCATCGTTTTTGATGGTAGCGCAGCCGTCTTCATCGTGGGTTTAAGGCGTACACGCGTTTATTACTCCGCCAGCATACAATTGCAGAAGCAAGCTTTGAAGGAACGAGGACGAACGAGCAATGCGCGGCTGGTCATTTCCACTGGGTCGCTGGATGGGTGTTGATCTGCGCATCCACACATTTTTTCTGCTGCTGCTCGGCCTCTGCCTGCTGTCGACGAACCTTGTCAACATCCAGTCGTGGCGGGCCATCATGCTGTGGCTCATCCTGTTGCTTGCTGTCGTCGTCCGCGAAGTGGCCCGCGTGATTGTGGCTGCTTACCATGGCGTGCAGTTGCGCAGCATTCTGCTGCTGCCTATTGGCGGACTTTTCTCTTACGCGAATCCGGACAGCGCGGAGCGAGCCGGCGAGGGCAGCGTGCAGACATCGATGGCTCTTGTAGGCCCTCTGTCCAATTTCGGTTTTGCCGTCGCCGTCGGATCGCTGATCGCAGGAGCTGCGCCCCAAGTGGCCCTCTTCACCAGGCCCTGGGTCACGCCTACCCACTTGATGCGCTCGACGGTCTGGCTCAATGTAATTCTTGGCGTGCTGAATCTCATCCCGGCCTATCCGCTCGATGCAGGCCGCATGCTGCGCGGCGGCTTCAGCCGGACGCGGGGTACGGCGCAGGCCACGCGTGCAGCATCAGGAGTGGGACAGATCCTTGGCGCCGTGGCAGTTCTGGGTGGAATCGCACTGCTTTTCCTGCCCAACTCCGGGCTCAGCAGCAGCCTCAGTCCGTGGCTCATCATGGGTGGCTTTTTTATCTTTATCGGTGCGCAGCTGGAAGACCAGGGACTGATGTTTCAGTCTGTGGTCGATACGGTGACGATGCGCGACGTGATGCTGACTGATTTCTCCACACTCTCGCCATCGGACACGCTCGAAGATGCGCTCTATAAAGCCATTCACAGCCTGCAGGATGAATTTCCCGTAGTGCGCGGCGCAAGCCTGGTCGGCATTGTTTCGCGGCAGGGAATTCTGGAGGCTCTGCGCAGCGAGGGGAACGGCTATGTACAGGGAGTCATGTCGCGCTCCTTTCAGGTAGCGCAGCCCGGCGACTCGCTGGGCTCGATGATCCGCCGCATGGCTGGCGGCCGGATGTCCCTCGTTCCGGTCACTGAAGGTGACAAAGTCGTTGGCATTGTCACGCTGCAGAACCTGATGCACAGCATGGGCATGCTGGCCGAACATCGCAGGTTCAAGCGCGAAAACTAAAGCCGTATCCCTTGAAAGAATTCGGCCATGTCGGAAGCGAAGAGCGTGTCCGTAGAAAACGAAGACAAATCTGAACAGCTGCTGGCGCCTGGCTTATACCTCGTAGGCACGCCGATCGGCAATCTCGGTGACATCACGCTGCGTGCGATTCGCGTGCTTCGTTTTGCTGACCGCATCGCCTGCGAGGATACGCGTCAGACACAGAAACTGCTGAATCACTTCGGTATCGATACCCCGACCGTCAGCTGCCACGAGCACAACGAGATCGAGCGCGTGCCTGAATTTCTTGCCGCCATGAAGCAGGGAGCGCGGATCGCCGTCGTCTCCGATGCCGGCATGCCCGGAATCTCCGATCCTGGCATGCATCTGGCTGCTGCGGCAATCGAGGCAGGCATTGCCGTCTACCCCATCCCCGGAGCGAATGCGGCACTGAGTGCGCTGGTCGCCTCGGGGCTCAACGCCGAGCGGTTTGTATACGCAGGGTTTCTACCGCCCAAGGCAGGTTCTCGTCGCGCGGAACTGGAGCGGCTGGCAGCCGGCGCTGACGATGGAACAACATTTATCTTCTATGAGGCACCCCATCGCATTCTGGAAACACTGGGCGATGTGCAGGCCGTTTGGGGCGAAACATGTCGTGTCGTCGTAGCGCGCGAGTTGACCAAATTGCATGAGGAATTCCTGCGCGGCAGTGTGGCAGAAGTCGCAACCGACCTGAAACAGCGGGATCGCATTCGCGGCGAAATCACGTTATTGGTGGAAGCTCGAGTCCTGGCACAAACCGTGGCATCGGGCAGCATCGCTGAACGTATTGCAGAACTGCAGAAGTCAGAAAACCTGGACGAGAAAGACGCCCTCAAACGGATTGCGCGCGAACGCGGGCTTTCCAAGAGCGACGTTTACCGGGAATTGCAAAGGGAGCGAGCGAAGCGCTAAAGCAGTTTCTTCCAGCAATAGTCATCGCTTCAATGGCTATGCTCGGAATATAGGCAGGTCAGGGTGTCAGCACTGACAACGCCCAGGTCCTTCTCGACACCGCTGCTAGAAGCGGGTGCCTCCGGGTACGATAGCGGCCTGTCCTGACCGCTGCACCCATCGCCCATTCTGCTTCTCCAGATATACCCATTCGCCCTGCGAACATAAACTGGCGCACCACGCAACCATGTACACCAGTGCGGCGGAGCGCTCCGGGTTGAAATACACATCGCTGAAGAAATTGATCCCGGGAAAGCCGCTGAATCTCTGCCTGCTGGCGCTGCTGGGACTGATGGAGGTGCGCGATGTACGGAACTCTTGTATATCTGCGGGTGTTAGCAGAATGTAGGGCCTGTCGAGATGAAAGGCGCGGATCACCGGTTGCCGCTCATGTCGTCGCTGTTGATAGTCGACAACGGCATCATGGAATCGCCGGGGATGGTCTGCTGGAGCCCTGAGAGCAGCTTCCGGAGCCAGCGCCGGACTGATGTCTACATCGTTCACTGTGGTATCGGCAATCGCCCAGCGCTGATTCTGGCTGGTGCCCAGATTGGCCAGGACCGCGCCCGGCATTAACAGCGAGTAGATGGCGTACACATCCTGCTGGCGGTCTGTCAGATGGATCGGTGAGTTCGTATTCGATTGAGCAAAAATCAATCCGGCAAGGGTGACAGCTGCTGTCGCAATCAGAACTCGCCGCATTCTCATTTTCGCCTCTAATGTGCGTCGTTGGCGTCCCACGGAGCGGGCGACCGGGGTATGGGTTTCGTATCCCGCCCCTTCAGGCGGTCGTAGAAGTAGTCGTCGCTCGTCGTGCCGATGGACTCGTTGTAAAGGCTGGGAGAGCCGGCGACTTCTTTCAGCTCCTCGCTGAAGCGGTGGATCGCCTTTAGGTGATCGGCTGTTGCTGCAATCTCTAAACGGCTTGTTTTCAGAGACTTTTGGAATCCACGGTCAAGCAGGTGTGCGATTTCTCCGCCCAGCACAAAGCCCGGCCGGGCAACAAAAGCCACGCCGTTTCCGTCGCTGGCGCGAGTAATCACCGCAGCGCAGCCATACTTCTCCACTCGATATTGCCCTGCGACGCCGGGCGCCTCACGGACATCAAATTGTAAACTGCGGAGGTTCGTGAGGATTTCGTCGAAGGTAAGCTGCTTTGTTTTTCTGGGCATAGCGGTAAAGGCACGGCAGACGCTACACTTAAAGTAGCCTGCCGGGACACATTCACTCTCGCACATTTACACGGCTGGCTGCAACGCACATTCGCTTATGGCAACGGCAACTCAATTATTGGGCACGGCGTTACTGGATCGCATTGGCAACACACCCCTGGTGCGCCTGGAGCGAATCGCTGCCCATCTGCCCGGAATTCAGATCCTTGGAAAAGCCGAGTGGGCGAATCCCGGCGGATCCGTGAAAGACCGCGCAGCCTCGTCCATCGTGGCCGCTGCCTTGAAGCAGGGCAAGCTTGGTCACGGCCAACACCTGCTGGATGCGACCAGCGGCAATACCGGTATTGCGTATGCGATGCTCGGCGCAGCCATGAATTTTCCGGTCACGCTTTGTGTGCCGTCCAATGTCTCTCCGGAGCGCAAACGCATTCTGAGCGCCTATGGCGCAAGTGTCGTCTGGACTGACCCGAACGACGGCTCCGACGGCGCGATCCGCAAAGCCCGTGAACTGGCCGCAGCCGAGCCAGAAAAATATTATTACGCGGACCAATACGGCAACGACGCGAACTGGCAGGCACACTATCGCGGCACTGCGAACGAGATATGGGAGCAGACTGCGGGGCAGATTACGCATTTCGTCGCCGGGCTCGGCACCAGCGGGACTTTCGTAGGAACCACACGCCGCCTGAAAGAGTGGAACCCGCAGATCCAGTGCATCTCCATGCAGCCCGATTCGCCCTTCAACGGCCTCGAAGGCTTGAAGCACATGGCAACGGCAATTGTGCCGAAGATTTACGATTCGTCCCTCGCTGACAGCGAGATGGAGATCGAGACCGAAACTGCGTATCGTATGGCTAAGCGCCTTGCACGAAGCGAGGGCCTGCTGGTCGGGGTCTCGGCGGCAGCGGCTGTCGCCGCTTGTCTGCAAGTGGCCGAAAAAGAGGCTGCCGAGGGACGCGAAGCCGTAATCGTGACGATATTGTGCGATTCGGCAGACAAATATCTAAGTGAACGCTTCTGGGAGGAAGAACAGACCAATGCTTAAGCTCAGCCAACACATATACAACACACTGCGGAAACATGGGGAAGAGACCTATCCGCATGAGTGTTGTGGTGTGCTGCTGGGCCGCTCTCAGGACGACGTGAACACCGTCGAAGACGCCGTGCGTGCGGGCAATACCCGCACCGACTCGGCGCACAACCGCTATCACATCGCCCCGCAGGAGCTGGTGAAGATTCAGCGGCAGGGGCGCGAGCGCGGGCTCGATATTGTCGGCTTTTACCATTCGCATCCTGATCATCCGGCACAATGGTCGAAGACCGATTTCGCCGAAGCGCACTGGCTGGGATGCTCTTATGTAATTACCGCAGTCGCAAACGGAGTTGCGCAGCAGACGAATTCTTTCCTGCTGAGGGGAACGAGCGAGGACGACAAATCCTTTGAGGACGAGACGATTCAGGTGGAGGAACTGGTAGCCGGGCGATGTTGACCGCCGGTTTGCCCGTCTCACGGCACGCAGATTTGCTTCTGCCTGTGCCTTAGAATCGCACCCCAACTGAAAAGGATTTCGACCATGAAAATTTTTATTCCTACGCCATTGCGCGTATACGTCGGCAAGCAGGATGCCGTGCAGGTAAATGCTCAAACGGTAGGCGAAGCGCTCAGTGCGCTCACCTCGCAGCATCCGGATCTCAAAAAGCATCTTTATTCCGATGAGGGCAAGCTGCGCGCCTTTGTGAACGTCTACTTGAACGACGAAGACGTGCGCTACCTGCCGGAAAAAGAAGCAACCTCGGTTACCGAGGCGGACTCGCTGTCGATTATTCCATCCATCGCCGGCGGGTGCTGACCGCACGGGCGGACGCGCCTTCGGCGCCTGAACTGCAGTGATGTTTGGTCTGAAGGGGCACGGCTTTAGCCGTGCCGTAGATGGCATGAAGCTGACAGGCGGCTTTAGCCCCTGAGGGATCGACGGCCTGAAGAGGAACTGACTTGCTGAAGCTGAAAATGATTTCGATGCTTTTCGGCACGGCGCTTGCAACACAGGCGCAGCAGGTCACACTCGTCACGCCATCATCGATGCAATTCTCCGACCCGGCCTATAGAGTTACCTTCCGCTACCCGGCAAAGTGGAATTTCAGCATGGAAAACGAGTTTTACACGCCCGTCAGCATCACGTCACCGGAAAATCCGTCGCGTGGCTTTATCTACTTCAGTAGTAATAATGGCGGCTACAATCCATATCCGCGAACGAACCTGACAGGGGCAGAATTTGTATTCTCGAACCGGCAGGCAGTTTCCGCGGACGCATGTCTGAAGCAGGTGCTGCAGGGTGACGCAAATGCAAAAATGCTTGGGACAGAAACAATCAACAGCATTCCCTACATGCACGCGAAGACAGCCGGCGCAGGGATGTGTCATCAGTTCTCCGAAGATATTTATGCCGTCTCAGGCGGTGCAACCTGCTACCTGTTCGATCTCGCAGTGGAGACGCTTTGTGCTTTTGATAACACGCGCGAGATCACGAACGGCGAGCTTGCCCAAGTTCACGCCATCCTGGAGAAGATTCTCTCCAGCGTAGAAATTAATAACGTAAAGAAAGACTAGGAAAACAAGATGCCAACATTTACTGAAGAAACAGTGGCGCTGCCACAACTCAGCAATGATGAAATCGCCCGTTACTCGCGGCATCTCATCCTGCCCGAAGTCGGGCTCGAAGGCCAGCAGAAGCTCAAGGCCGCAAAGGTCCTCTGCGTTGGCACCGGCGGACTCGGCGCACCGCTGACTTTCTATCTGGCTGCTGCAGGAATCGGCACCATCGGCCTGGTCGATTTTGATGTGGTGGATGAAAGCAATCTGCAGCGGCAGATCATCCACAGCACTGCGGACGTGGGCCGCCCCAAGATCGATTCCGCAGCCGACAAGCTCAAAGCGCTGAATCCGCATGTAAATATCGTGAAGCACGAGACGATGCTCACCAGCGCCAACGCGCTTGAGATCATCAAAGACTACGATATCGTCGCCGATGGAACGGACAACTTTCCGACGCGCTACCTCGTGAATGACGCCTGCGTGTTGAGCGGCAAGCCGAACGCATATGCCTCGATCTTCCGCTTCGAAGGCCAGGCCAGCGTCTTCGCGACGGAAGAAGGCCCATGCTACCGCTGCCTCTATCCGGAACCGCCGCCGCCGGGACTGGTTCCGTCCTGCGCCGAAGGAGGCGTGCTCGGCATTCTGCCCGGCCTGCTCGGCGTCGTGCAGGCAACGGAAGTCATCAAGCTGATCCTCGGCAAGGGAGATTCTCTCATCGGACGCCTGCTGCTCGTCGATTCGCTTAACATGAAGTTCCGCGAACTAAAGCTGCGCAAGAACCCTGACTGCCCGGTCTGCGGCACCCACCCGACCGTCACCAAATTAATCGACTACCAACAGTTCTGTGGCATCGTCCCGGAACAGAAGCCTGCCCCCATGCAAAACGGAATTCCGCAGATTACACCAGTTGACCTGAAACGCCGGCTCGATGCCGGTGAAGATGTTTTCGTCCTCGATGTGCGCGAACCGCACGAATACCAGATCGTAAATATCGGGGCGCCGCTCATTCCGCTCGGAGATCTGCCGAATCGCCTCGGCGAACTCGATCCAAACCGCGAGATTGTCATCCACTGCAAGACCGGCGGGCGCAGCCAGCGCGCCGCGGAGTTCCTGCAGAAGAGCGGCTTCAAGCATGTGGCGAATCTCGCAGGCGGCATTACCGCCTGGGCCACGGATGTCGATCCGAAGTTGCCTAAATATTAATTTCGTTTTGGTTACAACTCAGAGCGCGCTTTCGGGCGCGCCTTTTTCTTGGTACAGTAGTGGCCATGTTACGTCGCGCTTTGACGTTTGCTGTTTCTCTGGCTCTGTTCTTGGGTGGACACGCCATCGCGCAAAACACAACTGTCACCGGAACCGTTACATATCTGCAACGGATAGCTCTGCCTTCTAACGCAATCGTTAAAGTCGCGCTCGAAGATGTATCGCTGGCAGACGCCCCGGCAAAGGTTCTTGCGCAAAGGGAAATCCAGACAGCAGGCAGGCAGGTGCCCATCCCCTTTGAACTGACGCTTTCATCAGCGGATGTACAACCCTCGCACCGTTACAGTGTGCGCGCCAGCATCCATGCAGACGGTAAGCTCCTGTTCACCTCGACCACCTCGAATCCTGTCCTCACCCATGGAGCCCCCTCGGAAGTCACAATCATGGTGCAACAAGTGCCGGCAGGCTCCGAAATGGCGCAACAGCCCACGGCCGCCTCTACACCGTTCGCCGGCACGCACTGGACCCTGATTGAGCTGGGAGGTCAGCAGATCGCATCCACAGCGGGGGATCAGGCAGCGTATCTGCAATTCACGGCGGAAGGAAACCGGGTTGCAGGCAGCACCGGGTGCAATCGGTTGGCGGGAACGTATGAAAAGACTGGCAGCGGGCTGAAGTTTCACCCCATTGCCACGACCATGATGGCCTGCATAGGTCCGGCCATGCAAATGGAAAACAAGCTCAATAATGCGCTGGGTAAGACCACCCGCTACCGTATACGAGATAACACGCTTGTTCTGTTCAATGGACAAGCGGTGTTGGCGCGGTTCAAAGCGCAGGCCAACGAATAGTATCCAAAATCCAAAATCTATTCTTTGCCCGATGCACTCGTAGATGCGTATACTCCCGTCGTGCCAGGCGGAGCTTCATTTTTCATACCGAAATTTTCCGCTTGCTGAATCGTTCTTTTATCGGAGGCTCCGGTTCTGTATGGACCTCGCTTTGATCCGCATTCTTTTTGTTCTCGTTGTTACGGCTGCCTGTTACTTGTTTCGCGTGCACAGTTTACCCGCCTGGTTCTCGGTTCTCGGTGGCGCGGCCAGCGCGACGCTCATCATCATATTCGAGATGCGCGTGCGTGCGCTCAGCTTGCGACGTCTGATCGGTGGCGTCATCGGCAGCATTCTCGGCATCTTCGGCGCTTTCCTCTGCAGCCTGGTCCTGGCCCACAGCCTGCCGGTGGGAAATACACGCAGCCTGCTTCAAATTTTCGTGCTCCTGCTCATGTCTTACGTGGGGCTTGTCGTCGGAACTAACAAAGGCGACCTGCTCAATCTTTCGGCGCTGGGAGATCTATTCAATGTGGAACGCCAGAGCAAGCGCAATGTGAAATTGCTTGACACCAGCGCTATAATCGACGGCCGCATTGCCGACATGGCAGATACCGGCTTCCTCGATGGCATACTAGTCATTCCTGAATTCGTGCTGCGCGAGTTACAAATGGTGGCTGACTCCTCCGACTGCTCCAAGCGCCAGCGTGGAAGGCGCGGCCTTGATGTCCTGCAGCGTATGCAGTCCAACTCGCTGCTCACCGTGCAGATCACGGAAGAAGATTTTCCGCATATCCGCGAAGTCGATCTCAAACTGATCGAATTGGCCAAGCAACTGGACGCGAAGATCGTCACCAACGACTTCAATCTGAACAAAGTTGCTCATTTGCATCATGTATCGGTTCTGAATATCAACGACCTTGCCAATGCCCTGAAGCCGGTCGTGCTGCCTGGCGAGAAAATGAACATCGTCATCTTGAAAGAAGGCAAGGAGTACAACCAGGGCGTCGGTTATCTCGACGATGGCACGATGGTCGTCGTCGATCATGCGCGTCGCATGATTGGCCGCTCGGTTGAGATCAGCGTGACCTCGGTGCTGCAAACCGCCTCGGGAAAAATGATCTTCGGTAAGGTGGACGAGGCACCTCAGCCGGTAACGAAATCTGAACCCCTGCGCGTTACGGCGGAAATACGGGAAGTCTCCAGCTAAAGAATCGACCTATTACTGGTTTTGTGGCTTCTGTTGCGGAGTCCGAGTAATGGATGTGATTTGGATGACGTCATTTGTCTTTTCCCCTGTCACACGGACATTTTCGCCGGCAAACGTGGAAGCCTGTAACTGTGGCTCCAGGACATAGACATGGTTTCCATACCAGAGACCGTATTTTGATCCCTCTTTGACACAGCGGCGAATACAAGCGCGGTCTGGAGTCATCGTCGAAGTGCGCTGACAGTTTGTGCCGCAGTGGGTGTCAGTAACAAAGCCCTCCCATGTACCTGAGCTTTGTGCATATCCAAACAGCCCGGAAACGACGAGCAGCATTATGATGAGCAGGATCTTCATAGCTCTTCCCGTGTCTAGGGCGAGCGTAGCACAATCTCGGTAAGAAAATGCTTCTCAATATGGAACAGCCATTTTTCCACTTCAAGTGAGAAATTACGGAAGTCTTACAAGCCAGAGTGTTTGCGAAGACTATCGTCGTAGGTGGGGAACTAATAAACACCATGCCTGTACTCACTGAAGAAGCGGTTCCTACCGCGACCGCAACCCTCGCATCCGATGCTGCACAGTTCTTGCAGAAACCTTCCGGCAAGTTCAACTGGGTTTTTGGCATCTGGATCGCCATATTTCATCTGGCAGCCATTGCAGCTCTTTTCTTTTTCAGCTGGTCGGCGCTGATTGTCTTTGCTGTGCTCTGGGTGCTGGGGCAGAACGTGGGCATTGCTATGAGCTACCACCGGCAGCTCACACATCGCGGCTTCACTACGCCGAAATGGGTCGAATATGCGATGGCCATCTGCGGCACGCTGGCCCTACAGGGTGGCCCGCTCTATTGGGTGGCTGTGCATCGGCTGCATCATCAGCTCACGGACAAGCCCGGCGATCCTCATTCCCCCCGCGATGGCGGATGGTGGTCGCATATTGGCTGGATCCTCTATGGCTCCTTGCATAACGACGATCCTGAAATGCTTGCCCGCTACGCGCCCGATCTCGCGAAAGACGGCTTCTATCGCTGGCTGAGCCAGTATCACTGGGCGCCTACCGTGATCATCGGGGCTGTGCTCCTGGCTTTTGGCGGATGGTCCTGGCTGCTCTGGGGCATCTTCATGCGCATTACGCTTGGCCTGCACGTTACCTGGCTGGTCAATTCGGCCACGCATATGTGGGGCTCGCGTCGCTTCTCTACGCGTGACGATTCACGCAATCTGTGGTGGGTCGCTCTGCTCTCAGGCGGAGAAGGCTGGCACAACAACCACCATGCGCATCCCGTTTCTGCAAGTCACGGCATGGCCTGGTATGAGTTTGACTTTAACTTCTTGTGCATTCGCCTGCTTGGCCTGCTGGGGCTGGCAAAGAAGATCAAGGTGCAGGGACCGGAAGGCGGCACGGCCCGCATCCTGCACGGCTAACTCTTCGTTAGCTAGGGCTTCGGGACTTCTCCTGCATCTGCCCTGGCCTGGAATGTGATGACCGAGTTCGGAGCCAGAATCACATCCGGGCCACGGCCTGTGTCAATCGACACACCTTGATCGAGACTGGGTGATGTCGGAATACCCGGCCTTTTGCCGATTCCACTGATTACAGGCCCTATCTCAGCACCCGGACGCGGCTCCCCCGGATTGGGCTTGCCTGAGCCTTGACGCGTCACATCATAGGTACTCAATACATAGGTCATAGACTTCGTTTTTAGAGAAGTCAGCTGGATCGTGAGAAAGCCGGCATAGCCTTCCGTCGCCGGCGAAGCCTTCACGACCATCCCTTCTACCGGGCTTCCAGCCAAAGCTATGGTTTTGTGATTCACGACGAGATCATGGGCTAAAGTAGCTTCAAATGTCTCTCCGAATTCTGCTGTGTCCCGCAAAGCGGATTCCAGCCGCACCGTGATTTTGGTTCCTTTGGGAATGTCTGCGGCGGTAAGAAACGAAGCGGCGGCAAAAAAGAACAGCGCCAGATGTCCAGACCTGGTGATATGGAGTCGCATAGGATCTCCTGTCCGGCTAAGTATACCTCCGTAGCTGAGAGACCCGCATCGAAGCAGGTGCACGCTGCACGGCACTGCGGTTTGTTTTCCAACGCCATACAGCGTACCTTGTTTGCGGGATGATCATCCGACGGTATTCCATCTACTTCCTCCTCCTCGCCGCCTTTCTGCTGCCATCGCAGCTCACGCTTGCCCAGAACGCTCCGGAACATGTCACCATCGACGCGCACGCTGCTGCGGAGCCATTTCCGCACTTCTGGGAGCAGATGTTCGGCTCAGGCCGCGCCATTCTCTCGCTGCGGCAGAGCTACCGCGACGATCTGCAGGCCACAAAGAAGATTACGGACTTCCAATATGTCCGTTTTCACGCGATCCTGCATGATGAAGTCGGTGTATACGATGAAGACGCGCTGGGCAATCCCATCTACAACTTTTCGTATGTAAACCAGATTTACGATGGCTTGCTTGCCAACGGCGTGCGTCCTTTTGTCGAAATCAGTTTCATGCCGAAAAAGCTCGCCGCCAAGCCCGACTTCCATGCCTTCTGGTACAGGCCGATCCCCTCGCCGCCCAGGGATTATGCGAAGTGGGACGCACTCATCACGGCGTTCGCAAAACATCTGGTGGACCGCTATGGCATCGACGAAGTATCCAAATGGTATTTCGAAGTTTGGAACGAGCCGAACCTCGATTTCTGGACAGGACGCCCCGCGCAGCAAACCTATTTTGAGCTTTACGATCACACCGTGCGCGCGTTGAAAGCGGTCAATCCAAAGATCCGCGTTGGAGGCCCGGCAACCGCGCAGGCAGCCTGGGTTGACGCCATGATCGCGCATGCCTCGCAAAATGATGTGCCTCTCGATTTTGTTTCGACGCACGTGTACGGCAACGATACAGCGGACAACGTCTTCGGAGACAATCGCCCAATTGCCCCGCATCAGATGGTCTGCGCTGCTGTCCAGAAAGTCCACGACCAGATCAAGGCATCGACCAAGCCGAACATGCCTCTTATCTGGAGCGAGTTCAACGCGACCTACATGAACGAGTCGCAGATCACCGACTCAATCTATATGGGGCCGTGGATGGCTGACACGATCCGCAAGTGCGACGGGCTGGTGGACGTAATGTCCTACTGGACCTTTTCCGATGTCTTCGAAGAGCAGGGGGTTGTCAAAACGCCGTTCTACGGCGGCTATGGACTGATCGCCGCGGGCGGCATCCCGAAGCCTGCTTTCCATGCGTTTGCCGACTTGCATGCATTGGGTGACGAGCGCATCAAGGTGCAGCAGGATGATGTGCTGGTCACGCGCCGCAAAGACGGCACGCTTGTCATTGCAGCATGGAATCTGTTGGAACCGGGCGCCAGCGGCTCGGAAAAGACCATCGAGCTTACGCTTAGCGGTGTACATGCCAGCCGCGCCACCATACGCCGCGTCGATGCGCAGCATGGAGACACTCTCTCGGCCTGGAAACAGATGGGCAGCCCCAAATATCCGACAAAGCAGCAAATTGACGCCCTCAAAAAAGCCTCCGACCCCGGCGCTCCCGAGACGGTTGCGTTGAAGGATCACACGCTCACATTGACCCTTCCGCCCAGCGGGCTCGCGGTCGTCGAGGTGAGGTAGTTTTTCTCTGCGAATCTCTATGTCTCTCTGCGTCCTCCGCAGTCCATACAATGCAGATGGAGCGCAGAGTACGCGGAGTTCACGCTGAGGTTCGCAAAGGAATGATCTCTCAATCAATGATCGGAGAAATGCTCTAAGGTGACGCACGAATACGACGCCATCCTCTTAGGCGCAGGCGCGGCTGGACTGATGTGCGCCATCGAAGCCGGCAAACGAGGACGGCGATGCGCAGTTCTCGATGTTGCAGAACGTCCTGGAAAGAAGATTCT
>DATHQH010000146.1:0-12035 GCA_035482895.1 Alloacidobacterium sp. | reverse complement strand
CTGGTTGTAGTAGATGTTGGAAACCCCGACACCGCACGCGAGGCCTAGAAACGGCAGCAGGCTGCGATGCCTGGGATGCAGGTCGACTGGAGCTTCAGGAGGAATGGTGGCGATGTCTGTCAAACACCAGTTTAGATGAGGGGGAAGCGCGATCGATTCCGGCGCTTCTCTCTTCGCACTGGGTTACCGCGAATCAACCGCAGCTGCGGCTACAAAAGCATCGAGTGCTGAGGCCTGGCTACCTGCATTGCCCGCGTCAAACGGGCCGGACCAGACTTGCCCAAACTGGTAGTCGGACCCTTGAGCGTTGTTCCAGATGCTCTCTGCGTTGGTGTCGAAAAACTTCCTGTAATGCGGGTCCGGGAATGCATCATTCAACGCCATGAGATTGCGCACGAAGATGCCTTTGAACTGCACGCCGTCAGCTCCGCAGCTGGGTTCGCAGGTGTCGTGCAGAATGCCATTGGCATCGGTAAGGTGAGTGAGCGCTGCCGAGGCAATTGATTGAACCGTAGCAGGAAGCACCGGATTCGGCGCGGTCTTATTCAATTCCGCAAGGCCGCCAAGAATAACACCCTGGTTGTAACTCCACGTGTTCTGCTGGTTGTTTTTGCATGTGGAATGATCAAGACCGTCATTGATCAAATGTTGCGCGTTGATCATGCCCGAATTCGCAAACCAGCGCCATTCCTTTTGCGCCCAGGAGAGATACTGCGCGTGTTCGCTGGGATTTGCCGAACGCCGGGCAAGATGAGCAGCAACCGAGAGAAAAAGTTCGTTGGCTATGGCGTTTTTATAGTTACGATCCTTGCTCCACCAGATACCTCCGCCGCATGTGGAATCCCAGCCGTTTGCCATGTCGGCGAAGATAGAACTGGCCATCGACAAGTATCGCGTCTCCTTTGTCAGATCGTAGACATCGATCCAGGCAAGCGCCCACCAGCCTTCGTCGTCATAGTAGTTGTTGATAAATCCGCTTGAGGTTTTCTGCGCTTGTTGGAAGGTATTCGAAAAGACAGACTGATAGTTTTTGCTACGGGTCGCCCGCGAGTAGTCGGCAAGGACTGTGATTGCGTTTGCCGAGTTCCACCATCCTGTGGCCTGGTAAAGCCCCCTGTTTTGCGTATACCAGGACTGCAGTGTGCGGATGCCGTCTGACGCCTGTTGCAGATAGTCAGGGCCCTTTGCTTGGTTTTCCTGTTTCTGCTGAGCGAATGAGGAAGCCGCGCACAGGCCGATCAGCAAAAGAGCGAGCGTACGGAGCATGTGTGCCTCGATTACAAGGGGTTAGATAATTAGATGGTAACGTTTCCATTTATCGATCAGCAAGCACAATGACCGTAAAACCAATTATCCCAGCACTCCATAAACAGGATTTACAAATCGCTTGTTATTTTGGTATATATGTACCATGATAGCAAGGGACGAAGTTTCCCCGGAGTTGATCGTCGAGCGCGTGCAAACAGGTGTACGCATCGAAAAGCGGCTGTTGAAGGTCTTAAAGGCGCTCGCAGAGTATCACGACATGTCGTTGGGAGATTTGTTGGAGGGGATTGTCCTGCACGCCTTCGATGGCAAGTGCGCCTTCGCGAAGGAAAGCCTGCAACGCATCGTGGACCTGAAACACATCTATGGTCTTGACCTGGATGCATCGGCGAGCCACCGGATGCGTGACCGCAAATGAGCACAGCATGAAGACGCGAGAGATGCAGGTGAAGGAAGCAGCATTGAAACATCTTCACAACGGCTTCGAATTCATCATGGACGCCCCCAGAGAGAAGACTTTTCCACTCTTCGGCGCGAACCGGGAGCGCATGTGGGCTCCTGGCTGGAACCCAGAGTTTTTGTACCCGTTTCCTGCAGAAGATGTAGCTGGCGCAGTGTTTCGCGTGCGGCATGGACACGAGGATGCCGTATGGGTGAATACAGTCTTCGACGAGCGGAATGGCCATATTCAATATGCGTATTTTCTTCCGGATGTAATGGTGACGGTGATCGATATTCAGTTGACGCAGCTGGGCGCAGAACGCACGCAGGCAAAAGTAATCTATGAACGCACTGCGCTGAGCGCGAAGGCGAATGCGATGGTTGTGCAGCGTGGAGAGGGAGATCGCCGGATGGGTCCGGAGTGGGAGATGCAGATCAACAGATATTTGCAGAGAAATAAGCCATAGCAGTCAGATACTGATTTCATTCGGTGCTGTAAAGGTTTCGTCTGCTAAATTGCCCGTATTGCGCGTCGCTGCCGGCACGAAGATAAGGACTTCGGCTTCATCATCGGAGGCAGTGCGATGCTCGACGCCATGCGGATCCCCCTGTCTTTACTTGCCGCTCAGCACCAGCTTGCCAATGGTGGCGAGCTGCATATTTGACGTTCCTTCATAGATTTTGCCGATCTTGGCATCACGATAAAATTTTTCAACCGGATAATCTTTCACGAAGCCGTAACCGCCGTAGATTTCTACGGCCTGGCTGGCAACGCGCTCGGCAACCTGCGAGGCAAAATACTTTGCCATTGCCGCTTCACGGATATAGCTGAGTCTGGCGTCTTTGAGGCGCGCTGCGTTATAGACGAGCAGGCGCGTGGCCTCAATATCGGTTGCCATTTCCGCGAGCGAAAACTGCACTGCCTGGAATTCAGCGATAGGTTTGCCGAATTGTTTGCGCTCCTGTGCGTATTTCGCGGCGCAGTTCCATGCGCCCTGAGCAAGCCCCAGCATCTGCGCCCCGATGCCGATACGGCCTTCATTCAATGTTTCGATGGCGATCTTGTAGCCCTTCCCCGGCTCACCAAGGACGTTCACCGCCGGCACGCGGCAGTCTTCGAGAATGAGCTCACACGTGGACGAGGCGCGGATGCCAAGCTTGTCCTCCTTCTTGCCGATGGAGAAGCCTAGAGAATCCTTTTCCACAAGAAAAGCAGTGATGCCTTTGTATCCGGCCGCCGGGTCGAGCGTGGCGAAGACGATAAAGATGCCAGCCTCTTTTGCATTCGTAATCCAAAGCTTCTGTCCGTTGAGAATGTACTGGTCGCCGCGCAACTCTGCCCGCGTTTGTAGCGCGAAGGCATCTGAACCGGAAGCAGCCTCCGAAAGGGCATACGCGCCAACAGTGTCGGTTGCAAGGCGCGACAGATAGGTCTTCTTTTGCTGCTCAGTTCCCCAGCGCAAAAATGCATTCACGCAAAGCGTATTCTGCACATCGACAAGCACCCCTACGGATGCGTCGATAGCAGAAATCTCTTCGACGGCCAGGATCGCCTCGAAAAATGTGCCTCCGCTGCCCCCATATTCCATGGGAATCTCAATTCCCATCAGCCCGAGATTGAAGAGCTGCGGCAACAAATTGACGGAAAAGTGTTGCTCTTCATCCATCTGGCGAACCAGCGGGCCGATACTTTGTTGCGCGAATTCACGCACCGTAGACCGAAAAAGCTGCTCATCTTCGTTCAACTGCGTAAGCGGTAAAGCGGCGGAGGTAGTGAGCGTGTCAGCCATGGAAACCTCAGAAGGTGGAAAACCGTTGAGTGTAGCAGAAGACGTGGGGAACACGCCAAATTGCGGCATCCTGTACTGTCAGGAATTGGGGAAATCATCTAAGATCAATGGCACGCGATGACATCCTCAATACACGCTGTTGCCACTGGGATTTTTTGTGTCTGCTTCCTGCTTGTGACTCTGGCTGGTTTTTGGGCTGCGCGCTGGAAGCGCGGCGACATGAACAGCCTGGAAGAGTGGGGCCTGGCCGGACGTCGGTTCGGAACGCTTGTGACCTGGTTCCTGATCGGTGGCGATTTCTATACTGCATATACCGTCATTGCCGTCCCGGCTGCGCTTTATGGAACCGGCGCGCCCGGTTTCTTTGCAATTCCGTACTGCATACTTTTATATCCTTATATGATGCTGGTGCTTCCGCGATTGTGGGAGGTATGTCACCGTCACGGTTACGTAACACTGGCTGATTTTGTTCGCGGACGCTATGACAGCCGATCGCTCTCCATCGCCATTGCGCTTACGGGAATTCTCGCGACGATGCCGTATATTGCTCTGCAATTAGTCGGTATGCGTGAAGTCATCGCCGCACTCGGCATCCATGGTGAATGGCCGCTCATTGCCGCCTTTGTGATTCTCGCGGCTTATACCTACTCAAGCGGCCTGCGCGCGCCTGCCGTCATCGCCATCGTCAAAGACATCATGCTCTACATCATGGTGCTGGCGGCCATCATTATCATTCCGGCGAAACTCGGGGGATACGCGCACGTTTTTTCTGCAGCCAGTACAGCGCTCGCCCAGAAAAAGCCGCCAGCATCCATTATTCTGCAGCCGTCGCAGTATCTGAGTTACGCGACGCTGGCTTTCGGTTCTGCTATCGCCATAGTTCTTTATCCGCATACCGCGACCGGCGTGCTCAGCTCGGCCAGCGGTCGTGTGATCAAGCGCAACGCCGCGCTTCTGCCTGCCTATAATTTGCTGCTGGCGCTCATCGCGCTGCTCGGCTTTGTCGCGCTCGCCGCAGGAATCCGTACAGCAAACTCATCGAGCGCAGTTCCGCTGCTCTTTATGCAGATGTTTCCTGAGTGGTTCTCCGGATTCTGCCTCGCCGCCATCGGCATCGGCGCGCTCGTTCCCGCTGCCATTATGTCGATCGCGTCGGCGAATCTGTTTACGCGCAATCTTTATGGTGAGCTCGTTCACCGCTCGATGACGCCAAAGCAAGAGGCCACGCAGGCGAAGCTGGTCTCGCTTTTTATCAAGATCGGCGCGCTTATCTTCGTCCTTTTTGTGCGTGCGCAGTATGCCATTGAGCTGCAGTTATTAGGAGGCATCTGGATTGCCCAGCTCTTTCCTTCGGTTGTCTGTGGCCTCTTTACCCGCTGGTTCCATGGCCGGGCTCTTTTGTGGGGATGGCTCGCCGGCATGACGACAGGAACGAGCATGGCTTTTGCTCGCGACTTGAAAAGCTCTATCTATCCATTGCATTTTGGCAGACATATCTGGACAGTCTATGCAGCCATTCCGGCATTGTTCGCGAATCTGCTGGTCTCGATCGCCGTCACGCTGCTGCTCAACCGACTTGGCCATGAACGAGGCCGCGACGCAACCTTAGAAACGGACTATGAAGCCGAGTCAGCGTAGACCGATAAAGCTGCTACGATACAGCCGTGACTTCCGTATCGCCGTTTCCGGTTCTGAACAATACGCAGCATCCGCATGAAAACTTTGGCGCGTCACAAGAGTTAGAACGCAGGTTACGCTCCACAGTTCGGGGTGAGGTTCGCTTCGACTCAGGTTCACGCGCTCTATACGCTACCGACGCTTCCAATTATCGTCAGGTACCGCTCGGCCTGGTCATTCCCCGAGACGTTGCTGATGTGGAGGCGACCCTTGCCGCATGCCGCGAGCTTGGCGCACCTGTACTTCCACGCGGAGGCGGCACGAGTCTCTCGGGGCAATGCTGCAATGTCGCCGTGGTGCTCGACTTTTCGAAGTACATGCGATCCATCCACTGGCTTGATGCGAAAAAGAAGCTGGCGTATGTGGAACCCGGTATTGTGCTCGACCGCGTTCGCGAAGCCGCGGAGCAACATCACCTCACATTTGCGCCTGATCCGGCGACACATAGTCGCTGCACGTTGGGCGGCATGATCGGCAACAACTCCTGCGGCGTGCATGCGCTCATGGGTGGCAAGACGGTCGACAATATCCAGTCGCTCGATATCGCACTCTACGATGGAACGCGCTTGACCGTGGGTGCCACAACGGAAGAAGAACTCGGTGCCATCATCGCTGCCGGAGGAAGACGCGGGGAAATCTATGCTGGATTGCGGCGTATTCGCGATCAGTATTCCGATCTGGTGCGCAAGCGTTTTCCACGTATTCCGCGCCGCGTCTCCGGATACAATCTCGACGAGCTACTGCCTGAAAGCAGATTCCACGTCGCGCGAGCGCTGGTCGGGAGTGAAGGCTCATGCGCTACGGTACTCGGCGCAACGCTCCATTTGAAAGACAGTCCTCCCCATCGACGATTGGTTGGACTGGGCTTTGCCGATCCATTCATCGCGGCTGACCATGTGCCGCTTGTGCTCGAATACAAACCAATTGGGCTGGAAGGCTTCGATGGCATGCTCGTCGACTTTATGCGGCGCAAGCAACTTGCCGTAGACGATGTTTCCCTTCTGCCCGAAGGCCGCGGTCACCTGCTGGTCGAATTCGGAGGATGGTCGCCCGAGGACGCAGACGCTCAGACCGAAAGGTTTATGCAAGCCATATCGCAAGCGCCCGCCGCCGTTCGCCGTTATACGGCAACCGAAGCGCCGCGCGTGTGGCACGTGCGTGAATCCGCGCTTGGTTCGACTGTTTTTGTTCCCGGTGAACCGCACGGATGGGAGGGATGGGAAGACGCAGCCGTTCCTCCGGAAAAGCTCGGCTCCTACCTTCGTCAGCTTTTTAAGTTAATGAGCGAGTTCGGTTACCGCAGCCCCATGTATGGCCACTTCGGCGAGGGCTGCGTGCACATGCGCATCAATTTCGATCTCGAAAGCGAAAACGGGATCCGCAAATTCCGCGCTTTTCTCGATCTCGCGACGGATATTGTGCTGGCGCACGGTGGGTCGATCTCCGGCGAACATGGTGATGGCCAGGCTCGCGCTGCACTGCTACCCAAAATGTTTGGCCCGGAGCTGATGCGGGCTTTCCGCGAGTTCAAATCTCTGTGGGATCCGCTCAATAAGATGAACCCTGGCAAGCTCATAGATCCGGTTGCCGTCTACGAGCCGCATGAAAATCTGCGCCTCGGCGCGGGCTATGAGTCAAATAAAATCGACACTTACTTTCAATTCCCAGAGGACAAAGGTTCGTTTGCCGAGGCCACGCTGCGCTGCGTCGGCGTAGGCGCGTGCCGCAAACAGGGTCCCGGCACAATGTGCCCAAGCTACATGGCTACGCGGGAAGAGCAGCATTCCACGCGCGGCCGCGCGCATCTCCTCTGGGAGCTGCTCGAAGGCAATGTGCTCGATCATGACTGGAGCAATGAGCAGGTACGTGAGGCGCTGGATCTATGCCTTTCCTGCAAAGCATGCAAGAACGAATGCCCGGTGAATGTGGATGTTGCAACCTATAAAGCTGAGTTCCTGGCGCACTATCACGAGCAACATCGTCATCATCTGCGTGACTATGCCTTCGGTTTTATGGATCGCTGGGCTCATCTCGCATCGTCAATTCCGGGATTAACAACACGGCTTGCCAACCTGCCTCTTCTGATTCCAGGCATCCAGGGATTGATTAAGCGATCCCTGGGCATCGCACCGCAGCGCAGGCTTCCGCAATTTGCGCCACGCAGTTATCAGAGCAGCGTCACGCCAGATGGCACAACGGCATCACAATCGCCGGTACTCTTGTGGCCGGACACCTGGAACAACTACTACCATCCACATGTGCTGGAGTCTGCGCAGCAAGTGCTTATGAATGCCGGGTTCACTCCCTATACGCCCAAGCAGCACGTCTGCTGCGGCCGTCCGCTATACGACTTCGGATTTCTTAAGCAGGCCCGCACCTATCTAGAAAAGATATTGCAGGACTTTGCCCCGCAGATCGATGCCGGTACGGCATTTGTCTTTTTGGAGCCGAGTTGCGCCAGTGTCTTCCGCGACGAGCTGCTGAATTTCTTTCCGACGGATTCACGCGCAAAAAGACTCAGCAAACAAACGCTGCTTCTCAGCGAATTCCTGGTGCAGCGTGCACCGGGCTATCAACCACCTGCGCTCACCGGACAACGCATTGTCCTGCATGGGCACTGTCATCATAAATCGGTGATCAAGATGAAGGACGAGCTGACGATACTGAGCGCAACCGGCGCGCATGTGGACCTGCTCGACGCTGGCTGTTGCGGGATGGCCGGGCCCTTTGGTTTTGAAAAAGAAAAATACGAGGTGTCACAGGCTCTTGGTGAACGCGTGCTCTTGCCGGCGGCACGTCAGGCAGCATCGGACACATTGCTGGTCACAGATGGCTTCAGTTGTCGCGAGCAGGTCGCCCAAAATACGAATCGGCGCGCCCTGCATTTCGCCGAGGTTCTCAGTAATCGCCCTCAACCACATTCTTGAGCGGCTCCCCGCTGACGAATCGTTTGACCTGCTCGGCGACCAGGTCAAAGGCCCGCGGCATGTAAAGGGGGCTTGATCCCCCAACGTGCGGGGTTAGGAGCAGGTTCGGCGCGCTCCACAATGGATGTCCCTCCGGGAGTGGTTCTGGATCCGTCACATCGAGCGCCGCGCGAATGCGCTCTTCTGTTAGCGCCTTCACCAAAGCATCTGTATCCACGACAGGACCGCGTGCGGCATTTACCAGCAAGGCTCCCTGCTTCATGCGAGCCATCGCGTCGGCGTCTATCAAGTGCCGCGTTTCTGGTGTGAGCGGTACAATCAGCACGACGATGTCTGCTTGCGGTAGCAGTTCGAGTAACTTCTCTACCGGCTCAACTCCCGGACGCTCTGCGCGCGCCATACGAATGAATTGCACTCCAAATGGCGTCAAACGGTCTTCAATGGATCTACCAATCGATCCGTATCCGACAATCATTACCGTCTTGCCGGCCAGCTCTTCTATGAATACCGGCGGATAATGACGCTTATTTATCTTGTAGACTGACTGGTAGTTTGCTTCTGCCGCTTCGCGCGAAACCCACTTGCCTGCCCGCTGAAGATCAAAATAAAAGGGGAGAAATTTTGTTGCCGCCAGAATAGCGGTTACGGCCCACTCTGAAGTGGCCACATTATGCGCGCCCTGCGCGTCGCATAAAATTGCACCCGGTGGTACAAATGCGCGCAGCCAGTCGACCCCGGCCTGCAGCGACTGTACTACTTTTACTCCGCGAAGATGGGGCGCAACAGGCTCGGCTGCCTGCTTAAACAGCGGAGCCACCCAGAAATCGATGTCTATGGGCGCAGACGGCTTCTGAGGCAGAATGTGGACTTCGACTTCCGCAGGTAGTTTTGCCAGTAAGGACTCGTCTGCCCAGTGCGGCACTCCTACTCTCACCATGTGAACACAGCTCCCTTATATCGATCCGTCAATGCTACTTATGCTAATCGAGACAGGAGCCAAAGATGCGGAAGAACTACCGGGCATTCGCGCAGGTTGCAGCAAAGCCCGGTGTAAGCTTACTGCTTCTGGTGAAAGAGAGCGTTGTTGATGTCCGGCCAGAATTCCTTGAAGACAAATGTCATACCATCCAGAGTCACGTTTGTGAGCCAACGCTGACCTACCTTCGTCCATGTCTGATAAGTGCTTGGATAGTACGTGCTCGAAATGCCTGCGGCTGCACCTGCGCCTACGATCTCCGAAGAGTTGAATGTCTCATTTCCCGCGTCCGTGCGCGTAATCAATACGCGAGAGAATGCGTAGCCGGTCCGCTTGACCACACCGCCGCGGCCCAGCGTGTAATAGCGGGTATCATGCCCCAACGCCGATGGCAGAATGGCCTCGACCATGTAATTCTCGACAGTTTGATCTGCGAGAGTATGCCAGTAGTAGCGGCCATACCCTACAGCCCCCTGGCGGAATTCAGGATACGAATTCTGTGCCTGGCCGACGCCCGCCAGAATGCCCACAAAAATGAATGCTGAATAATCGAAGCTGTCCTGCGTTGCGGTTACAAATTTCTCTTTTACTGATTGGGGTGGAAGCTTCTCGTCCACTGAAACGGCTCGGAAGTTCGGAATAATACCGAGAATGCGCTTCGTCTGCTTGCCTTCCATGCTGGTGGGCTGGGGAGTTTGCGTACCTCCACTCTGGTCTGTGTTCTGCTGTGCCAGAGCAGCATCGGGCGCATTGGGAATGTTGTCATCCGACGCGATAGATTGCGCCCGTGCCATGCCCAGCGAACAAAGCGCAGTAAGGACAAATACAGAACATCGGGGAAGAAAATGTGATCGATGCATGTTGCTTAGACGACCAATCATGCCCACAAGGTGCAAAGAAAACAATGATTTGAAGGCACTTTTATCGTAAAAATTTCGACAAGGCTTCCAGTCCGGCTTCAATCGCCGGTTTTGGCACTGAGTAGCCAAATCGCACATGCCCCTCACCCTGAGCGCCAAAAACAACGCCGGGAATCGTGGCAACATGGGCCTTTTCCAGCAAGGTCGTCGCCGCCTTACGGCTGTCTTTACTGATTGTGCTGACGTTTGGCAATGCATAGAACGCGCCTTGCGGAAGCTCGCACTGTAATCCCAAATCATTTAATCCATTGACCAGCAGATCGCGCCTCTCGCGGTATTCTTCCCTGCGCTTGACGAGAAAATCATGCGGCGTGGCCAGCGCCTCGAGCGCAGCCCACTGCGATGGGGTTGAAACCCCATTTACAGAATAGAGCACCAGCTTGCGCAGCCCTGTCATGAACGGCTCCTTGGCTACCACGTAGCCAACGCGCCAGCCAGTCATTCCATAGCTCTTGGAGAATGTATACGTAGAAATCGTACGTTCAGCCATACCCGGAAGCGATGCCATGGACACGTGATCGCCTTCATACACAAGGTCTTCATATGCTTCATCGGCAATCACGATGAGGTTATGTTTCTTCGCGAACGCGGCGATTTCTTCGGCTTCTGCCCGGGAAAACACAGTGCCAGACGGATTTTGCGGCGTGTTGTAGTAAATGGCCTTGGTATGAGGTGTGGAAAATTGCTCCAGCGTTTTGGTGAATCCGTTTCGCCTCGCGCCTGCGGTGGGGACCAGCAGAGGCCGCGCCTGCGCTCCCGTCACCATGTCGCGAATCGGGGTCCAGTAGGGAGAAAACAGAAGCATATCGTCTCCCGGATCGAGCACGGCCTGAAACGCAGCGTAAAGCGCGTGTGCGCCGCCGGCTGTGATCAGAACATCATCGAATTTGACGTCAAGATGATTACGAGTTTTCAGCTTCTCGACCAGCGCCTCGCGCAGTGGGACGATCCCTGAAGAGGGCGCGTATTTTGTCTTGTTTTCGACCAGAGCGCGCACCATGGCGTATTTGATCGGCTCCGGCGTCTCGAAGAAAGGCTCACCACCGTGAAATGCATGCACCATCTGGCCGGCGTTCCGAAGTTCAATGACCTTATTGCGGATCTGAACAATATCGGAAAATCCGACTTCATCCAGACGTTTTGCCACGCGCAGCACACTTTTCTTCGTGACCATTTCAGTTTCTCCAAACGGGGAAATCGGCTGGCGTGGGGCGACTCGGAGCAGCGCCAAACTCTCTAGCTTATCCGATCTTCGGCTTTCGGAGGGGTCGTCCGGCGTAATCACCTTAAAATGATATGCTGCGTTTTATGCGTCGTTCCGCTATCTGGCTGCTGCTCGCAGTTCTCTGGCTGATCATTGCCGTCGTAACTACACTGCGCCAGGGGTGGCAGCGGGCTTGGCTGCAGGCCATCATTTCGCTGCTGTTTTTTGGTTTAGCCATATATTTCCGCCGCAAAGAGGTAGTCAGGTAGCGAGCGCGCCTGAGTAAATTGCCATGCCCGCGACGGCATCTACGCGTATCTGATGCAAAGCATCGATCTCTGCCTGTTCACGGATTCCCCCGGCAACAATCAATTGCCTCTCGGTCAGTTCGCGCAATTGTTGTGCAATGGCCATTGGAAATCCCTGCATCGTGCCCTCCGTGTCCACGTGTGTATAGAGAAACGCTCCGCAATAGGGATTAAGAGCAGCGACTGCATCCTGAGGAGCGAGTCCTGCCTGCTCCTTCCAGCCTTTGACGGCGACTTGCCCCTGCTTCGTGTCGATGCTTGCGACAAATTGCGCAGCCCCAATCTCTTCCCGAACGGCCTCTGCCAGAGCAACGTTTACTCTACCCACGCCATCTTCACGACCGAACAGCGCCGAGCCGAAAATAACACGCTTTGCGCCCGCGCCGAGCAGTTGTTTCGCGTGTTCCAGTGTTGCGATACCGCCGCCTACCTGGCAGGGAAGGCGACTCGCGATCTTCTCGATTAAGGCAGCATTGCCGCCCTGACGCATGGCCGCATCGAGATCGATGAGCTGCACCATCGGGTA
>DATHQH010000145.1:0-19420 GCA_035482895.1 Alloacidobacterium sp. | reverse complement strand
CGGCGATTCCATGCGTAGAAAGCAATGAAAGCCAGATAAGATGATGGCCAGACGCATGAAGATAAAAAAAGTGTCGCCTAATTTGTTGCGCTTTCTCCTGGGGTTATATGTGCTGGCCAGCGTGGGCTATTGGTCGTCCATGACGCTCGATCATTGGAGTGCTTTGTTCCATCCGGAGCGGCACGTTCAGGCGCCGTTTGCCTATGACAACGATACTCGGGTCATCGGAACGCTCCAGCCCGAGGCCAGGGCGGCAAAGGTCACGGAAGGAGCCACGCTGGAGTCATTGAACGGCGTTCCATACTCGGCAAAAGTGTGGGACGAGATTGTGAATACGGCGCATCCGGATGACATGATGGATGTCGGTTTCAGGCAGACGAACGGCAGCGCCGGCGCCGCAACCATTACATTTGTTCCGCACAAGCCGCTCATCACAGGAATTCCACAGCTCGTATTGTGGGTACAAGAGATTTTGCTCTCCGTTTTTGTCGCTCTCGGCTGCCTGTTGATGGGCTTTTGGGTGGTTCTGGCAAAGCCGACCGACGGTAACGCATGGTTGCTGCTGATCCTGCTTACCTTTCCCAGCGTGATGTTCCTCCAAAATCATGGATTTGCTACCGGAATCCCGGGGCTTTTGCTGGAGTTCTGGTTCCAAACGCTGCAAGTACTGGCCTCGCCCGCGCTCCTGCTTTTCGGGATTTATTTTCCGGAGCGTTCGCGCCTGGATGTGAAATATCCGTGGGTGAAGTGGCTGATTCTCGTGCCTCTGTCTGTGTGTTTCGCGATCTTCTTCCCCCTCATCTATGGGGAATATTTTGGGGCCGGGAATGGTCCAGGCCTGGTGAAAGTAGCCAACTGGGCCATGAAGCTGACGAATTTTCTTAATCTCGCGTGTGTGCTGCTTTATTTAGGGCTCACGCTCGAGAAGCTTCGTTCTGCCTCGACTGAAGATGCAAGACGAAGGCTGCGCGTGCTGACCACGGGAATGACCGTTGGCGTGGGCGCGTTACTGCTGGTCTTTGTCGTATTACCGCACTTCGGTATCACCGCCGCTAAGCAGGGCCATTTATGGGTGGGTTATGTCGGCATTCTGATCTTTCTCTTTGCTCCCTTTTCCCTCGTCTATGTGGTGCTGGTGCAGCGTGCCATGGACGTGCGCATCCTGCTCCGCATGGGCGCGCGCTATGCGCTGGCGAAGGCAACGCTCTGGGTGGTGCAGTTTGCCTTGCTTGCTGTCGTCTCCGTGCAGCTTCTGTTGCCGGTGCTGGGGAAGAAACAGCCGCAGTTGTCGGATGCGATCGGGCCGCTGATCTTCTTTGGACTTGTATTGGTGCTTCGAGTTGGGGTGCGCAAGAAGCTGCAAAAGTGGCTCGATCGCAGGTTCTTTCGGGAAGCCTATGACGCGGAGCGCGTGCTGAACGAGCTGGCCGAGGAAGTGCGGCGCTACACGGAAACCGAGCCGCTGCTTGAAACCGTCGCTCGCTGCATTGCGGAGACACTGCACGTCGACCAGATTGCGATGATGTTGCGACGCGGCGAATACTTCGTGCTGCAGCAATCGATCGGCATTTCAGCGGGTGGTACGCTGACGCTGCCGACACAGTCTTCGGCTGTCCGGTATCTGAGCAACTCAAACGAGCCGGCCCGTCTGTATCGGGACGATCCGGACGCATGGTATCTGATGGCGGGCACGGCGGAGCGCTATGCCCTCGACAAGCTGAACGCTGAGCTTCTTCTGCCGCTTCCGGGCCGAAACCGGATGATGGGATTGATGGCATTAGGGCCGAAGCGATCTGAGGCAGCCTACTCTTCCGCGGATTTAAAGTTGCTGCAGGCGCTTGCGTCGCAGACCGGACTTGCGCTTGAGGTCAGTGAGCTGGCTCGGTCGCTGGCGGCGGAAGCAGCGCAGCGGGAGCGCACGAATCGGGAGATGGAAATTGCGCGCGAGGTGCAGGAGCGCCTCTTTCCCCAGGAAATGCCGGAGATACCTGGAGCAAAAGTCGTCGGCTTCTGCCGTCCGGCGCTCGGTGTCGGCGGAGATTACTACGACGTGATCGACCTGGGAGACGGCCGAGTAGGGCTGGCGGTCGGCGATGTATCGGGCAAAGGCATCTCCGCTGCCTTGCTGATGGCGAGTCTGCGGGCATCTCTGCGTGGCGTGACGCTGGACAGTCCGCGCGACTTTGCGAAGTTGATGCACAAGGTAAACCGTCTGGTCTATGAGGCATCAGCGTCCAACCGCTATGCGACATTCTTCTTTGCGTCCTACGACCCAGCGACACGAATGCTGGAATGCGTGAATGCGGGGCATAACCCTCCGGTCGTGCTTCGCGGGGAGGAGACGATCCGGCTCGAAGCAGATGGCCCGGTTGTTGGCTTGCTTCCGTTTGCCCCGTATACCGAGCAGATGGTGGCGCTCGAGCCGGGCGATTTGCTGCTGCTTTACACAGATGGCATCAGCGAGGCCATGACGAAGGACGATGAAGAGTGGGGCGAAGAGCGGATGATCACAGCTGCGCGACTGGCGCAGAGAAAGTCTGCCAGCGAAGTGCTGGATAAGATTTTTATGGCTGCGGACGCATTTACTGCCGGTGCTCCACAACACGATGACATGACGCTGCTCGTCTTGAAATTGGAGTCGTAAAATCCTAAGAATGCGAAAGACATGGTTGGTATGGTCGTTAGGATGGGTGCTGATTGCAGGCTCCATTCCCGGAAGCAGCGCACAGGAGACGGAACCGGTCATTCCACGCGTGGCGCCGCGTGCAGCCGACACTCTTGTCATGCTCCCGGATGGTTCCACTGTGCATGTAGAGCTGGCAGAGACGGAACCGGAACGCGAGTATGGATTAATGGGCCGTACGAATCTGCCGCAGGGCCGTGGGATGCTCTTTATCCATGACCACCCGGGCGAATACGGATACTGGATGTATCACTGCAAGATCGGCCTCGACATTGTATGGATGGATGCAAATCGCCGCATCGTCGAGCTGTCGCCGGATACGCCGCCCTGCAAGGGCAAGGCGAGCACTTGCCGATCTTATGGCGGGCACGCTACGTCGATTTACGTGCTTGAACTTCCTGTTGGCTCGATCAAGGCGCACGGGCTGCAGACTGGCCAGACGGTGAACTTCAATCTGAGCTGAAGCAGCTACTTTCCCGCATTCGCTTTAACCTCGAAGGTCTCATCGTAATGCTGCTTCTTCGGCGGCAGGGGATTCAGTTTGTAGAGAATCAGGACATTGCGGTCATCATCGTCAAAGGCATGAAATCGGGCGACGCGCTCGAGTGAGTATTGAGTCTGCAGGTCCTCGAGCGTTCCCGGGTCGATTTCGTTCCATGCGGCATACCAGCCCGGTCGGTAGGTATGAATGCGATAAGGGAGATCGTAGGTGCCGAAGTCGTCGCATATGGAGGGCAGGTGAGTGATCAGCGTGATGTTGGCTCCGCTGATCGAAAGTAGCAGACGGTTGCCATTCGGATGCTGATCGATGTAGCGGGTCAGGCGCTTTGCTGCCATCACAAATGTATGGTCACGATGGCGTATGAAGTGTGCGGTCAATTGAAGATTGAGGCCGATGCTGAAGCAGATGATGGCCAGCGCTCCGAATCCGATCCAACGACGATATTGCAGCAAAGCCGCGGTTCCGGTGCACACAACAAAGATAAGGGGAAAGGCTACCACCTGGTAGTAGCGAGGCTGCATGTTGTTGTGCCAGCCGGTGAAGAAGATATATCCGCCGGCGGCCAGCAGGGATGCCACAAAAATGGGATTGTGCCACAAGGTACGCAGCAGGATCAGCGAAAGAACGACCAGTACAGCGGCAAGCACGCCGATCGTTTTATCAATCCACAGGGAGCCGTGAAGGGCGTACCAGAAGGCGCTTATCCAGCCGCCTATGGTTGTTGGCTGCACCCACTTATTCACTTCAAAAAGGTATTGATAGTCCGAAAGGTAGCGCGGGCGCACGACCAGAAAGTAGTAGGCACTCCAGGGAATGCAGGCAGTGGCGGCCACAACGGCCGCATATCTTGCAAAGGTCCGAACCTGATAACGCGCTGCGTGCCACAGCAGGTAAAAGGTAGAGGGAATCAGAAAGACGGCTGTGGTTTTGGTAAGGATCTGCAGGCAAAGCAGGATGCCGATCGCTGCAAGCAATATGTAGCGAAGAGAATCTGATGTGGCTCTGGACAAATACACAGCAAGGAGCCAGGACAGCAGCATCCAGAAAATCAGTAGGGGTTCGAGTATGGCGAGACGACTGAAGGCATAAAGAAAAGCATTGGAAGCTACGAGGGTAGTGGCCAGCAGCGCGACCCATTCGCTCTGCTGCGTTCGCACCAGGGCATAGGTGAGTAGCATGTTGCAGGCAAATACAATGAGCACGAGAAGACGCGCTGCAACCAGGTTGACTCCCGTGAAATGAAAGACGATGCCTTCAGCCAACGGCCAGATGGGAAGCGCTGCTGCGGGATTAAAATCGCCCGGAAGATGCCAGGAGCCACTCAGGAAATGCCGAATGGCGCCGCCTCCATACCAGCCTTCATCTGTGTATTTGGAGTAATCCATCCAGGGGGAAAAGTTGGGAAAATCAGCGCGTAAATGAAGCAGATGGATACCATAAAGCAGGCAGATTCCTGCGATCCACACAAAAGTAAATGCACGCGTCCATTTCATTGCTTTATGGGCATTCCTAATTTAGTCAAAGACTGCAGGATTTGCTGCGATCGATGCGCTGGCAACGCTCTTTTAGCGGCTTTCACTAGCGAGGCAATTTCCCTTAAGCTGGCAGCCGCGCGCCGCCCACAAAACCATCAAGCCTAGCAGTTTCCGGACAGGCTTTTAGCATGGAGTCTTTTTCCCGTTTATATATGAGCGTGTGCGAAAGACCTAATGGTTAGATCGCGCATGGCTGGACAGAAGATGCCAGAAACGGGCTCCATTCCAGGCAGTCTGGGCTAAGAGATCGTTCTTTCAGTAGGATACAAGCATCGCAAAGTTGATGAGTTTCGAGAAGTGAATCCGCGTAGTGGAGAATTTTTCAGGAGTTCTCCATATCGCCATTCGTACCGACTTCATCTCGAACTCTTCGGGGAACCGAATGTGGTTTTCCTGCGTATTCTGTTGCATGAGCGCAGCCGGCACCATAACGTGGAACGGGTGGGGCGCCGCCAGAACCGGATCGAGAGACGTGAATATGCGGTCGAAGTCTCCGGAACCCTGGCAGCGGCCCCTGGATGCCGGGATTGCGAGCGGGGTACGCCGGTCGGCAGATAGAGCAGGGGAGAGGTATTTGGACGCGGACTGGCAACAGGTAGTGCGGCGGTGCCTGGATGGTGATTCGCTCGCATGGACGGAGTTGGTGAAGGCGCACCATCGTCGTGTCTATGGCCTCTGCTATCGCTTTACCGGGTCGTCGCATGATGCCGAGGACCTGGCGCAGGACGTATTCCTGAAAATTTATGGCAACCTGGCGACCTTCGATCTCGCCAAGGGAAGCTTTCAGACGTGGATCACCACGCTCACCCGGAATCTTCTGGTCGACCATTTCCGTCGTTCAAAGCAGCAGCGTGTGACCGACTCTATGGACGCAGGCTGGGACGAGAGTGAAGAGCAGCAAATTGCGGACCGACTTTCCGATCCGCATCCTACGCCGCACGAGCATGCGGCGCAAAAAGAATTAGAAAAAATGGTGCAGCAGGCACTGACGAAAGTCTCGCCTGAACTGCGCGAAGCAGTGATACTGCGCGACTTACAAGATATGGATTACAAGGAGATCGCGCAGGTTTTACGTATTCCTGAAGGGACTGTAAAGTCACGAATCAGTCGCGGACGAGCAGAACTGGCGAGACTTTTACAGCGTAATGGAAGGCAGGTGGTTTAGATGTCAGAGCGCAATCCATTTCAACAAAATCAGCTGGGTCCGCTGCCTTGCGAGGAGTGGGAAGCCATGCTGGCGGATGCTCTCGATGGGACGCTGGCGGCTAAGGATGCAGCCGTCTTTGCCGCTCACGGCAAGGACTGCCCTTTGTGCGCCGAGATGCTGGCAGAGGCAAAGCAGGGTCTGGAGTGGATGAGGTTTCTGCATGAGGAACCACCAGCTCCCGCGGATCTGGTTTCGAAGATTCTGGGCCGCACAAGCGGCGCCGCATTGCCGCAGTTAGCTGTAGCGGGTGCGGCACAGCCAATGGCACCGCAGATCTCCCATTTCGCCATGCGGCGCGCCTTTCGCGACTCGCGGATGCTGATGACGGCGGCAATGGCTTTCTTCTCAATCGCACTGACACTCAACCTGATCGGTGTGCGCCTGGATACGCTTCGCATCGCGGACCTGAAGCCTTCGGCGCTGCAATCCGCCATTACCCACCAGTTTTGGGACACGCAGAAGCGGCTGGTGAGTTATTACGAGAATATCCGGCTGGTCTACGAAGTAGAGTCCAGGATGCGTGAATTGCGGCAGGATGTGGAGTCGGAGCAAAAGGCGCAGCCGCCTAAAGACAATAAACAGCCGACTTCTCCGCACGGTGACCCACATAAGACCGGCGGCAAGTTGCAGACGCCTAAAAATTTGATACCACCACAAACGGTGATCTGGGGACAGCCGGTGCTGGCGAGACTTGATCGTCCAATGAATGACACGGTGAGGCTGCCGCATAACGAGAAGGGTGTAGAGGTAAAGGTATTGGCTGTGAAAAAAGAAGCAGACCAAGCGGAAAGGAGCTTGGCATGAACTGCGCGAATCATCCAGATGTTCCCGTTGCGGCGTACTGCCAGAATTGTGGCAAACCGCTTTGTGCACAATGTGTGCGCTCGGTTTCGGGCGTAATTTATTGTGAGTCCTGCCTTGCGGCGAAGCTAGGTATTTCAGGAGCTGCAGCGAGTACGGCTCCCGGGAGCGCGAGTTTTGTTCCCGGTGCTGTTCCGTTGGAAGCGGACGTGCCAAATCCCGGTCTGGCCTTCGGCCTTGGATTTATTCCAGGGGTGGGTGCCATGTACAACGGCCAATTCATCAAAGCGTTGATCCATGTGCTGGTCTTCGTGGTGTTGATCGGCATTACAGGTGAGCATCCACTGTTTGGCATTTTTATCGGAGCCTGGGTTTTTTATCAGGTCTTCGATGCGTACCAGACAGCGAGGGCACGCCGCGACGGATTTCCATTGCCTGACCCGTTTGGCCTGAACGAACTCAGCCAGCGACTCGGGATTCCAAACCGCACGTTTGTCGCACCGCCAGCGGGAGCAGGTCCCACGCAGAGCCAGTATCAGGCCCCGTACCAAGCTTCCTATCAGGTGCCTCCCGTTCCGCCGCCTGCCTCATACGGCGAACCCTATCCTCCCGCGGACCCGTATATTCCCGTTCCGCCCATTCCGCCTCTGCCCCCCGACATTTCGGGCAAGCGTCCGGAACCGGTTGGCGCGATTGTGCTGATTGTTGTGGGCATGCTCTTCCTCTTCAGTACCCTTGGGGTATTCCGTTTTGACTGGATTGGCCGTGGCTGGCCTATTCTTGTCATCGTGATTGGCGTCTGGCTGCTGGTGCGGAGGACGCGTGAAGTGCCGCCTGCTCCGCCGGCAGGAGGTGCGCAGTGAACCAGTTTCTCTTTCTGCAACGGATTCAAGGGCCGGCTCTCTTGCTCACCTTCGGTGTAGCCGCCCTGCTTGACCAGTGGCATATCCTGAGCTTCGGCCGCAGCTGGCCGCTGTATCTGATCGTATTAGGCGTATTGAAATTGGCACAGCGCGCAGCGCTCGCCAATGCTGAGCCGCCTCCGTACCCAGCCGCTGGATATCCGGGCTATCAGCCTTCGCCCGGCGCTCCGGTGGCGCCCGCACAGGGATCATCTGCACTGGTTCCTACCGATCCAAGTCAGATTCATGATTCAGGCGACAGGAGGTAAAGCCATGGCCGCCGCACCTCCACCCTATAGCCCTCGCGATAACCGCCAGCAATGGAAAGAATGGTCACGCGCTCAGAAGGAAGCAGCACGTTCCCGGCGCTACTACTGGCGCTACTATCACCGGCCATCCATCGCCGGTCCGTTGATACTGCTAACAGTCGGCGTTTTCGCTTTACTGATGGAGACTGGCCGCATAGACGCTGGTCGTTTCTGGTCGTGGTATGCACAGTGGTGGCCGCTGATTCTTATCGGTCTTGGACTTGTTCTGCTGCTCGAATACTTTCTTGACCGCAATAATCCGTATGCTGGAAGACGGTCCATGAGCGGCTTTGGTTTTCTCATCCTGCTGCTCCTCCTCGGCGGTTGGGGTACGCATGCATCGCATGTCTGGGGGCCATTAAGCGATCAATTTTCCGACCGCAATGACTTCTGGTCGATGATGGGCGAAGAGCACGATAATGATGTGCAGCAGGATGAGGCCATCTCGCCGACTGCGACGGTGCAGGTACAGAACCCTCGCGGCGATGTGACGATTACAGCTTCGCCGGACGACAAGATGCATGTGCGCGCACACCAGGTGGTTCACTCTTCGTCTGACAGCGATGCACGCAAGACATTCGATGTCATCACGCCAAAGGTGATCAATTCCGGTTCGAGCGTTGTGTTGAGTGTGGAAGGCAGAAACAATGCGCGCGTCGACCTGACGGTGGAACTTCCGTCCGGTGCCGGTACGGTGGTGAATGCCGGGCGCGGCGATGTGACCATCGAGGGGCTGAAGACCGGCTCCGAAGTGAACGCCAGCCGCGGCGATGTGAAGTTTGATGATATGGGTGGGAACGTGCATGCGCGCATGGACCATGGCGACCTCTCAGCGCATCAGATGGCCGGAGATGTAACCGTCGACGGACACGCAGGCGACGTTACCCTATCCGGGGTGAAGGGCAAGGTCACGCTGAACGGCGACTTCTTTGGCGATACCCATCTGGAACAGATTGGCTCGACTGTGCTTTTCCATTCCAGCCGTACAGATTTGGAAATCCCAAAATTGCAGGGCGACCTGACCATGGATTCCAGCGATCTGAATATCAGTCAAGCGGTTGGGCCGGTTCGTGTCGTGACGCGCTCGAAAGATATCGATATGTCGCAATTTTCTGGCGACGCTCGTATTGAAAACAATAATGGCGATGTGACGATCACCACAGCGAGACCGCTGGGCAATTTGCAGGTTAATAATCGGACGGGAAATATCTCCGTCACCGTACCGGAAAATGCCAGCTTTTCTCTGACCGCTTCCAATGCCGATGGCGATCTCCATACGGATTTCCCGCTCACAGTGGCCAGTTCCGGGAACCGTAAGACGGCACAGGGACAGATAGGATCGGGTGGACCGCGTCTGGAACTAGCAACCGGCCACGGTGATTTGCAGATCATTAAGGGTGGGCCTGGTGAGCCAGCTCCCCCCACGCCACCTGAGACGCCGGCTCCTCCTGGGAGCGCTAAACATCTGCGCACGCCGAAAGACGCCGCTAGTGTGAAGCCATCCGAGCAGTAACGAGTGCTTCCACTTCACTGACCACTTCGTCCAGAGTCAAATGGGTCGAATCGATCACGATTGCGTCGGGCGCAGGCCTCAAAGGAGACTGCGCCCGATTTCTATCGCGATCATCGCGCTCGCGAATCTCTTTAAGAATCGTTTCTTGCGCAGTGGATTTGCCTGTCTGCTCATAACGCCGCTCACCCCTGGCTTCGGGTGAGGCATCTAGGAAGACCTTGATATCCGCATCGGGAAAGACCACCGTTCCGATATCACGCCCTTCCATGACGATGCCGCCCTTTTCGCCCAGCTTCCGCTGAAGATCGACCATCCACTGGCGAATCACAGGATGCACGCTGACCAGCGATGCCGCCTCCGTTACAGCAGTGTCGCGGACGCGCGTCGTCACGTCGTTTCCGTCCAGCAGTACGCGGTTGCCGGATGGTGTTGGTTCAAGCGAGATGGATGTGCTGGAAGCAAGCCTTTGCAGCGCGTCAGCGTCTCCTGGAGAAGTCTTGTTTTCGATGGCCTTCAGAGCAAAGGCCCGGTACATCGCTCCGGTCTCAAGGTTCAGTAAGCCGAAACGCGCAGCGAGACGGGCAGCAACCGTGCTTTTGCCTGCGCCGGCGGGACCGTCGATCGCAATAATCAGTTGGCGTTCTGCACTCATTTGCCGGACTTCTTCTTGCCGTGCGGGCGCTTCCCGAAGGAGGGTTTACTGCCCGGGCGACCCGAACGCTTCGGACCAAACGTGGATTTTTTGCCGCCTTTTGATGCTCCGAATTTTCCACCGGACTTACCGCCTGGCTTCGAGAAAGGTTTCCCGGCCGGCTTTGCACCCGCTAACCCACGCTGACCGCCAGCCCGGCGTTCTCTCTGCGGCGGCTTCTTTCGATCTGAGCCTTCTCGATTCTCAAAGGGGCGTTTGGCGAACGAGCCTCTCTCGCCAGCGGGTTTTGGCCTTCCGGAAAAACCGCCGCCTTCCCGGCGCGGACGAGATGCGCCACCCGAAGAAGGTCGTGGTTTGAATGTACGGCGCTCCGTGGACTCGGCACTGCGGCGTGGGCGGAACTCGCGACGCGCTTCGCCTTCTCCTTCCGTGCGAGGCTTCCACTCCCTGCGCGGCGGACCCTGCTGATCGCGGTCTCGTGGCGGAAACTTGCCTGCGGGGCGTTGGTCTCCGGTGCGGCTGCGGTACGGCTTGCTGAAGCTTTTACTGCCTGCAGCGGGGCGCGGACGAAACTCACGACGGCCTTCACCGGCGTCATCGCGACGTGGCTTCCATTCCTTCCGTTCGAATGGCCGAGCATCTTCGCGCGGCTTCCATTCTTTACGGGACGGACGCTGGCCGCCTTCCTGCGGCGGAAACTTGCCTGCGGGACGTCGGTCTCCGGTACGGCTGCTGTATGGCTTGCTGAAGCTTTTACTGCCGGTCGCGGGGCGTGGACGAAACTCAGGACGGCCTTCGCCAGCGTCATCGCGACGCGGCTTCCATTCGCCACGCGGTGCATTTTGCCGAGGCGGGAAATTCTTCCCCGAGGGACGATCTTCCGTGCGGCTGCGGTACGGTTTTCCAAATCCGCCAGTGCTGCCTTCCTTACGCGGCTCCCATTCCTTGCGCTCCGTGGGGCGATCTCCGGTTCGCGGCCTCCACTCTTTTCGCGGAGCGCTGGAATCAGGACGCGTCCAGTCTGGTTTGCGCGCATCGCGTGCCGCTGGGCGGTCGCCAAATGTGGGGCGTTCGCGGCGTGGGCGGTCTCCCGGCGCGAATGGCTTGCGCTCTCCATCCCGGGGTGGACGCCGCTCTGTTTCGCCGCGTTGTGCAAACGGCCTGCGGCGCTCGCGCGCCTGAGGGGCAGCGTCGACCTGTGGCGGAGTACTCGCGGCTGTTTCCGCAGGAACTTCGGGTTCGGGAAATTCCGGTAATCCACCCGCGATATGCAGCAGGCTTTGCGTCCCCAGCGGTAGGGTAAGAAGCTGCTGTGTGGCTGCGAGGCCTCGCGCAACTTCGCGAATGCGGGAGCGGGGCGCCAGCGGCGACAGAAAGGTCTCAATTTCGTCGGTGGTTGCTGCAATCACAGAGTCAAGATAGAGCGAGACCAATGCCGAGAGTGCCGTTGCCTGCGCCATGCCGCCACCTGTCTGCATGGCCTTTTGGTGGCGCGATTCGAAGAGTTCCCATGTCGTCGGTTCGCCAGCGGTGTAGACCGGCAGAACGCGCAGCGCTGTCCAAAGTTCGCTGAGCGCGCGCAGCACAGCAGCTTCCGTCACCTCGCGGCCAAGAAATTCCTGCAATTCAGGCGCGGTCAGAGCTCCTTCCCGCTTGAGAAGCTTCCATGTCTCGATGACCAAGGGTGAGGATTTGTCACGCGGTCCGCGCTTCCATTCACGATCGCCTCGCAGGGCAAAAACATAGGGAAGTGCTTCGCGCGAGATGAGAAAATCCGGCTGCTCCGAGGTGGAACCGAGCAGGTTCAGCGGAGTGGCCTTCTCCGCAGCAAAGAGACGCGTGGCCAGATCGAATGCATTCTGAATCGCAGCTGGTATGGGTGTTGCGTTGGTTTCGCCCAGTACTGCTTCGACAAATGATGCCGCCGGCGCCTGCAATTGGGACTTACGAGGTAAAAACAGGCTTACGCCGATGGAATCGATCCATATCTCAGCGTCCTCAAGGGTGAGGACGGGATTTGCTTTTTGCCGCCATTTTTCGGCGCGCGCTGCCTGGAGCTGCTCTATTGTCAAAGAATCCTTCTTCTGGCGGGTCCCGGGCCTTAAATCCGCTGGAACGCCCGCTGGATGTCTTTCCAAGAATACCGCAATACGATGGGACGGCCATGCGGACAACTCGTGGGATGGGCTGTTTTTGCCAGTTCGGCCAGCAGCCATTCCATGCGGATCGGGTCGAGCGGCATATTTACCTTGATGGCGGAATGGCAGGCGATGGAGGCGGCGATGCGGGTACGCAGGGTTTCGAGGTTCTGCGCCTGGTTCTCGCGCTCCGACTGCTCCAGCACTTCCATAAGCGTGCGTTCCAGTTCTTTGCCTTCGAGGCCTACAGGCGCTGCCTTGATGGCGATTGTTCGCGGGCCAAATGGCTCGACCTCAAAGCCATTGCGCTCCAGCTCCTCGGCGATATGCGCAAATAGGACCATCTGGTGCGGCAGCAGTTCAACCAGCAGAGGCATCAGCAGACGCTGATGTTGCACGCTCTCGACTTCGCGCTCACGCAGGATTTTTTCAAACAGCACCCGTTCGTGCGCCACGTGCTGGTCTACGATCCAAAGCCCTTCGTCATTGACGGCAAGAATAAAAGATTCGCGGAGCTGACCCAGCGGCTTGAGCGATGCCAGCGAGCTGAGGCTTGGAGCGTCCTCGTTTTCAACCGGTGTTTGTGCATTGCATGCGTGCTGTGGATCGGGTCCTATGCTATTGGTTTGTGCAAGCAGGGCTTCGGCGAACGGCAATCGCGCTTCTTCCAAAGATGGAACAGGAGGCGTCAGCGTAAATACGGCTGCCTGTTCAGGATCAGCTGGCGGATCGGACTCAGGCAAAGCGTCGGGAGGCGTCGATTCCGGCTCCCCAGGCATCGGTGACACGGGTGGCATCAGTGATGGGGTGGCATGCGGATTGGTAGTGAGCGCAGAGAGAAACCCCGCTGCCGGCCGCGTCTTAATGAGCGTATTGCGGATACTGTCGCGGACAAAATCATGCACCAGCGATTGCTGGCGAAAGCGAACCTCGGTCTTTGCCGGATGCACGTTCACGTCAACCTCGTGCGGTGGCATCTCCATGAACATGAGGATGACCGGAAACGATGTCGGCGGCAGGATATTGCGATAGGCTTCGCTGACAGCATGCAGAATCAAGCGGTCACGAATCAATCTGCGGTTGACGAAGACATAGATGGAATTGCGATTGAGCTTTTGCAGCTCTGGCTTTGAAATAAAGCCGCTGATCCGCAGAAAACCCGGATCGGGAGCGGCATAGTCCTCATCGCGCTTCCATGGCGGAGGCTCCGGCAATCCGGCGCGGTCAAAGGCTCGCTCTGCCGCCATTGATAGCAATTGATCGAGAGTTTCCTTGCCGAAGATCTGAAAAATGCGCTCTTCGGATTTTCGAACAGGAGGTGCAATCAAGAGTGCATGCGTGGCCGAGTGCAGCTCGAAGTGCTTGCCGGGATGGGCCAGCGCGTAATGTGTAACCAATGCGGTTACGTGAGACAGTTCTGTTGCTTCCGACTTGAGAAACTTGCGCCGCGCAGGAGTGTTGAAGAAAAGATCGTGGATCGCGAAGGTCGTGCCCTGTGGTGCACCTGTATCTTCCACACGCATCACCTTTCCGCCGGCAATTTCAATACGCGTTCCGGATGGCTCATCCTCCGTGCGGGTCTCCATCTCCAGACGGGAGATCGATGCGATCGACGGCAGAGCCTCGCCGCGAAAGCCGAGGGTCGCAATCGAGAGCAAGTCGTCGCTGGAGCGGATTTTCGATGTGGCGTGACGCTCGAATGCAAGCAGGGCGTCGTCCCGCATCATGCCATGGCCGTTGTCAGTGATGCGAATAAGCTTTCTGCCGCCTGCTTCGACTTCAATGCGGATGCGGGTCGCTCCGGCATCCAACGCATTTTCCAACAACTCTTTTACGACCGATGCGGGACGGTCAACCACTTCGCCTGCGGCGATTTGGTTGGCAACCTGGTCAGAGAGAATGCGAATGCGTCCCATCTGAAATTCACCTTAGCAGGTTGTTCCGACTGTGAAACCTGCGTCCTGTGTGCAAAAAGAGAAAGCGGTCCGAAAAGGACTCGGACCGCATATTGCTTTATGGGTGAACTTTTAGCGCTTTTTAGCTTTGCTGACGGGTCGCGCTTTGGATTTTGCCACATTCTTTTTTGGCTGCACTTTGCTTTGTTTCTTTTTCGCTGCCGTGCTCTTGGCTGGTGGTCCCGCCAAGTGGTCACCGAGCACGTGCAGGCGCAGGAAGTTGGTTGAGCCGGACTTGGTGCGCGTTCCTGCGACGATGCCGAGGATGTCCTGTGGCTGTGCATAGCCGCCCTCTTCGAGCAACTGTTCCGCCATATCTACCATTTCTTCGGCAGTGTGTGCCTTTGAGCACTTGATGGGATGTACGCCCCAAAGCAGGTTCATCCGATTGATGACCGGATCGACGCTCGACAAAGCGTAGATAGGCGGCTTCGGGTGATATTTCGAGAGCTGTCTCGCCGTGGCTCCTGTTTCGGTAAAGACAGCGATCGCGGCCAGATCGAGATCTTCCGCGGCGTGCGCCATCGATTCGCAGATGGTTTCTGCGATAGAGAGCCGGACATGCTGCGGCTGGCCGTTGTGCACGGCTGCTTCCGGCTTATGTAATTCCGTTTCGATGACAATTTTCGCCATCATCTTGACCGCTTCAATCGGATATTTACCTGCTGCGCTTTCCGCAGAGAGCATGACGGCGTCCGTCCCGTCATAGACGGCGTTGGCCACGTCGCTGGCTTCGGCGCGTGTCGGACGAGGATTCTCGATCATCGATTCCAGCATCTGCGTCGCCGTGATAACCGGCTTGCGATGCTCGGCGGCGCGGCGAATGACGTGTTTTTGAATAGCAGGGACTTTTTCCGGCGGCATTTCGACGCCCAGATCGCCTCGGGCGACCATGACCCCGTCGGTGACTTCGAGAATGCTTTCCAGATTGTCGATGGCCTGCGGTTTTTCGAGTTTGGCCACGACCCATGTATCCGCTCCCAGCGAAGCGATGCGCTGCTTGACCAGCCGGACATCTTCCGCGGTGCGGACAAATGAGACGGCAATGGCGTCGACGCCGCTCTTTACAGCGAACTCGAGATCCTTCTCATCTTTTTCTGTGAGCGAAGGGACGCGGACGGCAATGCCGGGCAGGTTGATGCCTTTATGTTCGCCGAGCAGGCCGCCATTGATGACCTCGCACTCTACGTCTTCGCCCGGAACTTCGACGACGCGGAGTTCAATGAGCCCGTCGGAGAGCAGGATGCGCGCTCCCGGCTCCAGATTTTCCGCGAGCGTGGGAAAGGTGGTGCTGATGATGGTGGAAGTACCAGGGATGTCGCGAGGAGTAATGGTGAGACGCTGACCGGTTTTGAGCTGTACAGGAATGCGATTCTTCAGGTGTCCTGTGCGGATCTTCGGTCCCTGCAGGTCACCTAGAATACAGATCGGTTTTCCTTCTTCTTTTGCGACTCTGCGGACCATTTCGATCAGCTTGAGCTTTTCTGGTTGAGTCCCGTGGGAAAAATTCAGTCTTGCAACATCGAGACCGGCGCGTACCAGTTCGCGAAAAGTTGTTTCATTGCTCGACGCGGGGCCAAGTGTGCCTACAATCTTGGCGCGGCGGTCTGTGCCGGAACCGGCAACCGTAACGTTCATCCATCCCCCAAACATTTATGTAACCCAACCCATTCTAACTCGCCGGCATAGGGGGACGGGGTTCAGACGGTCTGCGTTTTCCCTTGTGTAAAGGCATTTTCTTCATCGTCCAGTTCGGATTGTGGACGGGAGCCGTGGAGCGGAAAGACTTGTGCGTTGAATTCGGCGCCGATGAGGATGCTGACCGAAACCATGTAGAGCCACACCAGGGTGGCCACGGCGGCGCTGAGAGAGCCGTAGACGACAGAGTAATCGGCAAAACGGGTGACGTAGAGTCCATAGAGCAGGGTGGCAAGGAACCAGGTTGCCGTGGCAAGCGATGCGCCGGGAAGAACATGACGCCAATTCTGCGTCTGGGGTGTGCCGAAGTGATAGATGACGGCGAGCACGGCCACGCTGGTCGACATGGCGATGATCCACCGGACCAGGCGCCAGATGAAGATCACATACAAGCGCAGATCGTGGTTTGCATTGTCGATCATCCATTGCTCAATCTGGTGGCCGAAGATGATGAGCATGGTGGCGAAAAGCATGGGCACCAGCGTGATCGGAATGAGGCCGAAGGCCACAATGCGTTCGCGCCAGAAGTTCCAGGTGCCGCGCGGCAGGCGGTATGCGCGGCGAAAGCCTTCCATAATGGACAGCATGAAGCCGGAAGATGCGAGGAAAGCGATCGCAGTCGCTGACCAGATAAGCCGCACAGACCGCGCGTGGTTCATCTGGAAATAGGTCTGCACCAGGCTCATTGTGTCCGGCGGAAGGATATCGTAGAAGGCGGCGCGTATATCGCTGAGCGTTTCCGTTTCCGGACTGAGCGCAAGCACGGTTGTTCCTACAAGAACCGTGGGAAAAAGGCTGAAGATAGCCGAATAAGCCGCTGCTTTGGCAGTCGTAAAGGCGTTGTGGAGAAAAGCATTCCACGCGGCGCGGCGAAGACTTGTCCAGAGGGACAACAGCATACTTGTCGAGACTAAATGAAGGAGCAGACGCGAGGAAGGGACAGAATTGTGTCCCGCGTGCTTATTTCACTTCAGGCTTTCTGTTTTGGTTTCCACTGGTTCAAAAACTCTGTAACCGAGTCGGGAGCCATCTTGCTCATCGACTTGAACTCGCCCTTGACCTGGCCATAGAGCAATTTGCCGTGGGCATCGAGGACAGCTAGTTTGGGTACTCCGTGTTCAAGCGGAATGCCATACTTCGCGGCGACGTCCGTATTGCGGTCATAGTGGCCGATATCGACATGCACAAGCACAAAGTTATTCTCCAGCAACTCCAGATTAGGTGGCTGATGGAAATAAATGTCGAGCACCTGGCAATCGATACACCAGTTTCCCCCGAAATCGAGGATGACCCTCTTGTGCTCATGCTGAGCCGTCACTAACGCCTGCGCGATGTCGTGGTGCGCATCGGCCGTATCGGAGTAGATGATGCGTCTCTGTGCCCGCGCAGCCAGAGTGACGAGGGTGAGGATGGCGACAAGAGCAAAAGTGCGTATTCGGTTCTGTGTTCGGTTCATGGAGCTAGGTCTTCCGGGATAGGCTGCTGCATAGGATGCCACAGGCAGGCCCGTTGATCCTAATTTTGATTCGAGGCCGGGGTGGCCCTACCCCTCCCCTTCTCAAGGACTTGTTTTTATTTGTTTTCAATGACTTAGTGGGGGATCATCCCCCGGTAAGTCATTGATTTCACTGACGGTTAGGGGTGTTCCAGTGTTTTCAATACTTTAGCCGGGGATTACCTTTGTGTACTACAAAAAATCCCGGGGGGCTGAAGCCCTCTTTCCTTGCTTTGTTCGCTGGCTAAAGCCCAGTGCTTCTACCTAAAAAGCCCTCTATATCCAGAATAGCAATTTTGGTGAAAGAGTACGCCAAATTGGCGGAACTATAAATGCTTTTAAATGTTCATGTTAGAAGAAAGATTCTTCGCAAGGGGCTTGACAAGATTTGCCGGCTGACCGGTCACGGGGAGTTACGCAGAATGATTTCGGTTCTTCGGCAAAAGCTGTGGTCTGCGCTGTTTTTTACCTTCCTTTTGAGCGAGAACCGTGACTTACTGCCCGTCGGCAGCGTGGGCTGGGAGCGAGAAACTTCCGGTTGGGCCGGTAGTGATGCGCATCGCCCAGCTTATACGTCGCAGAGGTCGACGGCCTGACGGAGCGAGGTAAGCGGGTCGCGGGTGGGGACAAATTCGTGTGCGACGTAGCCCGAGAAATTGAGATCGGCGATTGCCTGCATGACGGCGGGATATTGGATTTCCTGGGTAGCGTCGATTTCGTGGCGACCGGGAACGCCTCCGGTATGGAAGTGGCCGAGGGTGTGGATGTTTTCGCGGATGGTCGTGATGAGGTCTCCTTCCATGATCTGCATGTGGTAGATGTCGTAGAGCAGCTTGACGCGGGGTGAGTTGACTTCGTTCATGACACGCGCGCCCCAGGCGGTGTGATCGGCCATGTAGTCGTGATGGTCGCGCTTGCTGTTGAGCAATTCGAGACAAATGGTGACGCCGTTGTCTTCGGCGATTTTCTTGACGCGGTTCAGTCCGATGACGGTGTTGCGGGCGCCTTCCTCGTCGGACATACCGCGGCGGTTTCCGGAAAAAGTGATGACGTTGGGCACGCCTGCTTTTGCGGCGAGGGGGATGTTTTTGCGGAAGGCGTCCTCGATGGCGGCATGGTTCTCCGGACGGTTGAGGGCATCGGAGATGGTGCCTCCGCCGGCGTAGCCCATGGTGCAGATGAGGCCATAACGGCGCGGGACATCCCATTCATTGATTTCGAGAAGATCGATGCCCTTGAGGCCAATTTGCACGGCCCAGGTGCAGAGCTGGTCGAGGGGAATGTCCTTGTAGCACCAGCGGGAGACCGATTGATGGATGCGGTTCTTGCGTGGCGTTGGGTTTGCTTCCGGCATTTTGGCCACGATAGCGGCTGCGAGGCTCGACTTCAAGAAGGTTCTTCGCGTGGGCATGATTTCCGAGTATTTCCGGTCGTATTGAGTTTTGTGGGGCACCCTTGTAGTAGTGGCTACCGATGCAGATTAAAGACACTCATTTCGCTTTCTCGCTCAGGTCTTTGATGATCTTCTGCAGGCGGCGTTCGCGTGTCTCTGGCTTCCTGGCTTCGAGGATGGCTATCGCGTGCTCCTTTTTCGCCGTATAGCTGAGTTTTTCCCATTTGGCTTTCGCTGCTGCGTTCTTTGCGAATGCTGCCAATAGCTCCGGCGGTGGCTCAACATCGCGAACCTCGTTGTCTGGCGCAATGGTTATGGTTACAACGTCCTCAGGTTTGACGCCTGCGGCTTTCTGGTTCGACATACGGACGGGGATGTAGTACCTGCCGTCATAAACGCAGACGGTTGACCGGTAGGTGTAGCCGTTGATGGTGACTCGAATGGGCGGACGGGCCTTGCCGAAGTGCTCCTTCACATCGAAGGGTATTTCGACCAGGCCCTTATCGAGTTTGGTACTGAAGCTTTTGCCGGACATCAAAGCGTCTCTTCTCGTCCGTCACTCCGAGGGTGACGGGTTGGGGGCAGTGAATTCGGAGCAACAGGGTGGGCGCACGTTTGAGAATTCCATGTATTCGAGG
>DATHQH010000144.1:0-14117 GCA_035482895.1 Alloacidobacterium sp. | reverse complement strand
GCAAAGATCGAAAAAGCCGAATGAAAGTCTTTGTAACAGGTTCCACCGGATTTGTCGGGAGTCACGTCGCCAAAGCCCTTGCCAGCCAGGGAGCGGATCTCCGTCTCCTCGTCCGCAAAACCAGCAATCTCTCGAACCTCGCCGGGATGCCCGCGCCCTCCGCGTTGACCACCATTACCGGAGATTTACTCGAGCCCGAATCGTTTCGTTCCGGTATGCGCGATTGCGACTTCGTCTTCCATGTTGCCGCCGACTATCGCCTCTGGGTGCGCGATCCGAAGCAGATGTATGCCGCCAATGTAGACGGTACCCGCGAGCTGCTGCGTATCGCCCGCGAAGAGGGCGTCCGGCGTGTCATCTACACCTCCAGCGTAGCGACGATGGGATTCAAGACCGACGGCACCATCGTCGACGAGAACACGCCCGTCTCGCTCGCCGACATGGTCGGGCATTACAAGCGCTCCAAGTTCCTTGCCGAGCAGGAAGCGCTCAAAGCCGCCTACGAGGGCCAGGAAGTGATGGTGCTCAACCCTACCACCCCCATCGGCCCCGGCGACGTGAAACCCACCCCCACCGGCCGCATCGTTGTCGATTTTCTTAACCGCAAATTTCCTGCATATGTTGACACTGGCCTCAATCTTGTTGATGTGGAAGAAGTTGCGCGCGTGCATGTCGCTGCCGTCGATCATGGGACGCCAGGAGAGCGCTATATTCTGGGCGGCGAAAACCTGACGCTGAAGCAGATCCTCGACAAGATGTCCGCGATCACCGGACTGCCTTCGCCGACGATGAAAGTGCCGCACGCCGTCGCCATGATCTTCGCCTTCTTCGACGAAAATATCACTGGACGTATGCTGGGAAAAGAACCCCGCGCAACGGTCGAAGCCGTTCGCATGGGAAAAAAGAAGATGTTCGCATCTTCCGCGAAGGCCGTGCGAGAATTAGGTTTCCGCCAGCTGCCTGTATATCCGGCGTTACGCGCCGCGATCGAATGGTTCCGGGCGCATGGGTACGCGCCATCCGTATGAAACACATCGGCATCGTCGCAGCACTGCCTGGAGAATTAAAGCCGCTGATCAAGGACTGGCAGCACAAGGGCAGCGTCTACGCGGGCCGTATCGACGGAATCGAATGCATAGCCACGAGCGCGGGAATGGGAGCGCGATCCGCCGAAAGTGCCTGCGAGCGGGTACTCGGAGGGGGGCCGCTTGACGCCATCATCTCGCTCGGCTGGGCGGGTTCACTTTCCTGTGGCCTCAAGCCGCCTGGCGCATTCGTCGTCTCTGAGGTCATGGATGGCGTCACCGGTGATCTTTATCCGACTGCATCGACTGAAGGCTATCGCCTCGTCACACTCGATCACGTGGCCCGCCACGACGAAAAGCGTATGATTGCGGAGCGTTATCAGGCCCCGCTGGTTGACATGGAGGCCGCGACCGTCGCTCGAATCGCGCAGCGCCGAGGGATCGCTTTCTATTGCTTCAAAGGGATCTCGGACGGCGCGAATGACAAGCTGCCCGACTTCAACCGTTTCCTTGGCAAAGATGGCCAGCTTCGCATGCCCGCTTTCGTGGTTCACGCGCTTCTCCATCCGCAATATTGGGTTCGTCTGAAACAGCTGGGAGAGAACAGTAAGGCGGCAGCATCTAACATGGCAAGGCTAGTCACTGAATCTCTTAGCCGGACGCTGTAATCTAGTAGTAACAACTATGGCGACAGTTACCAGCAATGCGCCCGCTTCAGCCATCGAAGCCATCCCTGCAACCATGCAGGCGGCCATTTATCGTGGCGTAAACGATGTGCGCGTCGAAACCGTTCCAGTTCCGGAGATCGGTCCCGGCGAGGTCCTTATCCGCGTCCACTCCTGCGGTATCTGCGGGACCGACCTGAAGAAGATCCACACTGGCTCGCACTCGGCCCCGCGTGTCTTCGGTCATGAGACATCCGGCACGATAGTCAAGACAGGAGAGGGTGTCCAAGGCTTCGTCATAGGTGACCGTGTTATGGTCTTCCATCACATTCCCTGCGGCAACTGCTATTACTGCCGCAAGAAGACCTTCGCCCAGTGCGAGACATACAAGAAAGTAGGCTGCACTGCTGGTTACGAACCCTCCGGTGGTGGCTTTGCCGAATATGTCCGCGTAATGGAGTGGATCGTGCGCACCGGAGGCGTGGTTCGCATCCCCGACGGCGTGCCGTTCGAGCAGGCCGCTTTTGTGGAGCCTGTAAACACCTGCCTGAAGGCGATTGTGAACCTGAACCTTGCTCCCGATGAGACGGTGCTGGTCATTGGCCAAGGCCCCATCGGTATTCTCCTGGCAGCGTTGGCTGCCCGCACCGGAGCCAAGGTGCTTACATCCGATCTTTACCCCGAGCGCCACGCCATCGCCGCCGCTTATGGCCTTACGTGCCCCATCGATGCCAGCAGAGAAGACGTGGTCGCAGTATCACGGCGGGAGTCGGAAGGCCGCGGGGCCGATGCCGTGGTTTTAGCCGTGGGTGGCAACTCTCTTATACGCACTGCCATGGATGCCGCGCGGCCCGGGGGGCGGGTGCTGCTGTTTGCTCAAACACAACACGGCGACGCCGTGATCGATCCGGCAGCTGTGTGCATGGATGAGAAAACCCTGATAGGCTCCTATAGCGCTTCAGTAGAGATACAGAATCAAGGCGCGCAGCTTGTTTTCGACGGTTTCAGCAACGGGTTCGATCTGACGCGGCTTATCTCGCACCGCTTTACACTAGAGCAGGCCGTGGAGGCGATACAAGTTGCGTCAAATCCTACCGCTTCTTCGATGAAGGTATTTATTCAACCCGGTCTGAGAAAATAGAAGGTTATGGCAAATCAAATGACGGCCGCAGTGCTTTATGGCAAGGAAGATCTGCGTATCGAGCAGCTTCCGGTGCCAGCAGCCGGCCCGGGGGAAATCGTAGTGCGTGTTGCCGCAGCGCTGACATGTGGCACAGACCTGAAAGTCTATCGTCGCGGCTATCATGCGAAGATGTTGAAGCCACCCATCCCATTCGGGCATGAACTTGCAGGCACCGTGGAAGAAGTTGGCGCAGGTGTGACAAGATTTCATGTGGGAGATCGCGTCGTCGCTCTCAACTCCGCTCCGTGCGACGCATGCTACTACTGCAGGCACAACCAGCAGAACCTTTGCGATGATCTGATCTTCAATAATGGCGCCTACGCCGAATACATTCGCATTCCTGCGCGCATTGTAGATAAGAACACCCTGCTCGTGCCCGATGGCGTGCCCTTAGAACATGCCGCGCTGACCGAGCCGCTGGCTTGTGTTGTTCGCGGGCTTGAGGAAACCAATGCGCAACCCGGTGACTCGGTTGTCGTCATCGGCGCAGGTCCTATTGGTTTGATGTTTATCCATGCGGCCCAGCTTGCCGGCATGAGCGTTACAGCCGTGGTAAAGCGCGATGAGCAAGTCGATGCGGCGAGGATCTTTGGCGCTGAGCGGGTCCTGCAGACCACCGCAATTAAGGACGTAGTCGCAGCCGTGCGCTCTCTCACTCCAAATCAACGCGGTGTCGATATCGCGATTGAAGCTGTCGCGATCCCCGCCACCTGGCAGCAGGCCGTCGAGATGGTGCGCAAGGGCGGAACTGTCAACTTTTTTGGCGGCTGCGCTTCAGGCACAAAAGTAGAGCTGGATACGAATCGCCTGCACTACAACGACATTACTTTGAAAGCGAGCTTTCATCACACGCCTGCCACGGCACGCAAGGCTTTCGAATTGATCACCAGTGGCAAATTCAACTGTCGTGAATACATCACCGGCCGCGCTCCTCTTGCCAGCCTTGATGAGGTCTTCCGCAAGCTGATGGATCGTTCAAACGACATTAAGACGGCAATTATCCCCTAAAGAACACATGACAGCAGACACTGCACACAATGAGCTGGTAGAAAAAGGTTGGGCTGCGCTTCCTGCGGAATATCGCATACCGGCTCTCGACCTTGACCTATTCAGCCGCGGCGGCCTTGAAATTCTGAACGCTGTCGAACAGCAGGACTATAACGTGCTTCGCGCGCGGCCTTCGATATCCAAAAGCAGAAAAATTGCGCTGATGGTTTGTATACTTAGCGGGAAATTTCGTGGGCGGAGCGCTGCGTGACGTTGAACGTCGAAGATGCGTATGCAATCTGCCGGCAGATTGCACGCCGCGAAGCCAAAAATTTTTATTACGCATTCGTGGCGCTTCCCAAAGCCAAGCGCAATGCCATTTGCGCTGTCTACGCTTTTATGCGTCACGCGGATGATCTATCCGACGACGAAACCAAATCGCGGGAAGAACGGCGTATATCGCTCGATGATTGGCTCTCTTCATGGCATATTGCGGCGCAGGGCGGTTCAACGGACAACCCTGTTTTTATCGCTCTAAGAGATGCACAGGCGCACTTCCATATCACGACAGAATTACTCGACCAATTGGTGCAGGGGACGGCCATGGACCTTCATCCGGCGCACACAAGCAACGGTGGATCTGGAAGCGAATCCGTCCATCCGATGCAGTTCGATACCTATGCGATATTTGAGGACCTCTATCGCTACTGCTACTACGTCGCATCAGTTGTGGGCCTGGTTTGCATTCGCATCTTCGAGTACAGCGATCCGAATGCCGAAAAGCTAGCGGAGGAGACAGGCATCGCTTTCCAGCTGACAAATATTTTGCGTGATGTGCGTGAGGATGCAGAGCGCGACCGCATCTATCTGCCGCTCGAAGACCTGGAACGCTTCGGAGTATCCATCGGCGAAATTCAGCAGCTTAAGAATGGCCGCCATCTTACTCTGAACCAGCGGGAGCTGCTCGAATTCGAGGCAAATCGAGCCGAACACTATTACAAATCCGGTGCTGCGTTGCTGCCGTTGATCGCAGCGGATGCCCGGCCTGCGTTGTGGGTGCTCATTACGATCTATCATCGTCTTCTGCAGCGTATTGAGCAGCAGAACTTCGATGTATTCACGGAAAAAGTCTCTGTTCCTACTATCACAAAGCTAACCATTCTTGCGCGGGGCCTTGTGCGTACGCTGATGAACCGGCTGAAAGGCAAGAGCTAGCCGATGACGAGTATTCCCAAGTTCCTGCAGCCCGATCTGCCCCCATCCGGCCTGATGTGTCTCTTGAAATGATTTGACGGGCTTGATATAAACTTTTCCTGAATAAGCACATCTAAGGTTCTGACACCTGAGGTGACGATGGCCGCGCAGCCAATTGAAAACTATGGCGTAATAGGGAACATGCGTTCCATTGCATTAATCAGCATGGAAGGCTCGATCGATTTTTTCTGTTTCCCGAATTTTGATTCGCCGACGGTATTTGCGGCATTGCTTGACAATGAAAAAGGCGGCACATTCTGCATTCAAGCCCAGCTTGAAAATCTGCGTACGAAACAGCTGTATCTTCCGGACACAAATATTCTCCTTACCCGCTTTCTTTCGGATGCCGGAGTTGCCGAGATAACAGACTTCATGCCGATTCTTGCCGGAAAGAAGGGCGAGATCTATGCGCATCAGATTATCCGTATGGTGCGCGTCATCAAGGGGGAGATTCAGTTCCGCGCGTTTTGTGCTCCCCGTTTTAACTATGCGCGCAATGGCCACATCGCACGTGCTGAAAATGATTGCGTGCATTTCGAGCCGGACTGCACTGCATCTCCAAAGATGACATTGCACGCCACAGTGCCATTCGCACTCGACGGAAACGATGCCGTTGCCAGTTTCACGCTAAAAGCTGGCGAGATGGCAACATTTACTTTCGGCGAAGCGGACCCCGACCAGAACGTCCTCGATGCGGACGCCATAGAAGATCACTTTCACCAGACTTCGCAATATTGGCGGGGCTGGATCGGTCGTTCCAACTATTCGGGTCGCTGGCGCGAGATGGTCAACCGCTCGGCTCTCCTGCTGAAGCTTTTGTGCAGTCAGGAATATGGATCGCTGATCGCGGCGCCTACATTTGGATTGCCTGAGAGAATAGGAGGCGAGCGCAACTGGGACTATCGCTACACCTGGCTGCGCGATTCGGCATTTAGTCTATATGCCTTCATGCGTCTTGGCTTCAACGAGGAAGCGCGGGCGTTCACCAACTGGCTGCGAGACCGTCTGCATGACGATGCCGAACATGGGCCACTGCAGGTGATGTACCGCATCAATGGAGATCAGGAGCTGGATGAGAGCATTCTCGAGAACTTCCAGGGCTATCTAGGTTCTCGTCCCATCCGTATAGGCAACGGCGCGTCTGGACAACTGCAGCTCGATATTTACGGAGAGCTGATGGATGCCATATATCTCTCGAACAAATATGGCGACGCCATTTCATACGACGACTGGCGGGGTGTCGGCCGCATTCTTGCATGGCTCGGTAAAAACTGGAATCGTCCCGACGAAGGTATATGGGAAGTGCGCGGCGGGCGAAAGCATTTTCTGCATTCGCGCCTGATGTGCTGGGTCGCATTCGATCGTGCCATTCGCCTTGGGCGCAAGCGCTCGCTTTCCGGTCCGCTCGCCGAGTGGCTGGCAACGCGCGACGCCATCACCGAGGACATCTTCACAAACTTCTGGGACGACTCACAAAAGTCTTTTGTGCAGTATGAAGGTTCTAACGCTCTTGATGCTTCGTCTTTGCTTATGCCGCTCATGCGTTTCATCAGCCCCGTCGACCCTCGCTGGCTCTCCACACTCGATGCAATCGAAAAAACGCTGACTGAGGACAGCCTCGTCTACCGCTATGACACGATAGGCAATCCCATTGACGGGTTGCGCGGCAGGGAAGGTAGCTTCACCGCATGTTCGTTCTGGTTCATAGAGTGTCTTGCGCGGTCACATCAAATGGAAAAGGCGAGGCTGCTCTTCGACAAGATGCTGGGTTATGCGAACCATGTAGGCTTATATTCCGAACAATTGGGCAGTAGCGGACAACATCTCGGAAATTTCCCGCAGGCATTTACGCATCTTGCATTGATCAGCGCTGCGACATACCTAGACCGCGCATTGAATGGCAAAAACAATGCGTTGTGGCATTAACGCGAGGTGAGTCTATCGGGCAAGCAGAACCACGCCGATACAGACGCAAAGCGCTGCCAGCCAACGGCGCCTGTCGACATTTTCCTTCAGGAACAGCTTTCCAGCGATGGTATTTGTTACAACCGTCAGCGATGCCGATGCAGGCGCCACAAGGCTCAAGTCGGCATGGCTCAAGGCAAAAAGCAGCGAGAAAAAGCTGACAGCCATTGCCGCTACTCCGCAAAAGAAGCGTGTATTGGTGACAACGGCTTTGATGGCACCCGTCAGCCCGGAATGCGTCTTGATTTCGTCAAGATCGCCGATCTGACGCATGGCCGATGCAATCAGCACGTCTCCCACGGTTGCCGCCACGACGATGCTCGCAATCATCGCGGCATTCGTCACGCCGGAATGGTGCAAGATGCTCATGGGTGGCACACCTCTTCTACGTCCTGAGCTATAGCCGGCTTTTCATGCTCTGTATACGACGGCCCCTGTGTAACAAACCCCACAGCCGCTGTTATGAGAAAAATCCCCGCCCATCGCGAGAGCGAGATTTGCTCATGCCGCCAGAACCGGGCGAGCAAAGCGACAACTACATTTCCAAGAGAAGTGGCGGGAAGAACAAACGTCAGGTCCGCCCAGGAAAGCGCAGTCAAATATGAGGCGAAAAATCCGATGAGTAACACGATGCCACCGGCGATCCAAGGTGTGCTCACAGCGTGAAACAGCGTCGTCACATCAGACAGCGACACGGGACCGATACGTTTCATACCCACATCCAAAAACGTGTCGCCCAGCGGAGCGGAGACGGATACAAACGCCAGCACCAGATAACGCCGGAATGTCATGGTAGATCGCGTCATAAAAGTGAAAGCGGCCAGCACACGGCTGGCCGGAAAATTTTGTGAAGTCCGGTTCTGCTCGATGAAGCGGAACCACTTACGCAAATCATGCTTTACACTTCTGCGCTTACAGGCTTTGCCCCATCGCTCGCTTTTTGCTGCTTCTTCTGCTTCACAATTTTATTGCGCTCAGACCGCAGCTTAAGGAATGACTTTGCTTCGGTATAAAGACGCGGAAGATCGCGGTTCACAATGGCCTTGCTGACCACGCGCCACGCAGCTTTAGGACGGAAGTAGTACTCATCGTAGAAGCGATGCACCATTTCGAGCACGTATTCCGTCGGCAGTCCGGGGTATTCAATGTGAGCCAGCTGATGGCCTTGGTCGTCCACCATGGCCCCGTTGTTGATGATGAAGCCATGCTCGCGGGCGAATTCGTAAAACTCCGTGCCCGGATAGGCATGCGCGATCGAAACCTGGATCGTCTCGACATCCAGACTCTTGGCAAAGTTAATAGTGTTGCGAATCGATTCCTTTGTTTCGCCCGGAAGCCCAAGGATAAAGTCGCCGTGAATCGTCAGGCCGAGGTCGTGGCAGTCGCGCGTAAAGTCGCGGGCACGCTCGACCGTGGCACCCTTCTTGATGTTCTTGAGAATCTGCGGATCGCCTGATTCGTAGCCGACAATCAGCAAACGGCAGCCGGCTTCGCGCATGGCCTTGAGCGTTTCGCGATCTGTTGTGACGCGCGAAGTGCACGACCACGTCAGCCCGAGCGGCTTAAGCTTGGCGCACAGCTCAATGGTGCGTGCCTTCTGAATGTTGAAGGTATCGTCGTCGAAGAAGAATTCCTTCACGTGAGGGAAGAGTTCCTTCGCGTGCGCCATCTCGGCGGCAACGTCATCAGTAGACCGCTTGCGCCAAGCATGGCCCGAGAGCGTCTGCGGCCAGAGGCAGAAGGTGCACTGCGCCGGGCAGCCCCGCGTTGAGTAAAGCGAAACATACGGATGCAGCAGAAACGGAACGTTGTACTTGGTCACGTCCATATCGCGCGCGTAGATGTCCGTAACCCAGGGCATCGCATCCAGGTTATCTACCTGCGGGCGGTCGGGATTGTGCACGACCTTGCTGTCCTTGCGATAGCTGATGCCGAGGATTTCGTCCAGCGGCTTGCCATTGGCATATTCAACGACGGAGAAATCAAATTCGCGGCGGCAAACAAAGTCCAGCACCTCGCACTCGTTCAGTGCGCGGTCCGGCGAAGTCGTGACTGGAGGCCCGACGAAGGCAATGCGAATCGACGGGTTGGCCCGCTTAATCGCTTCCGCCAACTTCTGGTCGCCTGTCCATCCAGGAGTGCTGGTGAAAAGGACAAGAAACTCGTAGCCTTTGGCAATTTCGATAGTCTCTGGCGCTGTCACATGATGCGGCGGTGCGTCCAGCAGACGCGACCCTTCCAGCATGCCGGCGGGATATGCGAGCCATACCGGGTACCAATAGGACTCAATCTCACGCGTGGCTGGCCAGCGCGAACTGGCGCCACCATCGAAATTCTCAAACGAGGGCGGGTTCAGAAACAATGTTTTAAGGGGCATAGCGTATGTCTAAGTGTAACATCCGGAGCAGGTTCACATCAGTTTTGAGGTACCAGCGCAAATACGTTCCAGGCTTCCGCAGCGTCTATCGTCATCCCCTACAGGCACTTACGCGAATCGGCATGAAGTGCGCATTTTGTGGATTATTTCGCGCCCGATTTCGCCCAGTCTTCGATGCTGCCCGTGGAGCGCAGCAAGCTCAGTTCCGCGCGCAGAACCGCGTAATTTGCGTCGAGCACATCCGCGTAGCGCTCTCGCTCTTCAATATGGGCCTGCTGCTCATCTTTCGGGGTTAACGGAGCCAAACCAGGCGAGCCGGAGCCGTCGGCAAGCCGTGTTGCAATCACATCCAATTGATCCTGCGCCAGTTCTGCTTGTAGTTGTGTAACTCGCTGCTGCGCCGCCAGTTCAGTGAGGCTCTTTTGCAGCTGGAAAATCTGCTCATTTGTCGTATCGCGCGCCTGGTCAGCTTGTGCCGACGCGCGTGCGAAATCGGCCGCAGATCGGCGCTCTCTGGCCTTGATCGCAGCGTCGAAAAGCGTAACTTTGATCTGAACACCGATATCAAAGTTGTTGTACTGGAAGTGCTGATAGAACTCGTTATAGTTGTTGAATTTTGCAAACAGGCTGTAGTTGCCCCCGGCATAAAATTGCGGCCGGAAGATCTGCCGGGCATCGCCAAAGGCCACGTACTGCTTTGATTTCGCATTGGCCTGTGCCGCCTGCACTCCGGCATTCTGCATCGTTGCCTGCTGTTTTTCGTTCTCCGGCAGAATGCGCGGCGCAGAGGGAATGCTGTTGGCATTCGTGACAAAGCTTGCAGCCGGCAAACCGGTAAGATGGGCAAGCTGCTGACGAAGCATTTCAGTGTCATTCTGCAAGTGAATCCGTTGCAGATCGATCCGCGCCGATGTCAGCTTCGCCTTCGTAAGCTCCATCCGGTTTTCGACTCCAGCAAGCACGCGGTCTTCCTCAATGCTGACCAGCTTGTCCGCATATTCCTTTTCCTGATCGAGCGTGGCGAGAGTCGTCTGTGCTTTATTCAGCTGAATGTAGTCGAGCGACGCATCGAGGACGACCTGTTCACGAGCGTCCTTCAGGCTGAACTCAGCGGATTGTACCGCTGCTCGCGCTGAGCGAATGTAGTCCGGTTGCGAAAATGTGTACAGCAGCGATTGCGAGCTTACATTGAACACGGAGGGCTCGCCAAGCGGAAAGCCGTAAGAATATCCGAGGCTCGATCCGAAATTGAGGTTCGGAATATAGGCATCTTTTGATTCCGTCAGGCCGGCGGCAGCGCGCATCACATCAGCTTGCGCTATGCGTACGGAGGTGCTGTTCCGGAGGGCCATGTCAACCACGGTATAGAGAGAGACCTGCGCTGTAGCTCCCAAGGAAGAGAGCAAGGCAAAAGCGCCCAACGCGATCCATCTGCAACGTAGTCGATTCACCCGGCAGCCACCTCGTGACAAACTGCAAAACTTGATTCTATTCGCTTTTAGAAGGATTTCAGTTTCGAAGCTATCTGCCACTATTTGTAGCGTGATGTGTACCAGTCTGGTAATCCCTCGCCAGCTCCTGGGCCGCTGTGAACTGCTGCTGGGCCTCTTGCGTCTCCCCCAGCTGGGTGAGCAGTTTTCCCAATTGAACATGTGTCTCAAATGCAGGAGCGTCTTCCGCCTTGTTTGACGAGGCCAGATATTGCTCCAGCAGCTGACGCGCCAACGGCAGATCGCGCCCCGCGCGAATCAGGACCGATGCGCCATCCGCCAGTGCGACTCCTTGCTGTGTATCCGCTGCTACCCCGCTATGCACCGCCTGCACCATGTCGTCCCAGCGCTGGCGTCGACGATAAAAGGACGCCAGATTCATCCAGGCATCGGCAGGTTCCTTGGCCGCGGCAATTGCAGCTTTGTACTCCGCTTCAGCCTGTAGATAGTTCTTTCCGTTTTCGGCGATGCGTGCACGAACGTAGTGCGCGCGGTCGGGCGCGAAGGTATCCAGTTGCTGTGCCACCCTTTCCGCCTTGTCCAGTCCACCGCCAACAATCCCGGGTGCTTCCACATAGAACTCGGCCAGGTCGGAGAGTGCTGCGGCATTGTGCGGGTCAAGTCTGGCCGCTGTCTCAAACTCCTCCCGAATCTGCTTCGCCATTTTATATGCGGTAATAAACGACACGCGATCTGCTTTTTCGCCCAGCGCCCGCGCCAGCCATAAGCGAAAATCGCTGTTTCCGGGAGCAAGCTTCACCGCTGTCTGGCAGGAATTAACAGCTTCATTCCAGCGCTGTTCCTGCAGAAAAATGCGGCAACGCAAATTATGGGCTTCGGCATTCTGAGGTTCCAGCGTCAGCACCTGGTCAAGCGCTTGCAGGCCATGATCGGCCCGCCCGAGATTAAGGTCTAGACGCACACTGTCCAGAATTTGAGAAGAAGGCACGTCCGCGAAAGCGACCGCAGCCGCAACTGAAACCAAGCAATACACGATACAGAGTTTTAAGATTCGAGCTATCACGCGTTTTTACCGCACAATCTTTACGGCGACACCCTCGCTGATCGATTGGCCATTTGTTGTGCCAAGCGCCACAATGTCGCCTTCTTTGAGGCCGGAGACAATCTCCACCTGCGTCAGGTTCAATGCATCCACTTTTACCGGTGTGCGATGCAAGGCTCCATTCACAACCCGGTATACATACGATTTTCCCTGTTCAGTATGCAGCGCATCACGTGGAACATTGAGCACATCCGTCTTATTGGATGTTGTCACTGTGACAGTCACGTTTGTATTCGGGAGAAGCATACCGTCCGCATCGTCGATTGCGATCAATACCTGTCCAACGTTGCGTGTCCCATAGGTGATGATCGTTGAAGGCACACGTTCCACGTGACCGTGCCATTCCCTGTCCGGCATCGCGTCCCATCGGATGGAGATAGGCATTCCCTGACGAATCTTGCCGATCTCCGGCTCGTCGAAGTACGCGCGCACCTGCATTTTCGTGAGATCCGCCATCTGCAGCAGTCTATCGCCCTGCTGCACAAATTCTGTCCTTGAAACCGGGATGGAATAGACCGTTCCAGCAAAAGGAGCTTTCACGTTTGCCTGGTTTACCACTTCCTGCGCGGCGGCGTAACCGGCTTCAGCATCGTCCAGTGCTGCCTTGGCGTGGGCAAGGTCCGTCGAGTCGTAGCGAGACGACTTCTTTTTCTCAAGGAGCGCTAGAGAATTGTTCGCGGCAGTCAAGCGGTCTTTTGCCGAAGAGATTTCAGCGGCGGATGCGGCTCCTTGTGTCTGCAATTTCTGCAGAGCAGCCAGGTCCCGCTGAGCCTGGTCGCGATCCATCTCGGCTTTGGTCAGTTCTCCACCCAGCGACAACCGTTCTTCCTGTGTGCCGCCTTTCATCATTGCGTCATAATTGGCCTGTGCGCCGCGCAAGCCTGCCAGCGCTGCGGCCAGCTTTGAAAGTGCATCGCTGTCATCCATCTGCAAAAGCAGCTTGCCCTCTGGAACTTTGTCGCCCTCGTGGACATAAAGCGCCTTCACCACGCCGGGAAACGGGGCATGCGCCTCAAAGTTTGACGTAGGCTCGACCTTGCCATTCGTTGGAGTCGTGCTTTTAAGGCTGCTGCGTTCTACCACGGCCACGCGTATAGGCAACGTGGTGCGCGTGGCGAGGTGCACGAGATAAAAGACAAGCAACAGCACGATCGCCATGCCAGCCCAAATCCATGTTGTACGAGTTGTCGTTCTTCTTGCTGTCGCCATCAAGGAACCGTGAGTCAGTATATAAGACTCAGTAAGATGCCCGTTCGCATCAGGAAATCTGCCTGTCTCATTTGGGGCAGAATCCGCGATGCCATCCGTGCCTAAATGATGTGCCATACAATAAAAATATGGCGCTTTCCGAACGATACACTGACGAGCACGCAAAAGCGGGACTCGACTTCATTTTTCCGGCTATTGAAACCTGGAAGAACCAATTTCCTGCCTACGAAATCGTGATCGATGATCCAGAGTTCACATCTGTCTGCCCCAAGACAGGCCTGCCTGATTTCGGCATCATTACGCTGCGTTACATGCCGCGAGAACAGTGCCTGGAATTAAAGTCCTATAAAGAGTATCTGTTCGCCTACCGCAATCTTGGCATCTTCCAGGAAAACGTCGTAAACCAGGTGCTCGAAGACATAGTCAAGGCCTGCGATCCGATATGGGCCGTGGTTAAGGGTGATTTCCGTCCACGCGGTGGTATTTCCACCATCGTTGAAGCACGCTGGCCTCGGCCGGCAAGGGAATAACGCTCCTGCATCGAAAAAGGATGTAGCGGCTGATATCATGCGCTCATCGCATGCCCGCATCGATTCCTGATAAATCAGCGAAACCATCCGCCGCACAAACAGCAGGACTCGCGCTGTTTTTACTCACCTGCCTCAACCTGTTCAACTTCATTGACCGTTACGTACTTCCAGGTGTACAGCCGCTGGTACAAAAGGAATTTGGGGCCAACGATGCGCAAATCGGGTTGTTGACCACAGCCTTTTTCTTTACCTACATGATCGTGGCTCCGCTCACGGGATGGCTGGGCGACCGCTATCCGCGCCGGCCCCTCATAGTGGCCGGGGCGCTTCTCTGGAGCGCCGCCACACTTCTCACGGCAACCGTCCAGA
>DATHQH010000143.1:0-15664 GCA_035482895.1 Alloacidobacterium sp. | reverse complement strand
TCCATCATCTTTGAGAATCTCTTCGCAAGGACCTACGATGCCAGCAAGCTGGAAGAAGACAGCGAGCGAGTGCGTCAGGCCTACCGCGACCGGGGCTACTTCCGCGCCTCTACGGCAGACCCGCTGACGCATATCCGCAATGAGGGCGGCCTGTCATTCATCACCTTCCGTCCGCGCCGGGGCAAGCGCATCGATATTCGCATCCCCGTCGAGGAAGGCGCACGCTACCGCCTGGGCAGTATCACCTTCAAGGGCAACAAGGCAGTTCCTGACGCCAATCTCAGAGCGCTTCGCGCACAGTTCCCCATGCGGGATGGCGACTGGTTCAACTACACCGCCTTCGGCAAGGGTCTGAATAATTTGCAGAAAGCATACGGCCAGTTAGGGTACATCAATTTTTCGGCCTCGCCTACGCCGTCCATCGATGACGACAAGAAGACCGTCTCCTTTGTCGTCGATCTCGAAGAAGGCAAGCCCTTCTATGTCTCGCGGATCGAGTTTCAGGGCAACACGGTGACCCGCGACTTCGTGATCCGCCGCCAGCTCGCGCTCGAAGAAGGCCAGATTTATAACAGTCACCTCTGGGAACTGAGCATCCTGCGTCTGAATCAGCTCGACTACTTCGATCCCATCAAGGTAGACCAGGACTCCGAGACGCACCAGAATCCCGAAGACGGCACCGTCGACCTGCTCCTGAAAGTGCACGAAAAGGGCAAGAACTCCATTGGCCTGAACGGCGGCGTCAGCGGCCTGTCCGGCACCTTTATCGGACTTAACTATCAGACCAACAACTTCCTCGGCCTGGGTGAGACGCTCAGCGTGCAGGCAAGCGCCGGCAATCTGTCGCGCAACCTGCTCTTCGGCTTCAATGAGCCATATCTGCACAACCGGCCGGTCAGCCTGGGCTTCCAGATCTACTCACAGAAGACGGACTTTAACGCCGCCAAGGCCTACAACGTCACCGGCGCGGACGCAAACACCACGGCCGCCGTGAACTCGCTCACGCAGAACTACAATCAGTCCACCACGGGCTTCACGGTATCAGCCGCCTACCCCATTCGCCACTCGTTTAAGCGGCTAGGCGTTACCTATACGCTCAATCGGTCGTCAGTCACGGCATTCAGCGCCGCGTCGCAGAACCTCTTCCAGACCCTTGCTTTCCGCAGCGGCATCCAGGGCCAGAACTCGCTCGATGGCATCGTGAGCAGCATGGTCTCCTTCAGCTACACCTGGAACACTCTGGATTCGTCCTACATGCCGCGCACCGGCTCATCGTTCTCCTCTGCGCTGCAGCTTGCCGGGCTTTGGGGCAACGTTCGCTACATCAGCCCCATTGTGGAATACAAGCAATTCCGCCCCATCAAGTGGTTCAAGTTTAACAACGAAGGCCGGAATATCCTTGGCTACCGCATTCAGGCCAACTACATCCAGGGCATCAGCGGCGACGTGGCGCCTCCCTTCAACCGCTTTTACGGCGGTGGTGAAGGCGAAATCCGCGGCTTCGATCTGCGCACGGCAACACCGTACGGTTTCGTCCCAACCAAGGTGCTCTTCAACCTCACCAACCCGGACGGCAGCTGCGTACCACGCGATCCCACTAATCCGCAGACAAACCAGTGCGTGCAGGTTCCCATCCCCGTGTATGGTATTGGCCCCATCGGCGGCGATACGCAGTTCACAGGCAACGTCGAATACCGCATCCCCCTCGTGGGCCGCACCGCCGCGCTCGAGATCTTCGACGACTTCGGCATGAATATGGCCTTGAACAGCGGTCAGCTCAGACAAAGCCCGGAAGGCTTCGATATTCTGAATTCGCCCCTTTATGGCTGCCCGAACTACATCAACGGCGCCTGCGTGGGAGGTCAACAGATTCAGTTTGACCGCAATATCCGTCCCATCCCGGGTACGAACTATGTACCGCGCATGTCCATCGGCGCACAGATTTCGGTCATGATGCCGATTATCAACGCGCCTTTCCGTATCTACTACGCCTACAACCCGTTACGGCTGTATGACACCATCAACGGTGAGAACCTGATCACGCGCAGCATGTTCCCCGCAGGCGGTGCCGGCGACTACAGCTATGCTCAGTCCCAGCAGCTCTACGGCTCGCTTTTTGAGCTGCGAGAGCCGAACAAAACATTCCGTCTCACGGTCAGTACGACCTTCTAGCGACCGGAGGGGCAGGCACGAAAACCGTTCCTGCCCCCTCACTTAATTCTCTTCCCGTTTGACCTTGCCCTCTCCTCCCACCTATAATTCGCTTGAGTTCCTGAAAATGTCCTCTGTCCGTGTTTCTGCTGCTTTTCTGGTTTTTCGGCCCGGAAATAGGCTCCACGAAGCGCCTCAGACGGGAAAGCCAGGAAGCGAAAGTGCGCTTCCGCACAGAAATGCGGGCGACCTCACCCAAGAATCGAAGGAGTTTCTGATTTCCATGAAGCGTTCGTTAACACTCGTTTGCATGCTCGTGTCCGGGCTCGGCGTCAGCGCCTTTGCCCAGGCCGGCAGCGCCGCCACCACAGACCCGGCGCCCAGCGCGCCGTCGACCACCGCGGCAGCTCCTGCAGGCGGAACCAAAATCGCCGTCATCATGTTCCAGCCAGCCGTCATGCAGACCAATGAAGGCCAGCGGAACTTTGCAGATCTGCAGAAGAAGTATGAGCCCAAGCGGGTTCAGCTCAAGGCACAGAGCGATGAGATCGACTCGCTCAAAAAGCAACTGCAGACCGCCGGCGCGAACCTTAGCGACGCCGAGCGCCAGAACCGGCTGAAAGTTATCGACGATAAGGAAAAATCCTTCCAGCGTACGGGCGAAGATACGCAGAACGATTTCCAGCAGGATCTGCAGCAGACCTATACCCAGCTCGCCGAGAAAGTTTTCGGCGTCCTGCAGGCTTACGCGCAGCAGAATGGCTTTTCTATCGTCATCGATGGCAGCACGCAACAGAGCCCCGTACTCTGGGCCAATCAGGGAACGGATATCTCCGCCGCTGTGATCCAGGCCTACAACCAGAAATCGGGTGTTCCTGCTCCGGCAGCTCCCGCAGCGGGCAGCACGCCTTCGGCTCCAACCCCGCGGGCGACCACTCCACATCCGACGACTCCAAAGCAATAATTCAAAGCTCTCAGTCAGCTAAAAAGACCCCGAGTATCGGGGTCTTTTTTATTGCCAGGATTCATTCTGGAAGATGCCTGCGAACACCATAAATCTGTGGAAAAAAATGTGGAAGAAATTCCCGTTATTAAACGCGCTTGCGTGAAAATGTTGCGAATCTTGGAAGGTAACCAAAAATTGGCCAGCAACTTCTTTATTTTCAATAAGAAAAAGTTACCAAAGTACCATTGTTCTTCTACAGAGGGTGGTGGCGAATTCCTCATCCCAAATTTGCACTTTCCACAGGTCAGGTTAAAGGACGGTGACTGCGCAAACCTGCGATTGATGAGCGAGATAGCCCAGAGCCTGTTTCTAGCGACCGCTTTCCTCGCCGAGCTTTAGTACCGCCAGAAAAGCCTCCTGAGGGATATCGACCTTCCCTACCCTCTTCATGCGCTTTTTGCCTTCTTTTTGTTTTTCCAGCAGCTTGCGCTTACGGGAAATATCGCCGCCGTAGCACTTGGCGATCACGTTTTTGCGCAGGGCGGTGACAGTTTCACGGGCTACGATCTTCGAGCCAATCGCTGCCTGAATGGCGACCTCAAACTGCTGCCTGGGGATCAGCTCGCGCATCTTCGAAACCAGCGCTTTGCCCCGTTCATAGGCAAATTCGCGGTGAACGATAATTGAAAGGGCATCCACCGGTTCGCCCGAGACAAGAATGTCCATCTTCACCATGGGCGAGTCCCAGGTTCCGGCAAGATGATAGTCCAGCGAAGCGTAGCCGCGTGAGACCGATTTGAGCCGGTCATAAAAATCGAGGACGATCTCATTCAGCGGCAGTTCGTAGGTCAGCATCACCCGCGTGGGCGAGACGTATTCAAAATTCTTCTGCCGTCCCCGCTTCTCTTCGACCAGCTTCAAAATTCCGCCCACGTATTCTTCGTTGGTCAGAATGGTTGCCGTGATGATCGGTTCCTCGATCTTTTCAATTTCGCTCGGATCGGGCCAGCGCGACGGGTTATCGACTTCGAGCGTTGAGCCGTCGGTCATTGTGATCTTGTAGCGCACGCCCGGAGCGGTCGTAATCAGATCCAGGTTATATTCGCGCTCCAGCCGCTCCTGGATAATCTCCATGTGCAGCAGGCCGAGGAAGCCGCAGCGAAAGCCAAAGCCGAGCGCAACGGAACTTTCCGGCTCAAAGAAGAACGACGAATCGTTCAGACGCAGTTTTTCGAGCGCATCGCGCAGCAATGTGTGTTCATGAGAATCTACGGTGTAAAGCCCGGCGAAGACCATCGACTTGATGTCTTCAAAGCCCGGCAGCGGCTCCGCCGCAGGGCGACTGTCTTCGGTGACCGTATCGCCGATCTTCGTATCTGCCACATTCTTGATCGTCGCCGAAAAGACTCCAACCTCGCCGGCGGTAAGCGATTCGATCTCGACTGCTTTCGGTGTCATCACCGCAAGCGATTCCACTTCGAAGACCTTGCCATTCGACATCAGCCGAATCTTCATTCCTTTGCGCAACCTGCCGTTGATGACGCGCGCCAGCACGATGACCCCACGATAAGAATCGAACCAGGAATCGAAGATCAGAGCCTGCAGAGGCGCCGTCGCATCTCCCGCGGGTGACGGCAACCGATGCACAATCGCTTCCAGAATGTCAGGAACGCCCTGGCCCGTCTTGGCGCTCACCGGAATGGCGTCCGTCGCATCGAGTCCGACCGCCTGCTCGATCATCTCCTGCGTGCGCAGGATATCGGCACTGGGCAGGTCAATTTTGTTGATGACCGGAATGACTTCAAGACCGTGGCTGATGGCAAGAAACGCATTTGCAAGTGTCTGCGCCTCAACCCCCTGCGAAGCATCGACGACCAGCAGAGCGCCTTCGCAGGATGCGAGCGAGCGGGACACTTCGTAAGAAAAGTCCACGTGGCCGGGCGTGTCGATCAGGTTCAGCTGATATGTCTGCCCGTCTTTTGCCGGATACATCATACGCACGGAATGCGCCTTGATCGTGATACCGCGCTCCCGCTCCAGGTCCATTGCGTCCAGCACCTGCGCCTGCATTTCGCGTGCGGTGAGCGAGCCGGTCAGCTCCAGCAGCCGGTCAGAGAGCGTGGATTTGCCGTGATCGATGTGCGCGATGATCGCGAAATTGCGGATAAGCTTGCTGTCCATGAGAAAAAGCGCGAGGCGGGAAGGACTGCTCCCGGAGTGCCGGATGCAGAGAAACTTCTTTGCTCACGCCTTATTATCGCATCTGGTGTAGCGTGCAGACGCTTGCAGCCCATACAATAAAGCAGGAAATGTGATCGTATCTCAGTTTGAAAAACGAGAGTGGCCGCGGTCCGGCAGGCATAGTAGAAAAACAGAGGAGCAAGGCGGATGCTGATTCATATTTTTAGAGGCCCTGGCCGCGTGTTCGGTTGTACCGCGGATGCGACGGGAGCCAATCTTCCCTCTAAATTTGCTCCATGGAACAGCTTCAAGTCACTCGATCTGAGCCGTAATGGAGAGCCCCAGGCGGGAGTGAATGCGAACGAGTGCTTGAGTGACATCGAAAAGCATGGCTTCCATATCACAGATGCACATGTTCGCATTACAGAAGACGTGCTCTGATGGCGTTCCTGCTCAACTGGCAACATGAGGGATCATCGGCGGGTACGGAGCTTGACCCGGGAAATCGACCGCTCTAAGTTTTAGACAGAGACACTATCGAAATACGCATGGTTGTTGTGAAACTCTCAGGTGCCGCTTTCGTTGCGGCCATCATTTGCCTCTCAAGCTGCGACGCGAGCGCTGCAGCCCACTTGTCACCAGACCCGCAAACATCTTCCGCTACAAGCCAGCAGGCACAACCGACACAGGTGGCCGCCCCGGCAGCACAGGCCATCTCAGTACGCGATCAATCTCTGATCGACAGCGTCGAAAAGGCCTATCAGGCGGGCATCAGCAATTATCGCGACGGGCACATTCCCGCAGCGAAATCCAACTTCGACTACGCGGTCGATATGCTGCTGCGCAGCGGCATCGACCTCAAGAGCGATACGGCGCTCAGTGAGGAATTCGATCACATCGTCGATGCGATTAATACGCTGGAGATCGATGCATTGCGCGAAGGGGGCACGCAGCCGGCGCTGCAGCGCCCGGAAGATACGCCGGTCGATATCGCGAACGATGTAACCTTCCCCGCCGATCCCAAAGTCAGAGCGCAGGCCGAAGCGGAACTGAAGACCACGCAGTCCGACCTGCCGCTCGTCATGAACGATTACGTTGCGAGCTATATCAATTTCTTCAGCAACACGACCAAGGGCCACAACACCATCGTCAACTCGCTCACACGGGCGGGCCGCTACAGGGACATGATCCAGCGCGTGCTCAAAGAAGAGGGCGTGCCGCAGGACCTGTTCTATCTTGCGGTCGCGGAATCGGGCTTCCGCCCGCAGGCAGTGAATGCGCACTCCGGCGCAGGCGGCATGTGGCAGTTCATGCCTTTCAACGCTTATGGCCTGTCGCGGACAGGATGGTATGACGAGCGCTTCGATCCGGAAAAGGCCACGCATGCCTATGCCCGCTGGATCAAACAGCAATACGACCAGCTTGGCGACTGGTATCTTGCTATGGCCGCATATAACTGGGGTGCAGGCAATGTGCAGCGCGCTGTCGAACGCACAGGCTATGCCGATTTCTGGGAGCTATACCGCCGCAATAACCTGCCTGAGCAGACCAAGAACTATGTTCCTATCATCCTCGCCGTCACCATCATGGCGAAGAACCCGAAGCAGTATGGATTAACGGACCTTGTGCCCGATCCATCGCTGGTCACGGACACGGTAACGACGAACTATGCGGTCGACCTGCGCCTCGTCGCGGACGTAGTCGATGCGCCCGTGCAGGAAATTGTCGGACTGAATCCGAGTCTGCTGCGCATGACCACGCCTCCCGATGAGCCGTTCGATCTTCACCTGCCGCCAGGGGGCAAGGATCTTTTTCAGAAGCGCATTGCCGAAATTCCTGAAGAGAAACGACGTTACTGGCGCTTTCATGTTCTCTCTTCGAGCGAATCTCTCGAGGATGTCGCACGGCAGTACCGGGTCTCTGCTTCCGAAATTGCTTTTGTCAATCAGCTCAATTCGACGACAGATTTAAGCGGCGTTGATTCGCTGGTGATTCCTGTCGCGCCCGCGGCTGCTCCGGCGTCGACGCGAAGCAGCATGTATAAGACGCAGCGCGGCGATACGTTAATCACCGTGGCCGATCGCTTTGGTGTCACGGTAGACCAGTTGCGACGCTGGAACCACATCGGCAGTAATGCCATTACGCCGGGGCACAAGTTATATGTCGCCGAACCGGCACGCATCTCTGCCACATCCCGTTCGCGGCGCGGAAGAGCTGCAGCGCGCAGCACGCAAACTGCATCTCACCATGCAACGCAGGAAGAGAAACCCGTGCATGCGACTCCAAAAGCAGCCACTTCAACGCACGTCACATCGGTCAGGGAGAAGAAAACCAACCCGTGACACTCACTAATTACTTGCGTTCATTGGCAAGCCGTTGCATGCTGTTGCTATAATCCGCGCCGCAGGGCAGGCACACAGAAATGCGTGCTCTGTGGTAGAACGGAAAACAGGCACCGAAGCCGGAGGGCATTTTCATGCAGGACGATCGCAAACTTTACGCGCAGAACGATGGTGAATTTGAACCTGAGACGGATGATTACTCAGAAGAAGTGGAAGATGGTTTCGGTGAAGACGAGGAAGAAGAGGAAGTAAGCATCTCCATCTCCTCTGACGATGACGACATCGATGACATCGACGACGAAAAAGCAGAAGCATTTGAAGAACCACGGAATATAGCCGAAGAAGTAATTGTGGCGACGCCCGCGAAACCGGCAAAAAAGGCTGCTGCGAAAAAGGCACCGGCTAAGAAGGCTCCTGCAAAGAAGGCGCCAGCCAAAAAGGCTGCTAAGAAAGCGCCGGCCAAGAAAGCAGCCAAGAAGGCCCCTGCGAAAAAGGCCGCCAAAAAAGCTCCGGCTAAAAAAGCCGCAAAGAAGTCTGCCGCTAAGTCCAGCAGTAAGGGCGCTCGTAGCGGCGGTAAGGCTGTGAAAAAATCCGCAGCCAGTAAGAAGAAGAGCGCCAGCGGTACAAAACCAACTAAACGAGGTACTACTTTGGCAGTGAAGAAAGCAGCAAAGAAGGCAGCAGCTAAGAAGGCTCCTGCAAAGAAAGCAGCAAAGAAGGCAGTGAAAAAGGCTCCTGCAAAGAAGGCAGCAAAGAAGGCAACGAAAAAGGCAACCAAGAAGTAACCCGTAGTTCCAAGGCAAGCAAAAGAGCCCGGCTCAGCGCCGGGCTTTTTTGCGTCTGTACTTCGATTGCATCATTCGCGCTGCATTTCTATATCTACCTCTACGATGTCTCCATCGTGAAGCCGATAATGGTCGCGCAGCTTGATATCGGTCGCGATTTCGATGATGTTTTTCGGATGATGCCCGCGGCCCGATTCATTTGCGTCCGTTCGCAGAAGAAATGCAGGCCTGCCGAAGATCCGGCAACGCACCATGCTCACCGACACGGCGCCCCCATATTCCTCTTTCTCTAAGCGGAGAACGTCTGCGGGCAGCGAATATGGCTCGTCCAGACGAAGGTTCAGCGTGCCCGGGAAAAACTGCATGCCTGTCTTCTGCGTGTAGAAGCTCTCCAGCTTTTCCAGCCAGTGGGAAAAATTCCCCATCCCGGAGACGACCACTCCCTTCAGGACGGGCATAGGATCTGCGCCAGATGATGTTGTTGGTGCGCGATGTAATCTTCGATGAGGAATCGAAGTGTCACCGGCTCGTTACTGCCTACGCGGCATGGAGCCTCCAGTCTATCGGCCGGGATGCGCTCAACGACCGCCTTGAGCATCTCGTGGTAGGTCTGCCACCAGCCGAGCAGTGTCGGCCACGGCATCTCATCATATCCGTGCGCGGCCACCCAACCTTCCTGCGCATAGAACGGCCCGGTATAACTGCCGTCGAGTGCGGCGCGCACAAAGCGCTGGTGGTTGTTCACGGCAGAATCGATCATGTGTCCGAGCACCTGCCTGCGCGTCCAGGCGCCTTCCCGCCACGGCAGTCCAGCCGCGTCTTCCGGCACTCCCAAAAGCGAATGGCGGATTGCATCGCAACCCGCCATAAATCCCTGCACTGTCTGATTTTCCATAGATCTAGTGTTGCATTTGATTCAGAGCAGTCAATACCTCTTCGCTGTGATGAGAAGGATCGACCTTCGTCCAGACCTTCACGATTTTGCCCTGCGGGTCAATCAGGAAGGTGTTGCGATTGGCGATCTTCATTCCCATATAGTTTGCAAGCGAGCCGTATTGCGCGACGACTTTCTTGTCCTCATCGCTCAGCAGCGTGAAATTGAGTCCGTCCTTGGCGCAGAACTGCTTGTGGCTGTCGACCGAGTCCACGCTCACACCGAGGATCACCGCATTCACCTTCTGAAACTTCTCCTGGTCACGCTGGAAGTTGTGCGCTTCAATGGTGCAGCCGGTTGTCATGTCCTTTGGATAGAAGTACAGCACGACCCATTTACCGCGAAAGGCGTCAAGGCTGACCGGCTTGCCTTCCTGTGAGTTCAGCGTGAAATTGGGCGCCAATTGACCCACCTGCGGCAGCGCCGATTCGTCGGCGGCAAAGCCGCGCACTGCGAGAAGACCTGCACCTATGACCACAACTGCGGTAAGCAAAACGATCGAAATCTTTGACACGCGGATCACCCTCCTTTAGGGGTCTCTTCATTATCCGCGCTCTACAGCGACAATCGCAATGCCCGTTGTGTTCGCACGCAAAAGGACTGTGTCCCGGTCAAAAATCAGTGTTCTATCCGCTTCAATCGCGAGGCAAGTCGCCTGCGCATGCTGCATTGATTCGATCGTCTTCAGGCCAATCACGGGCACATCGAAACGCATGTCCTGCTTCGGCTTGGCGACCTTCACCACCGTCAGGCTTCGATCGAATGTGGAGGCATCGCCTTCGGCAGCCATCGTCCGCATGATCGCGCCGGCGCGCTCGATGGCTGCATCCGTGCCTTCCATGGCTTCAACGGCCACACAAGCCTGGCTGGCAACAATAACCGTCTGACCGATGTCGTATCCGGCGACGCCATCTGCCACTGCGCGTCCGTACGCAATGTCTTTTCTTTCCTGATCCGTTGGCGCACGGTCCGTCAAAACTCCGGCCTTGGCCAATAACGGCTCCAGATACGCGGTGGAGGAGATCAGCTCGATGCCCTCATCGCCTAATACTTTGGCGACTGCGCCGAGCAGCATATCGGTATTTTTCGTGCGCAGAGAAAGCAGTAGTTTCGCCAACCGCCAGTCGGGGCGAATACTCGAAAAGATCTGCTTGTGCTTTACCTGCCCGGCCATCACTGCGCGGGCCACGTCTTCCGCGTGGAATGTGTCGATCAGCTTGGACAGCTCACCCAGCGAAAGCCAGTACACGCGCACGCCAGGATCGGCTGCGGCGCGTGTATTCATCTCAGGGTCCGTCTCCTCTTTAATCGCGGCGACGACGACTTCCAGCCCATGCGCGCGCGCTGCATCCAGCAGCAGGAAGGGAAAGCGGCCATTTCCGGCGATCAATCCGAGCCTCATAACGGAACTACTTCAACACTCCACGCTCAGACTTCGCGACAAACTCCACCAGATAGGCGACATCCTCCGTAGCGATGCCCTCGCTCCGGAGCTTTTCCAGAGCCTGCGAGGTGTTCATCTTCGCAGCCAGCAGATACTTATACGCATGCTGAATTGCCCGCAACCGTGTGCGATCGAAGCCTCGCCGCTCCAGGCCTACTTTATTCAACCCGTAAGCATGCGTCTCCCGCCTGGCCGAGGTCAGCGAATACGGCAGCACGTCCTGCGTAATGGTGGTTCCACCGCCTGTATAGGAATATTTGCCAATCCGACAGAACTGATGCACTTGGTTGAGCGCGCCCACCGTGGCGTAGTCCTCAACGGTCACATGCCCGGCCAGAGTCGCTGCGTTGGCCAGAATGCAATGGTCGCCGATCACGCTGTCGTGCCCGATATGCGTGTACGCCATAATGAGGCAATGGCTGCCTACGCGGGTGTTTCCGCCGCCCCCTGCCGTCCCGCGTGAAATGGTCACGCTCTCGCGGATGACGTTCTCATCGCCCAGCGTCGCTCCCGTGGGCTCCCCCTTGTATTTCAGATCCTGCGGCGCAATCCCCACACAGGCGAAGGAATAAAACCGGTTCCGCGCACCCGCCTTCAGGCGTCCGTCCAGCACGACGTGCGAGACCAGCTCGCAATCTTCTCCCAGCACCACATCGGAGCCAACCGTGCAGTAGGGGCCGATCGTGCACGACTCCGGGATCACCGCCGTTGCCGCCACAATCGCTGTTGGATGAATGCTCACTCTTCGGTCACCGCAGCCAGCGCAGGCGCCTCAGATGGAGCTTCCTGGCGTCGCCGCGGCACGAGCTGACACATCACCGTCCCCTCGCAGGCGAGCTTGCCGTCAACCGTGGCCTTTCCTTCCAGGCGCACAGCTCGCGTCTTCCACTGCAGCACATTGATCTCGAGCCGCAGCTGGTCTCCCGGTACCACCGGACGACGAAACTTCGCCCGTTCGATTCCCGTAAAGACCATTAGCTTGCTGTCGCGGTCAGGGATCTCCGTCAACAAAAGCGCCCCACCAGCCTGCGCCATTGCTTCGATCACAAGGACCCCAGGCATAATCGGGAAGTTTGGAAAGTGTCCCTGAAAAAAAGCCTCATTGATAGACACATTCTTGATGGCAACAATCCGCTTCTTTCGCTCCATCTCGATCACGCGATCGATCAGAAGAAACGGGTAACGGTGCGGCAAAATCGCCATGATGTCGGTAATATCCATCACCAGGCGAGGCTCCGGAGTGTGGGTTGAGTTCTCCATAATCTGCACGTGCGATTATAAAGGGACTGCGCGTCCAGCGGAACGCGCCTTTCAGGCGCAAAACTCCAACTAGCTGGATTTTGGTGGGTGCGGACATTGGTCCGAGCTGAAATTTGCGGGCCAGCCCGTCAATTTTTAGGTGCAAAACCGCGAAGACTCTCAGCAACACGATCCCACGCGGGATCTTTTCCCTTTCCTTGATTCAGGAGCGGAAGTGGCTGAATTTACTTCAGAAAACACTTTGCACAAAAAGAGGGAGCGGTCGAAACCGCTCCCTTCCAGGTTGCCGTTTCAGCTACTGCATCTGCGGTGCAGGTGCTGAGCCATTTCCATCCGGCGGCGGCCCTCCCGGCCCCCGTCTGCTCCAGCCGCTGCGATCGCCATCGCGACCCCATGAACGCGATCCTTGCGCCCGCAGTTCCCTTAGATTTTTCCACTGTTCGGCCGTCAGCACCTGCCGGATGCCAAACAGCATGCGGGCATTGCCCTTTTCCAGCTCGGCGCGCGCCTGAGCAATGGCGTCAATCTGGGCCAGAATCTTGCCTTCATCCGGCTGATCGGCTTCCATCAGCGGATGCATAATGGCTTCCTGCTTCTGCAGCGAGGCATTCAGGTCAATCAGCTTGAGCCGGTTCTGCTGCATGATGTCGTCCATCTTTTTCTGCTGGTCCGCGGTCAGCCCAATCTGCTGAGCGACTTTCGGGTCGTTCCACCACCGCCCATGCATCCTGCCCTGAAAGGTCCGTTCCATCGGAGGCGGTCCGGGATTTCCGTCCTGCGCCACCGCCCTGCTTTCCAGGCCGAGTCCCCCAAGGTATATCCCAATTAAAAGTGCCAACCCTGCAATTTTTCTAGTTTTTCGCATTCTTCTTCTCCGTTTTCCCTGTCGATGTCGTATCGCTTGCGTAGTCCACATCCATCTCCGCCAGCGGCTGCATTGAATCCGGCACCGCTTCGGACAATTCGCTCGTCACCTGGTCAAGCAGCGCTGTATCCGCCTCGCGCTGTTTCAAAAGCTGCTCCTGCTGCTGCGCCCGCAACTGCGTCGCATGGTTGCGGTAGTATCCGACGGTCGGCACCAGCATGGTCAAGCACAGCACGATAGCAGTGGTCGTCGCGACGGCCCACTCGAGCATGATGCGTTTCTGCGTTGACTTTCGACGTTGCCGCGCCTGATCGAGCTGCCAAGCCACCTGCTGCGTCTGCTCTCCCTGCCGCTCCGCAATATGACGAACCGCCGCGCGAAACTGGCTGATCGAGTTCGCCAGCCCTTCCAGATCGCGCTTGGTTGCCGCGTCGCTCTCCGGATACATCTCCTGCACCTGCCGGTTTGTGGTTTCCTTCGTCATGCTTTGCCTCCTGCACTTGCCCGCACCGCAGCCAGCGCGCGGTACAGATGTGTTTTCACCGTACTTGGGTTCATTCCCGTCGTTTCTGCAATCTCCTTCAACTCCATCTCTTCCACAAAACGCAGGACAAACACGTTGCGCTGTTTTGGCGGAAGCTGATTCACCGTCTCCCAGATGCTTTTTACCTGCGTGCGCGCGATAAATTCCGCCTCCGGAGAGCTGCGCCCGTCCGGAACCCAGTCGCTTACATCCACAGGATCGAGCGCCGTTTCGCGCGTCTTCGTCCAGAAGCGCAGGCGCTTGCTGCGCAAATAGTCCCGCACCAGGTTCATGGCGATTTTCATGAGCCACGTGCTCAGGCTGGAGTCGCCGCGAAAATGCGCCCGGCCCATATATGCCTTGAGAAAGCAGTCCTGTGTCAGGTTCTCCGCCGCATCGCGGTCGCGCAGCGATGCCAGCAGAAACCGGAAGACACGCGGACGGTACAGCCGCACGACCTCGTCAAAATCCGCGAGGCCAAGCACCGCCTGCTCTCGCGCCAAGTGCGTTAACTCACTCGTTGCAATTTGTTCCATGCAAAGGAATAGACGGAAGGGATAAAGGGTGAGTTTACCTTATCGCACAACTGGCTCTTAGTAGCCCGATTTTGCAATAACTGAAATACCTGAGTCGTAAGTTACTCGTAGTGACGATTTCAAATCGATCCGGTTGATTCCTCGCCTACCCAGGTGTCCAAGGTGCCCGTCACCCGGACAAGTTAAAAAAGTCCGTATCGCTGTCCGCGAGCTCAACTCATTTGACCTCTTCGAAATCCCCCAGCTTCCAACTTCCGTCGAAGGCGGCTTGCTCGGGGCCGTAGACGCGGAAATAGACGAACCAGCCTTTGCCGGGGATGGTTTTGATCCACTGGCCTTCGTGTCCGGCGGGGGTGGTGGGGCCGAAGTAGAGGTCAGTGGGCTGGGCGGTGGAGACGTTCTTCAGCTCGAAGAGAGAGCGGAGAGCGGCTTTGCCCTGGTCGGTCTGGACCTGGCTTCGGGTGTCGGTGTCGTAGACGGTGATGGACCAGAAGAGTTTGCCAGGCACGGGCTGGGGCACAGTCAACTTGTAGGCCTTGCCGCCGTCGAGGGTAGCGCCAGTTGCGTCGCGTAGACCGAGCCAGTAGAGGGAGCCTGCCGTTGGATCGCGTTTGAACATCGCGGGTGAAGCTCCGATGGCCTGATAGAACCACTTTTCGCGCGCGTGTAGATCGGCGTAGTTGGCAGTGTTGAAGTCTCCGTCTTCAAAGCGCAGCGCGGCCCACTCCCACTTGCGGTCGGGCCACACGATGCGGTCCGGACGACGGTCGCCGAAGGACACGACGCGCATCTGCGCGTTGCCGATCTTTGCAGCTTTTTCGAGGATGCCGGTCATGCGGGCATCAGGTTCAAAGGGCTTGCCCTTCTCGATGCCAAGCGCGGCGAGCAGGCCATACATATTGTGAAAACGCGGATTGGCGGGCTCGCTGTTGATGACCTCAGCCAACTCGCGCCAGTACTGCATGTTGTTCTCCCATGCAAGCGGTGTGGTGTCCTGCGGAATCGGTGTCAGATCGAGCCATGTGGGTGCGGACCATCCGGCAATCGGCTTGAGGGGATAGACCTTTACCGTCTTGATGCGAGCGATGGCGCCGGGTACGTCGCCGTTGACCGGAAGCGAACGAACCCCGACGAGCATTTTGTTCGAGGGCGACGTTGCGACGCGGTACCCGGCAGGAGGCTTGTCCTTATAGCCGGGCGGAAGGAAGACGACCTTGTCTCCCTTGCCGGCCGCTGGGCCGGGCAGGCCGAGGTCAGTGACCCAGAGCTGGTTGATGTCCATGGCGATGCAGATGAGCGGGCCGGCGGGGAGTTCGACGACCATGGGGCCCTGGGATAGATCGAGCAGCAGTGGTGCGTATGGGGTGTCGGAGTTGAGGGTGAAGCCGACGTGCTTCGGCTGGGTGTCCAGCGTGCCGAAGACTTTGTTGGGGATGATTTCGAGCTTCGCATTGCCTTTGAACATAGCGGCCCCGGAGACGGTGGGATAGAAGAACCGGTAGGCTTCGATGGCGCGGTTCAGATCGATGTCATCGTATGCCTTCTGCGCAGTGTCGGAGGTTGGGAAGCCGCGTTCGAAGGTGTAACCGGAGCCAGAAGGTGCTGCGGCTCCCTGATCGGTTGTCTTCGATTGCTGCTGGCATCCGGCCAGAAATCCGGCGACAAGAAAAACGGCAAATTTCGTCGATCGCATCTGC